>JBGSJB010000800.1:0-2356 GCA_041742175.1 Pirellulaceae bacterium
GGTCGTTGGAAAGTCCAACGCATCGAACTTTCCCTTGGATTGCCCGTAAGCGGATTGCCTGTATGCAGTCGGGAAAATGGCCATTGCAAAGCCAAACGCTCCGATTGCTACTAGTTTCAGCGACGTTTTTCGACTGCACAACATTACGCAAGCCCTTCAGGAAATCGCTTGTATTAGACTGTGTCCGACTGAGTGTCGGAGCTAATTTCAATGCTGAGCGGACGCAGCCGATTATTTTCGGAGTGCTTATACTCAACCTAGGCATTATATTTAGCCGCAACAGATGCCCTCGGTCAACGCAAGCTCCGCTGGGCTCCAGATTTCCGCCCGCCGAAATATTCACCCCAACTTAACTGCTTTCACACTTCGACTCCAACGACGAATCGCCGAGGAACCCTAAAATGTCCACTTTTTTACGCTTTTTTTGCCTATTGGCCGTGGCGGCGATGATCGCGAGATGCTCAGCTCAAGACACCGCCAATGAAGAGGACAGTTCGAAAGAAAACTGGATTCAGCTTTTTAACGGAAAAAATCTCGATGGTTGGACGCCGAAAATTCGCTATCACGACCTGGGCGACAATTACGGCGATACTTTCCGAGTCCAAGATGGCCTTCTTCAAGTTCGCTACGACAAAGATAAATACGAAGCATTCGGCGAAAAGTTTGGTCACTTGTTCTACAAACAGCCGTATTCGCATTATCGTTTGCGAGTCGAGTACCGCTTTGTGGGCGATCAATGCAAAGGTGGTCCAGGCTGGGCGACGCGCAATAGCGGCATGATGCTGCACTGCGAAGATCCGAAAACAATGACTAAGGATCAGGACTTTCCAGCCTCGATCGAAGTGCAAATCCTCGGTGGCAACGGCAAAGATGAACGCACGACGGTGAATCTATGCACGCCGGGCACCAATGTTGTTATGAACGGCAAATTGTTTCTGCCCCACTGCACCAGTTCAAAGTCGAAGACTTACCATGGCGAGCAGTGGGTTACGGTTGAAATCGAAGTGCACGGTCATGGCGTGATGAAGCACAGCATCGATGGCCAAGTCGTGTTGGAATACACCGAACCGCAGTTGGACGAGCGCGATGCGCATGCCAAGGAATTAGCCGCAGCCAAAGGTACAGTCAAACTCGACGGAGGCTTCATTTCGCTTCAATCCGAAAGCCATCCGGTCGATTTTCGCAAAGTTGAATTGTTGGTCTTGGAAAAATAGTGCTTCGAGCTGCAGGAGACTGGCTAATTTAGACTGAAACTGAGAATTCGAACAACGATCATTGCGTACTTCTGTTTGACATTGACGGAACGCTGATCGATTCGCAGGGTGCGGGCGGCGGAGCGCTGCTGCAAGCGGCTCGTGAACAGTTCGCTCGACCCGACATTCAACCTGTGCCGCTCCACGGTCGAACCGACTGCGGCATCATGTCGGAATTGCTTGAAAACGCTGGGATTCCGGCGACGATCAGCAATCTACAGCGATTGCGGGACGCCTACTTCGACTTGCTTCCAAGCGAGCTACAGCGGCGCGGTGGTCGCGTGTTACCGGGCGTGATTGAATTGCTGGAGAACTTGGTAAACGATCCGCGCTGCCACTTGGGAATTGTTACTGGCAACATGCCGCAGTCCGCACAGCTCAAGCTCGAGCATTTCAAACTGTGGGACTATTTCAGGTTTGGTGCCTACGGGCACGAGGCACCACAGCGCCGCGATCTGTGCGATCCAGCTTGGCAATCGGTTCGCCACTATGCGACTGAACATTGCAAAGGGCGTGAGATATCGGCCAACGTCATACTAATCGGCGACACCATTCTGGACGTAGACTTGGCGATTGCTATGAACGTCCGCTGCCTAGCCGTTTGCACCGGTGGTTGCGATGCAGAAATGCTTGCATCCGCCGGAGCGGATCACGTTACGCAAGACCTTTCGGAAACTGAGAATTTAATGCGTTGGTTTTTCTCAACGCCTGACAATAAAACGCCTTATCCCTCACAAGAAATTTAGTTTCAAAATGGCTCCTGATGAAGAACTGGATTCTGCTCTGCCTGAAGACACCGCGTCTTCTGTTACACCGCAGACTGAACCCGCGAGCGCCAATCTGCAGATCGCTGCTGAAAAGCTGGGCTTAACAATCGATAGTGAAAAACTCGCGCTGATGGAGCAGTACTGTCGCTTGCTGTGGGACTGGAATGAGAAGATCAACTTAACGCGACATACCGACTTCGATCTCTTTGCACGCCGCGATCTGCTTGATAGCTGGCATTTGGCTCAGCAGTTGGCGGAAGGCGAAGACGTTTTGGATGTGGGAACAGGCGGAGGTGTCCCCGGCATCTTGCTGGCAATTTTGCGACCGGACCTGAA
>JBGSJB010000801.1:0-13978 GCA_041742175.1 Pirellulaceae bacterium
AGCGAAGCCGATCGAGCTCGAATCGCTGAGGTGACTGAGATCGAAAGAACGCTGCAAGCTCTGTTGCCACTCGCGACATCGTCTCCCGAAGGCAGCGAAGCGATGAGCACCGCGGTGTCGGACGCGATGCAGATCGTGCAGGCATGGTTGGTGCGAAATCAGAGTTTGGCTTTGCAACGCGGTATTGCGGAAGCGAAGGCAGACGTTGCTCAGGTGCGTTTGCAAGGTGAAGAGGTTTGGCGCTCGGCAGCTGAGATCGAGACAAGTGCAAACGTTGAAGAGGTTCGCTTGGTGCTGACCGAGGCGAGCAAAGTAGCGGCGCGGATTAAAGAAGTGCTACCACTCGTCACGGCTCAGCGCCACCGTGTTCAGCGACTAAAGCATGATCTGAGTCGCTCGGATGTGCGCATTTCGAATTTGCGAATCGCAATACGTCAAGCTGAATTGGATACGAAGAGCGTCTTACCGTTGCAGCTTGACGAATGCCATGTGCTTATTCAACAACGTACCGCGCTGGAGCAACTCGCCGATCAGGTTGCGGAAAGCAAACGTCGGTTGGTGAGCTTGATCGACGATTCGCAAGCGGCTGACGCGATCGCGAAGCAGCTCACTGGGTTTGAAGAGGAACGCATTCCCGAAGAGATCGCTGCCATCGAGATGCAGTTAGATGCGTGGCGGATGCCGCTGGAGAATGCAGTTGCACCTTTGCAGGAAGCGGTTGCTGCTTACGAGGCGGGTTATGCATCTGTCATCGTCGAAAAGCGACCGATAGAAGACCAACTTGTCAAATTGGAAAAGGAATTGGCACGCGGTGAATTGATTGTGTGCGTTCCGAATAGCGCGCGGAGTCTACAAGCAGTTAGTCGCGTGGATGCTGAGAAGGTAGCTCAAGGCAGCGTGCCAACGAGCGTTATCGAGAGTCTCGCTGCAATGGATGTCGTTGCAACGGAGAAGGCGGAGACGATTTACAAAGGCGACGCACTTGCGTTGACTGAGTTTGTTGATGACAAGCGTTCGAATCATGTGCTTGCTGTAACTGCGCCGGAGTACTTGGATAGCGATGAGACAAGCGGATTGAGTTTGTTGACTGAGCATCCGGTCGCTTTCGAGGAGCTAGTGCGTGTCATTCCGGTTAATGAGTTGTCGATAATTGGCAAGTTGTCGGTTTACTTCAGTCGCTGGGGCGAGTTCTTGTTTGAAGACCCTCGCGAAGCGAACACACTGGGCGGGGTGTTTCCAGCGATCTGGGGGACGATTGTGATGACCTTGATCATGACGATCGCGGTGGTTCCGTTCGGAGTGATGGCAGCGCTTTATCTTCGAGAATATACGAAGGGTGGAGCGCTGGTTTCGATTATTCGGATTTCGATCAACAATCTAGCTGGTGTGCCTTCGATTGTGTACGGCGTGTTTGGGTTCTCTTTCTTTTGCATGACCATCGGATCTTACATTGATGGCGGTCCTCGCAACGCTGACATCACCGTTTGGCCGTCGGGTACTTGGTATTTGGTGCTGTGGATCACGGTGGTAATTGGCACTGCGGCTTTCTTTTTAAGTTTTCTCGGTAGTGGTCCGATGCACTCGCAGACGCACGTCAAGCGGTTGTTATCGAAGGCGGCATTTGTGTTGTGGATGCTAAGCGTTGTGGCGGTTGTGGCTTTGATCGCCAAGAGTCCGTTCTTTGATGGATTCTACGCGGCGCAGTTGCCCAACCCGACGTTTGGTAAAGGCGGATTATTGTGGGCTGCGTTAACGTTAGCCCTGCTTACATTGCCGGTGGTGATTGTCGCGACTGAGGAAGCGTTGGCTTCGGTACCGAATTCGTTGCGTGAAGGTTCGTTAGCCTGTGGAGCGAGCAAGTGGCAAACGATTCGCAGAATTGTGCTGCCTCATGCGCGACCAGGTATTTTGACGGGCGCCATTCTGGCGATGGCGCGCGGAGCTGGCGAAGTGGCTCCGTTAATGTTGGTCGGTGCGTTGCCGAATGCGCCTGAGTTGCCGCTCGATACTGAATTTCCGTTCTTTCACGGCTCGCGGAACTTTATGCATCTTGGCTATCAGATTTATTCGCTAGGCTTTCAAAGTCAGAACAGTGAAGCGGCCAAGCCGATGGTGTTCACATGCACGCTGCTGTTGATACTGATTGTCGCGGCGCTAAATGTGGTGGCAATTTTCTTGCGAACTCGGCTACGGCGGCGTTTTCAGGGCAATCAGTTTTAAAAGTAAGCGGCAGCAAATCAGATGGCTTCAATTACTACAGGCATTGCGGGTATGAAAAACCTTGGCAACGAAAAATCGTCCAAGAGCCGTTTGGAGATGATTGCGGCGGGCGAGAAAATCGAAGCGGTTATTCATGAGGAACTGCTGGGGTGCGAGCCAGCGGTTGAAGTTCAACACTTCAATTTATGGTACGGAAAGAAACAAGCGCTGCATGAGATCAGCATGTCGATTCCGCGTGGCAAAGTGACGGCGTTGATCGGGCCGAGTGGTTGCGGCAAGTCGACGCTTTTGCGCAGTGTGAATCGCATGAACGACTTGATCGATGGCTTGTCGATTCGTGGCGATATTCTTTTAAGTAACGACTCGATTTTCGCACCGGGCGTAGATGTCATTGAGCTGCGGAAGCGTATGGGAATGGTGTTTCAAAAACCGAATCCGTTTCCGATGAGTATCTTTGAAAACGTCGTCTATCCGATGCGGATTGATGGTCAACGCGATCGCAAGACGTTAAGTGAAGTGTGCGAGAAGAGCTTGAAGGGCGCTGCGTTGTGGGATGAAGTGCGCGAGCGGCTGAGCGAAAGCGGACTCGGGTTGTCCGGCGGTCAGCAGCAGCGACTGTGCATCGCTCGCGCGATCGCCAGTGATCCCGAAGTGCTGTTGCTCGATGAACCTTGTTCAGCACTTGATCCACTGGCAACTGGCAAGATCGAAGACTTGATCAACGACTTGAAAGGCCGTTACACGGTGCTGATTGTGACGCATAACATGCAACAAGCTGCGCGCGTGAGCGATTACACGGCGTTTATGTACCTCGGTCGGTTGATCGAATTCGGAGTTACTTCGCAGATGTTTCAAAAGCCCTATCTAAAAGAGACCGAAGATTACGTTACAGGTCGCTTCGGGTAGTTTTGGCGAAGGAGTCGACGGGCGAAGTGACAATTATTCACCGCGGCGCGGGCAATTTCGACTTCAACCAATCATGCATTGAGAAGACCATCTTTGATTGCTGCTTGTCGATCTGCTTGTTGATCTTTTCGACAAGTTTCTGATTGGTCTCATCGATCTTTCGTTCGACGGTGCCGCGCGCGCCCTCACCGAGCGCTTTCGCAAAGTCACCACCAACTTGGCTTACGCGGCGAACTCGAAAATAGTTTAGTTCGACGAGCGCCTGATCCACCTGCGGTTTGATGATCACATCAGGTGGGAACTTGAGCGGGTTGAGATGAAACTTGACCGAGCCGCTCATGGTTAATTTGCAGATCGCATCCGCGTTCACACTTAGGCTGATCATCTGTACGTCGCGCACCCATTGGCTCATGCGTCCGAATACATCGAGTAAGCATTCGACAGAGAAACTAAAGGCGATTCGCCCGTCGGGAAGCGATTGGAGTTGGTGGAAAACGATATGCAGATTTTTGTCGGGTTCAACGATATCGACTTTGTATTTTGTCCAGGTTCCTGCGTTGACGAGTTTCTTGCGACGTTTGGTTTCGATTCGATTTCCTTCGCGCCAAATCTGGACGCCATCCCAAACTTCCTTTTGTGTGCCCCACTTTTTGTTGTCTTCGTAAGTTGGCGGAAGATTCTCACGAATCATGTTCGTTAACCACGCGATCAACTGCGGGGAGGCGAAATCGCCTACGGTGGAGGATTGCGAAGCGGGAAGCGCAAAGACTTTCAAATCTGTCGAGCTATGCGTCATGAGGTCGAATGGCGAGGTGATCGCTTCGGCGATTGGCATTTGAGCTGGCGATTCGCTGGAAGGAGCGATTGCCAAGAATGTGGCCAGCAAGGTTGTAAGCCAACACAAAGTGAGTTTTTGAAGTCGAATCACGTTTGCCTCGATCGAGTCTCGCTCGCGATGTTTCTGGGGCGTGGCTAGATGCGCGACAGCTTAACAGTTGGGCGGTGTTGCTGCGAAGCTCAATTGTGCGCGGTTGCTAGTTGCTAGTTGGGCACGGACAAATGCCTATGGGATGGGGTAGGGGGCACCTGGATCGATTGACGTGGGGGCGGGCGTGCAAACTGGCGGCGCGTTAGGCTAGAATTGCGATTGCTGGTGATCACCGTAAAGTGAAGGAAAGGGGCTCGACGAACGCCTTTAGTGCGGTGCGAAAGACAGCGATCGATTTTTAGGGCGACCTGAATCAACCATTTTCTTTAGGGGTAGGACCGTGGAGAGAAGAAAATTTTTGCAAGCATCTGCTGCTGCGGCTGCGCTTTCGACTGCGACTCGTGAATCGCTCGCGGCGTTGCAGGACAAGCCTGCCAAGCGCGTGGGCTTAATCGGAACCGGCTGGTACGGAAAAGTTGATTTGCTGCGATTGATTCAGGTTGCTCCGGTGGATGTCGTGTCGCTCTGCGATGTGGACTCGCAGATGCTTGACGGGGCGGCGAGTATTGTTGCGGAGCGGCAGGTAAGTAAAAAGCGACCGCGTTTGTACAGCGACTATCGCGAGATGTTGGCTGCAAAGGACCTTGACATTGTCCTCATTGCAACGCCGGATCATTGGCACGCGCTGCCGATGATTGAAGCGGTCACGTCGGGCGCGGATGTGTATGTGCAAAAGCCGACAGGCGTCGATGTGATTGAGAGCCAAGCGATGTTGGCTGCGGCGCGGAAGTACAACCGGGTTGTTCAAGTTGGTACACAGCGTCGCAGCACGCCGCACTTGATCGAGGCGCGTGACCGGATTGTGCGCGAAGGACTGCTGGGAAAAGTTGGCCACGTTGAGGTCTGCTGTTACTATCATATGCGCGCTCGCGAAAATCCGCCTGAAAGCATGCCGCCCGAGTATCTGAATTACGACATGTGGACCGGACCGGCGCCGAAGCGTCCGTTCACCTCGATGGTGCATCCGCGGAAGTGGCGTGCGTTTATGGAGTATTCGAATGGAATCATGGGCGACATGTGTGTTCACATGTTTGACACGGTGCGTTGGATGCTGGATCTGGGTTGGCCGCAACGCATTTCGAGCAGCGGAGGAATTTTGGTTGAGAAGCAAAGTCTCGCGAATACTCCGGATACGCAAACTGCAATGTTCGAGTACGACGACCTAGATGTCGTGTGGAAGCATCGCTCCTGGGGTACGTCGCCAGACAAGGATTATCCTTGGGCAGCTATTCTTTACGGTGACAAAGGCACATTAAAACTGAGCGTCAATAGTTACGACTTCATACCAAGCGGTAGAGGCTCAGCGATTCACGGCGACGTGGTGATGGAGTTGGATAAGTACCCAGAAGATCAAACTGAAAAGGATCTTGAGAAACATGTCGCTCCAGCCGTTCGTGGCCACATGCTCGACTTGCTGGCGAACATTGAGTCGCGAGGAAAGCCTGTGGCAGATATTGAGCAAGGGCACATTTCTTCAGCCTCGTGCATTTTGGCCAATGTGGCGTTGCAAGTCGGTCGTACTTTAACTTGGGATCCGAAGTCGTATCGCGTGATTGGCGACGCTGAGGCGAACAAGTTGCTTGCGCGCCCCTATCGCGAACCTTGGATTCACCCAACTCCGGAAAGCGTCTAAACACTTTCAAGTCAATCTGTTGCGAACGGAACTTTTAAAACAGGTGATTGGTTGCAAGCGAGCGATAGAGCACGTTTGCAATTCACTTTGTTCGACCCTATGTTAAGGGAGATTGTTGGCATAAGCTTTGCGGATTGCGGGCATTGAGCAGGGAAGATGTGGAAGACGACACTATCGATTCTTCGCAAGCCGAAGTACTCATTGGCAGCCTTAGCAATAATCGTTTTAAGCGGTCCAGAAAATGTCCAGTTCACAACTGTGTAGCCGTTTTTCTATCACTCAAGCGAAATCCTTGGTGAAGGACCTATCAGTTCCGAACGCCAGGATTTACTGGGTTGACTTTCTGTCTTCGATTTTGGGTGGGCACATCGGATTTGCGTTGTGCCTGCATGCGCCGCAGTTGTTCGATTTGACTCCAGCCGGGCTGTGGGCGTTGCGAGTTGCATTGTTTGCAGTGACTGCGTTGTTGTATATGCGATCTGCAATGTTTATCCACGAATTGGTTCATTTGCGGGCGGGCACATTTCGCGGTTTTCGTATCGCTTGGAATTTGCTTTGCGGAATTCCCTTTTTGACGCCCTCATTTCTGTATTATCCCCACGTTGATCACCATCGTCGGAAGAGTTACGGCACGGATCACGACGGCGAGTATCTCGATTTAAGTCACCGGCATCCCGCGAACTTGCTTCTGTTTGTAGCGGCTGCGCTGGTGGTTCCGATAGCGGCGTTTGCTCGCTTTTTTATCATGGCACCGATATCTTGGGTCTGGCCTGCGTTTCAGAAATGGGTGGAACTTCATGCGAGCAGCATGGTGGTCGATATCTTCTACACTCGCGGTGACTTTGGTCCGCGCGCACGCAAAGTTATGCGGCTGCAAGAAGTTTTGTGTTTTCTGTTTTGCGTGGGGATTGTGTTGCGAGCTCCGATTGTGAGCGGTACTTTGATCGATGGTTTTCTGATTCAGGGATATTTACTTGCGGTCACTTTGATTGTGATAAACAACGTTCGCACGCTGGGTGCTCATCGTTGGCTGGGTGACGGTCGCGAACTGAGTTTCGAAGAGCAATTACTGGACAGCGTCAACTATCCGTACCGTCCTTGGGTAACTGAGCTGTGGGGACCGATTGGCACACGCTATCACGCGCTGCATCATCTGTTTCCCAGCATTCCTTACCACAACCTTGGAATTGCGCACCGCAGACTGGTTGAAGGATTGCCTTCGGATTCGCTTTATCACGAAACGACTCGCGTAGCATTGATCGGTGCTATCGCTGAGTTGATTGAACGGAGCTGGTATCGTCATGAATCAGCTTCCCTAAGCGAGCAATCGTCTCGACGCGTTGCATGACGAGTGCGACGAGTGTAGTGGCGCGGTTGAACTAACTTCAACGAGATGGCAGGTTTTTTTGGCTAAGCACGAGCAGCAATCGGTAAAAAGCACCTTTGTGTCATGAACAAACCGGGCGTTTCACTTGAGAAAGTTGTCTTGATTCATGGCTGGATTTCGCATCGATGGTTGATGAAGCCGCTTGAGTGGCGCTTGCGGCGGGCGGGATATGCAACCTGCAACTGGGGTTATCGCAGTCTTAGTCGATCAATCGCTGATCATGCTTCCGAATTTGCAGATTGCTTGCACCAAGTTGACGCGTCGCAAAGCGGCTTGCCTTTTCATGTTATTGCACACAGCATGGGTTCGATCGTGACTCGGTGTGTTCTGCAGCGGCACAAGTTCCATAACCTCGGACGCGTAGTTTTTCTTTGTCCGCCCAATCGAGGTTCGCATATGGCACGCCGAGCGTCAACGATGTTGCGGCGACGGCTGCGAACGCTCGATGAAATCTCCGATGCCGCCGACAGCTTTGTAAACCAATTGCCCCTCCAAACACGAGCTCAGGTTGGCATCGTCGTCGCCCGTGGTGATCGAGTCATCTATGAAGCCGCAACTCGGCTGGATGACGCTCTCGACTATCTGCTCGTCCCCGGTATGCACAACTCGGTGCTGTTCAAGCTGCGCGTTGCCGACGCATGCGCTCGTTTTATTAGGACTGGCAAGTTCGCAGAGCAGTAAAGATGCGAGTCGAATCCTTAGCGAGCACTAGTGCAGCGTTACAGCTTCCTTTGAGGGCTGCATATTTGTAAATATTGACAATCCAAACTTTTTCATAGAAGTGGCACCCGAAATCGACAGTGCTACCCAAACGATCGGCCCTACCGTCAAGCTGAGACAATCCACTAACGCTGGAATCAGGCGGAGTTGCTTACAAGTTGTCGCCACAGGTGCTTAATCAGAAAGGCGACATTGGAACCCGGACCGTTATCGATGATGTGAGTTGCCTGCTTTCGTTTTTCATCGAGCGACATTTGGCTCGCCTCGCGCTCGTGAAAATGCTCGACGGTCCAGCCTCGCCGGGCGGCTCGCGACAATCGTTCTTCCAGCGGCGTTTCGATGAACAAAACTAAATCACACATTTTCTCCCAATCCGCTTCCAACAACAGCGGTGCATCGATAACAATCGCGAGCGGCGGGCGCGGCAGCGAGCGCGCGGCAGCGATCTTCGATTGCGCTAACGCACGAATGCGAGGATGAACGATTGACTCCAGCTGGCGTCGCCGTGCAACCACTTCGCCTGAATCACCGAAAACCAACTTCGCTAACTTGGCGCGATCGATCTCGTTGCTTTCGTTGAGCAGAGTCTGTCCCCACTGATCAGTCAGTTGCTGGCGCACTTCGTCAGTTTGCAAGACTTCGTGTCCGAGTCGATCAGCGTCGATCCGCAAAGCCCCCTCGGCTTCAAGCAGGTTTCCGATAAACGTTTTACCGGAAGCGACGCCTCCGATGAGTCCGATGACCACAGGTCGCGCGAGCTTTGGTGGCGTTGGATTTCCCATGATAAACTTTGTCAGCCTTCGCTAGCAATCAATTGGTGCCGCAGCATTCTAGCAGAAACTCTGGTTGGTTTCCGAGAGTTAGAACTGTATGGGCGCGGCGCGTGCGGTTTGCTATACCCGCAGTCACTACACTGTTTGGATTGGTTGGCAGGGCTCAGATCGCTAATGGGATTGCGGGATCGATATGAAAACTTTCTTAATATTTTCAAGCGCTGTTCTCACATGCTTAATGCTGTCCGCAGTTACAACTCGAGTCACCGCTCAGCAGCCTGGTTTTCGCATCGAAACTGATATCCACTTTGGCGACGAAAAAGCTCCATCGAAACAAACACTGACTCTGTTTTCGAATGGCGTCTACTACGATTTTTCTGTTGACGATCCGACCGCAATTACGATGATCGACCCACAACGGAACCGCATCGTTCTGCTTGACGCCAAACGCAATATTCAGACGGTGCTCGATACCATTGAAATGCAAAAGTATTTTGATTCCGCCAAGCTGCAGTCGGATTCGCCGGACCTTCAGTTGCTGATTAAAGCCTCGGAGCAATTCAGTTTCGATGAGCAGACGGGACGTTGCACGGTCGGCATTCCGCAAATGCAATATGTCGCCACAAGCCAAAAACCGATCGATGGCAGCATGGCAGCGCAGTACGCTGAGTTCGCAGACTGGTCGGCGCGTTTGAATGCAGTCTACCCGCCTCGGCGAGCCCCGTATGTGCGCATGCGACTGAACGATGAACTTGGCAGCCGCGGACTCTTGCCGGCTGAAATTGAAATCACCACCAAGCCGATCTCCGGCAAACCGATGGTCACACGCTGCCGATTGCTGGCGATTTGGAAACTGTCGAGCGCGGATCTCTCGAAGATCAAAAGCGTCGGCGAGAAACTGGCTCAGTTCAATAAGCTTGAACCGAGCCGTTACTTCGCAGAACAACTGTCACTTAACAAGTAATGTAGCCGTTCGCAGTTCTGAAGCCCTGCTTCTCCGCACTTTACTTCGCTCACTTTACTTCGCCAGTTCGACGCAAATGCACTCGCTGTCGTTGCGAACATACATGCGAGTACCAGCGAACGCGGGCGCGCACCACACAACCTTGCGACCGAATGCGGTGTTCGTTGGTTCGATCACTTTTGTTCGGTCAATAACTTCGACGCCACTCGGCGTCAACTTCGCAATCACCAACTCGCCTTTTTCGTTAAACAGAAAATAGCGATCGGCGTGACGGACGATGAAAGCCGTTTCGGAACCTTGCGAACGTCCACCCATGACGTCGGTGTTCTTCCAAAGCAAATCTCCACTTGGCAACTTGAATGCGACCATGTCTCCCGATTGATCCATTCCGTAGATCGTGTCGCCATCGACAAACGGTTGCACGTTTACTGGCGAAACAAATTTCTTCGTCTTATCGCGCGAGACAACGCTGACACCGGGCTTCTGCTGATCGAGCTCTAGCAGCAAGTTGTGATTCGAGTATCCGCCAATGAACAGATAATTACCGATAACGATCGGCGACATAATGATGGAACCGTTGCTGGCTTCGTACGGAGTTGTCCACAGCAGTTTTCCGGTTTCCGGTTCAACGGCATTGATCGCTTGAGGATTTGCCAAAATCAACTGACGTACTCCAGCCGCGGTGATGATCGTCGGCGGCGAGTAACCTTGCTCAGTTGCTGTTCCGAAACGCCACAGTTCTTTGCCTGTCAATTTGTCGAGCGCAACCGTATGCGTTCCTTCGCCGCCGACAACACAAATCAATCGCGGTCCGTCGATCAACGGATGCGCGGCGTAACCCCACAAAGCTGTCTTGGTTGAGTAGTCTTTCGGCAGATCGTGTTTCCAAACAACTTCGCCAGTCTTCGCTTTGAAGCACAGCAGCAATCCTTCAGCACCCAGTGTGTACAGGTAATCGCCTTCGACGATCGGAGTGCAACGTGGTCCGGCTGGATAGGAGATTGAGTAAACAACAGGGTCCTCGTGCTTCCAGACTTCTTTGCCAGTTATTGCATCGAGGCAAAGCACACGTTCCTTGCCGCTGTAAGTGGCGCGATTGAAGTTATCAACTTTAACGTCACCTTCTGAAACAAAATCAGTGACGTACACGCGGTCGCCGACAACTGCTGGGCCAGAATATCCGCCAGCCACTGGGGCTCGCCACACGACTTTCGGTCCGCCTTCCGGGAAGCGTTCGAGGATGTTGTCAGCGTTCCAACGATTGTCGCGACTTGAACCCATCCACTGCGGCCAATCGTCGGCAACACCGCAAGAACACATGACTGCACCGAACACAATTGCCAAGATACTTCGCATACTTTCGATCCCAATTTCGTGATTCGTTTGGCTGCTTTCAGGCAGCGTTATTCCCACTGGTCTATGTTAACTGTTTCGTTTACTGTTTCCATCGCAGCGAACGAAGCCGTCGCGCATTATCGTTTTGCCGCTGCCGCATGGTCACGGAAGTATGTTAACCACTTGGCAATGATCGCACCTTGGATGTTGCCAGCTTGTTCATTTTGTTCGATCGTTTTTCCCCAATAAAAGCTGACGAGGCCGTCGGTAGATGATTTTTCGATGAATTCCGCCGCTTCTTCGAGCGAGCAGGAAAGTGGAAAAAACTCTTCGACAACGATCGGCTTTCCAATTTTGTAGACTTCGAGTGCGTCGAGCGCCTTTTGCACTTCGTTCGATTTTGGATAAAAGTGAACGCTGACGAAATCCAATGGTCCGCCGACTTCGGGAGAGTAGAACAATGGCTTGGCGCCTGGAAACACATGCGCCCAAGGAATGACGCCAACGGTGAGCATGCGTTTCTGATCGACCTCGCGTATGGCGCTGGTCATCGTCTCGACCCACTTCGCAGCTACCTCTTCACGCGTGCGACCTTTCAGATCGAGCGAGATTCTCTGAACAAAATGCTTGCCGCCGAGTTCACCGGCTAACCAATCTTTTTCCGGTTTCGCGCCAGCCAAGATCGGTTCATTCATTAGATCATAACAGAACACAGCGGGGCTATCCTTGCATACATCCGCCACAGCTCGCCAGAACTTCGCTTGCACTTGCCACCGCGCGGACTCGTCCAATTGGTCGTACCAGTCGGGCAAATCCGCTTTGTGATAGCAACCTAGTCCCGTTACGTCCAAGTAAAGCTCAAGTCGCTCGGCCAATTTAAGCAGCTTCGCGAGGTGCGACAGCGATGCCTTGTTCGGCTCATCAGCCGTCGACATGAACTTCGCAACTTGCAAGTGAATGCGAACTACGTTTGCGCCGAGCGCTTTGATCTCTTCAAAATCCTCTTCAACGCGCGGCCAGTCCGTCGCCCAGTAGTCTTCGATCAGCAGACCAGCAGCGTCATGATCGTAGTTCACGCCCCAGACGCGAAAAGCCATTCCGTTCGAATCGACGAAGTGCAGCTTGTCGTCACTGACACCAATCGATGCCATCGGTGAATTTTGCGCCGCGCACGTTGCAGCGAAGTTGAAAGTGCTCGCGATAAGACAATTCAAAAAGCAAACGGACAGAATTCTCATCGCACACCTTAACTAGAAGATTTTCCAAACAGGACCTGGCTCTGGCAATTTTAGCGTCATTGCAGGCAACGCGAACGGATTTTGTCGACTTTGGCGATCCGTTTTATTGCGGCGCTGGCGTAAACTCACTACGCTCATTACACAGATCGACAACACAAAGATAGGCACCGCATTCAACCTTTACCCTCCAGCGAAGCGACCGGTAGGGTCGGCAATCGAGCGTCCAGCGAGATTGGCGGGGGGAGGGCTCGCGGTCGAGCTAACACTGTCAACTTTCACACCGTGCGGACGCCCTTCCCCAGCCACGCTATCGCGGGCTGAACCTCCCCAAACTGCGTTTGTGGAGGGTTAAGGGTGAAGAGTTAGTCCCATCAAACCCAAGCAAACTTCAAAAAATCACAGCAAACTACAGAAATCCAAGCTAATTACAAACCCAAGCTAACTAATTCGCCAATGCGACTAAAACTCGAACAACTTGAACTTCGAAGAATGCTGGTATCGGATTGGCAGAATGCGGCCAATCCGTTTGACGTCGACAACTCAGGAACCGTTCAAGCGTTGGATGTGTATATCGCTGCGAATGATTTTCGAACGCGCGGTGCACGAATTCTGACGGCGAGACCGAGCGGATCGACGGAGCCGCTTTGCGATATCGATGGCGACAATCAAATTTCGCAACAAGATGTTGAAGCGCTTATTGCGGCGATCAATCAATACACGAGTCATGCACTAGCGATTGGTGTGCAGTTGACGGATGCGTCGGATACGAATGGCAACGAAGTGGTTTTGAATCCGCAAGTTGTTTACGAAGGTACAACGCTTCCCTACACTCGCGTCAAGATTGAAGCGGTAGACAACACGACCGCGGTTAGCGCGCAACAAGTGACGTCGGACGCAAATGGTCATTTTCAGATTTCAGTAACGCTTTCAACACCGATCAATCACTTGCGATTCACAGCGGAGGATCCTCGTCTGCGAACGCAAGCGACTGAACGGATAACTCGTTACGGCGACGTGATTGCCGAGTGGAATGCAGAATTGCTTGAAGCGGTTCGCGAGACCACCGCGCCGGCTTCGACAGTTCCTGGATTGTTGATCAAGCCACCGCCACCGTTAGTTGCGAAGCAGTTGGCGATGGTTCATGTCGCGATGTTCGATGCGATCAACGCCATCAATCCGCAGTTTGAATCCTATGCGCTACAGATCTCCGCGCAGACCGGCGCTTCGGAAATCGCCGCGGCTGCCGCTGCCGCGCATCGCGTCGCTTCGACGCTCTACGCGCTGCCGGCACAAATTGTAAAGTGGGACACAACACTGGCTGAGTCGTTATCGAACATCCCGGACGGCCCCGCCAAAACGCTCGGATTGGAAGTGGGGCGCAAAGCGGCGGATGCGATTATCGCGATGCGATCGAACGACGGCGCCGACGCTGCTTCCACATATCTCGCAGGAACCGAGCCGGGAGATTGGCGTCCGACCGCTCCGGACTTCAGCGCTCCAACGCTGCCTCAGTGGCCGCAAGTCACTCCGTTTGTGATGAGTTCAGGGGATCAGTTTCGACCGACCGTGCCACCTGCGCTAAGCAGCCAAGAGTATGCGACTGCGGTCGATGAAGTGATGCGATTGGGATCAGCGGACAGCAGCCAACGGACCGCGGATCAAACGGCGATTGCAAGGTTCTGGGCTGATGCGGGCGGCACTGCGACTCCGCCGGGGCATTGGAACACGATCGCAGAAGATTTTTTGCTGCAACAAGGCGCTTCGCTAATCGATAACGCGCGAACGGTGGCGCTACTCAACTTGGCACTGGCCGA
>JBGSJB010000802.1:0-18117 GCA_041742175.1 Pirellulaceae bacterium
TGCTAGTTCATCAGCCGGAAGGCGTTAGCCTCCGGTTTGTATTGCGATTGTGGTAACCGGAGGCTAGCGCCTTCCGGCTGATAGTCACTGGGTGACAATCACCGGATAAAAATTAACAGTACGGCAACTGACTGATTGCCATTGGCACACCCGATCGCACGCCTAGTTGAGGTTCTAAGTTCTAATGAAAATCTCGACTTTTGACGACTAGGCCGCCGACCTGCGTCGAAAGATCCTCGATCCTGCCGACCAAGATATGCACAATTCCCTCGCGATTCTCCAGCACACCATGCACCAGCCAAGCGTTACTGGCTCGCGCGGTCTTGTAGAACTTCTCCCAAATCTCGGGTTTCAGCACCAAATTCATCGATCCGGTTTCATCCTCCAGCGTCACGAACGTGATCCCCTTGGCAGTGCTCGGCCGCTGCCTGAGCAACACCAACCCGGCGACTCGCAAGAACCGACCATCTGGCATCTGCTTCAAATCTTTAGCCGCTGTGACTCGCAATCTATCGAGCTGATCGCGGACGAATGAAACCGGATGCGCTCGCAGCGACAATCCAGTCGTCTCGTAATCGGCGTAGACTTCCTCAATCGGCTGCATCGGTTGCAAGTTCTCTGGCAGCGGATCGTCGTTGTCCGCGCCAGTCGCTTCGAACAAGGACATGTCCTTCGCAGTTCGATCCTGCGCAAGCGATTGCCAATAAGCGGCTCGGCGATCGCCGGTCAGTGAACCCAACGCTCCCGCATCAGCCAAGCGAGTGATCGCAGCTTGCCCCAATCGCGTTCGGCGTGTGAAGTCTGCCAAGTCTCGGAAAGCTCCACTTGCTCCTCGCGCCACCACCACCGCCTGACCAATCTCCTCAGCCAACCCACGCACCATCCGCAACCCTAATCGCAATTGTAGTTCCGGTCGTTCCAGCGGCTTGAGCGGCGCGTCGCTAATCACAGGCTCGAGCGTGCAATCCCAATCGCAGTGATTCACATCGACGCCAGCAACCTTTACACCGTGCTCTTTCGCATCGCTGACCAACTGCGCCGGCGCATAAAAACCCATCGGCTGACTATTGATCACCGCCGCACAAAACACTGCTGGGTAATGATGCTTCAGCCAACACGACACATACACCAGCAACGCAAAACTCGCCGCATGCGACTCCGGAAATCCATACTCACCAAAGCCGCGAATCTGCGAGAACACTCGCTCAGCGAACTCGCCAGTTAAACCGCGCGAAATCATGCCATCGATCAACTTCTTTTGAAACTTGTCGATCACTCCCGGTCGCTTGAACGCAGCCATCGCGCGCCGCAACTGATCCGCTTCGCCCGGCGTGAATCCAGCCGCGACAACAGCCAACTTCATCGCTTGCTCTTGAAAGATCGGCACGCCCATCGTCTTCGACAGCACATCGCTGATCTCTTTCGTCGGATACTCAGGTTGAACGCCACTGCGTCGCGCTTTCAAATACGGATGAACCATTTGACCTTGAATGGGGCCCGGCCGCACAATGGCAACTTCGATCACGAGATCGTAGAAGCAACGTGGTTTGAGCCGTGGCAGCATACTCATCTGCGCGCGGCTTTCGATCTGAAACACGCCCACCGTATCCGCGCGGCAGATCATGTCGTAAACCGCTTCATCGGCTTGTGGAACTGTCGCCAACGTCAGCTTGCGGCGATAGTGCCTGAACACCAAATCGAAGGCTCGATGAATCGCACTTAACATCCCTAGCGACAGACAGTCGACTTTCAGCACACCGAGCTCATCCAAGTCGTTCTTGTCCCAATTAATGACCGTTCGTCCATCCATCGATGCATTTTCAATCGGACACAGTTCGCACACCCAGCCTTGCGTGATCACCAACCCGCCCACAAGCTGCGACAGATGGCGAGGGAAGCCGATCAAGTTCTGCACCAGGTACAGAAACCGTTTGCCCACTTCCGATTCCGGATCGAGCCCCGCCTCTTCGCAACGAGCCGTCAGCGATCCGGCTGGCAACCGCGAGTCGACCATTTTGCTGATGCCATCGATGCGATCGAGCGAGATACCGAGCGCTCGACCGCAATCGCGAATCGCTGACTTGGTGCGATAACGAATCACAGTAGCTGTCATCCCCGCGCGATGACGGCCATACTTTTCGTAGATGTATTGCAGCACCTCTTCGCGTCGCTGATGCTCAAAATCCACATCAATGTCCGGCGCTTCCCCACGCTCGCGACTGATGAACCTCTCGAACAGCAAATCGGTTTGGCTTGGATCCACCGAAGTCACACCCAAGCAATAGCACACAGCGCTGTTCGCGGCTGAGCCACGTCCTTGACACAAGATGCCACGTTGACGCGCGTAGCGCACGAGATCCCATACCGTCAAAAAATAGGCTTCGTACTTCAGCTCTTCGATCAACGTCATCTCATGCCGCAGCATATCGATCACTTTTTGCGGCACGCCACCCGGGTAACGCTTCTTCGCTCCCGTCCACGTTTCTCGCTTCAGAAACTCGATAGGCGTTTGCCCATCCGGAGCCAACTCGACCGGATAGTCATATCGCAACTCGTCCAAGTTGAATCGACAGCGGGCTGCGATCTCGCCAGTGCGTTCGATGGCCCCTGGTTCGGCCGCGTATAACCGCTGAATGGTTTCCAGCGATCGCAAATGATGTTGCGAGTTGCTCAGTCGTTGCGAGCGAACTTGATCGATCGTCGAATTGAAACGTGTGGCCAACAAACAATCGTGCAGCAGCGCTCGTTCGGGAACGTGATAGTACACATCGCCGCTCGCCACCAGCGGAACTCGCGAACGTCGGCTCAGTTCGCTTAAGCGAGCCAATTTCGCGCGATCATCCACGCCGCGATGCAGCTCAGCCAACAAGTAACCGCGATCTCCAAAGACTTCGCGAAACGTATACAACCAGTTCAACCAACCTTTATCGTCGCGCGCATCAAACTCAGCCGCCGGAAATTCGTATCGCTGAAATGGATTGGCTTCGGGTTCTAGTGAAAGGACACTCCGGCGAAACTCCGGTGCAAAGACTTGTTCTGGTTGTGAGCTCTCAATGCCATCTTGCTCCCATGGAAACGCTTCGTCGTCGGCAAAGTGCTGCATGTCCGCCGGCGGCAGTTCGTCGATCACAGGTTGCTGCAATAACAGACCAGCCAACAGTCCGTCGCTCAAGTCAGCGATATCCTTCCAGCGAAGTTCGCAAGCGCCCTTTTCTCGTCGCAAACGTCCTCGTGAAAGCAATCGACACAGCCGCCCGTAGGCGGCCCGATCGCCGGGCCAAACCACGAGTGGCGGGCCATCGACCGGATGCAACTCCGCTCCCACGACCAGCGGCAATTGAAACTCCTTCGCCGCAGCATGCGCGCGCACGATCCCGGCCAATGAATTGCGATCAGCGACAGCTAAACCAGCATAGCCAAGCTCCGCCGCACGCTCAAAAAGCTCATCTGCGTGCGAGGCGCCCTCCAAGAACGAGAAATTGGATTTGCAGTGAAGTTCGACGTAATGCATAACGCGTAATGACCAAGCTGAAATCCGTAAATCGCAACAACTTCCCTGCCTTAACTTCCCTGCCTCCGTGCGATTTCAATTTTCTCTGCCCGTGCAGTTCAATGGCAAGCAACGCTACTCGCGCAACCAAATGGGAGAAGGGCGCCGAGGCGATTGTACGAATCTTACCGACAGAAGCAAAACTGGCGAGCGTGACGAGCTAATCACGACCAGTTCTCGAAACAAGTTCTCAACCCTCCTAGGTTAGAACTCGCGGTATCACAGGCGAGACGAATCCTTCGGGTTTGACGGTCAAGGTGGAGCACTCGACGACGCCCAGTACCTGCTCAGCCGTGTTGCCCATGATGAAGCCTGGGATTCCCGTCCGGCAAACAGTGCCCATCACTAGCAAATCGACTTCCAATTCCTTGACCAGATGACTGATCGCATGAACCGCTTCACCTTTCGGTAGATGCACTTGCGTAGGTGTGATCGAATGCACCTTAAGCAACTGGTTCATAAGATTGCGACGCTTTTCGAACTCATGGTGAACCGCACGATCAACGTCCGCAGCAGGAATTGCAAATCTTCCGCGCATCATTGACTCGCCCACTAGACTCCAGGCATGCACGACATGAAGCTCGGCATCTTCAAGTTTTGCAAGCGATGATGCGAGTTCGAGTGTGACTCCGTTCAACGTGTCATGCGCATCACCAACAAGAACTGGGTCCACCGCTACAAGTATCTTCTTAAAGCCTTTCCGCACAGTCGGCTTCAATGCAAGCACCGGACAAGGACAGTCTCGTATCAACGCCGACACAGTGCTACCAAAGAAGAACTCCCTCCAGCCGGGCTTTTTATCAATCGTTGTGATAACTAGATCGCGATGGTTCTCGATAACATTTCGGATGATCTCTACGAACGGCTCACCTTCTAACAAGCAGGTCTTTGGATGCACCCCCAACGCATGAACGGAACTCGCAACCTTATGCAGTCGCTCTAGCTGGTCCTCGATCACAAGTTTCTTTACGTCAATCGGCTTCTGATCGACATACAGGTGGTGCCAAGAGCCGGGGAACTCTTTGATAACCTGCACAATGGTCAAGCGAGCGTGGTTCTCCTTGGCGAGCATCGCAGCCCGCTCAAGTGTCGCCTGATCACATTCGTAGACTAATGCAATATTCTTGAACCGCTTCATCTTCGATTCCCGTTTGATTGAAGTGGAGATTTCACGGACAACCAACCAAGCAACTTAAGTACTTGTTTATGCAAACTGCGGACAAACCCGCTACGCACCAAAGTCACGAGATACATTGTTAACTCTGCTTCAGATTTAATCGCTCATTGTATTAAGATGCTCCAATTACTTAAATCCCGAAAAATGACCATTGCGCAGTGGTGGTCTCCACTTGGCAAAGATCACATCAGTAACAGTGACAACGCTGCGGCGATTGCACCATAAACCAGCATCGGTCCCACCGTCTGCTTGAGTATTTGGCCTTCTTGATCTTTTAGACCGAGCACAGAACAGACGGCGACGATGTTGTGAATGGCAATCATGTTGCCCATTGCGGCCCCAACGGATTGCAGTGCGAGTATAGTCGTCCGTTCGAGACCAAGCTGACTGGCGATAGAATCCTGAATCGGTCCGAATGTCAAATTAGAAATGGTGCATGAACCCGCAAAGAACGCGCCGAGCGCTCCTAGGTAAGCAGCGAAGTATTGCCACGAACCGCCGGTAGTATCTGCTAGTGCTCGACCGACAATCATGACAGCGGACGCATCCTCGCCCGCCATCAGCAGTCCTACAAGTGTCATCGCTCCAAGCAATGCGAGAACTGGACTGAACATCCGCTCAGCAGTTTGATCCCAGACCCGCTTGGCAGTGCCCCGGGGCGCTTTCAGTACCCACAACGAGGCCAGCGAAACGAGAACGAATGGGATTAGTGATGGGACATAAAGCACCTGATGTGTCCACGTTGTGGCGGTTCCGAATATTGACTGCAAACGGACAACCAACGCTGGACTGATGGAAAGTAGGCCGACCATGCCCAGAGGCACTTCCCAAGCGGGCGTGGCCGCAGTGAGTGCGGCGCGCAGACCGAACTGAGGAATGCGAGTGACCAGTAGCACGAGGACTGTTGCCCACAGTGGAAACAGAGCGGTAACGATAGCGGCAACAGGCGGAGACGCAGGTGTATCCACCGCTTGTTCGTCTGCCGTTGATAAGCCTATCCGTTTATGGGCCATCCAGACAGCAGTTATGAGGCCGAACACGCCCCCAATAACAGATGGAAATTCAACACTTAGCAAGGACGACAACGCCATCGGAACCGTACATGCGGCGATCGCAACATAGATGAATATAAGATTGCGATAGATCTCCTGCCAAGTTAGCAAGAGACGAAAAGCCAGTAGCGGAACGACGTTGGCCGCAGCGCTATGCACCAACGAAGTCTTCCAGGCGATCTCGTGCAGTTCACTTGAACTTAGATTCAGTTGCGCGAATCCAAACCACGTAGGCGTGCCGACAGCTCCAAATGAGACGGCAACGCTATTGAAAATCAGGCAAGCCATTGCGACTCGCAATGGTGCAAAGCCCAAACCCACCAACAATGGAGCTGCTAGCGCTGCAGGCGTGCCAAACCCACTCGCTCCTTCTATAAGAAATTGAAACGACCAACCAATAATTACGACTTGCGCGACACGATTGCGGGCGAGATTATTGAGCCAGTTTCGGATCGTTTCCATTGCTCCGCTGAGTTCCATCGTGCGAAAAAGAAATATCGCACCCCACACGATCGAAATGGGAGTTAGCGCTGTGAGTAAACCCGCAAGTACAGCCGCGTTCATGATTTGGGATTCTGTTCTAAACCACACCGATTGAATCCCGTAGGCGATGAACGCCGCGAGCGGCAGTGCCTTGGCAGACGGCATCGGTGACTTCTTCGTCATCGAAACGATCAGCAACAAAATAGGGAGTGCGGCAATGATTACGTCGAGCAGCTTCATGACTTACGGAGCTTCGTTCATTGCGGGTTAGTATCCTGCGATCTGGAGTTTTTGCCAGCGCGGACGATTTCAACTGAGCAGTGGGCACCGGTGGCTACAGCCATTGAGACTGAGCCAAGCAGAAATCTTTTTAATGTCCCGTACCCATGTGACCCGACTACAATTAAATCCGCTCCCCACTCCTCAGCTTCGTCAAGGATCTTGTCTTTGGGCTGCCCCTCTCGAAATACAGGCGTGACGGTCATGACCGGTGCATGGCTGCGAACTTTAGCGGCAGCAGCGTTAAGGCGTTGCCAAGCTTCCGCGCGCAATCGCACGTTTATTTCGTCATACATGCTAGGAAGGTTACCTCGCAGCAACTCTTCCTTCCAAGGATTTTCAACTGTAATAATCCGAACTTCAGTTCCCTGAGGCCACGGGCGTCGACAGACCTCCGACACCGCCGCATCGCTGGGAGCCGAACCGTCAATTGCAAGCAGAACTTTCATGACTTCGAACCTCACTGTTCTTTGATCAACTCCATAAGTCCCTGCAGCACCAGATCGTGAAAGCTAACGATGCCGACGACTTGACCGCCGCTGATTACCGGTGCACGCATAAGTTCAAAGCGTTCCAGTAGACGCGCGCAGTAGCGAATATCCATTTCCGGATTTACGCTCAGCACAGGCTTGGCCATGATCTCATAGAGATTGACTCTCTCGGGCGAACGATCCACAGCCAGCACTTTCTTTGCGATATCCGAAATGAGAACAATTCCATATTCGTCATCAGCATGGCGTTTATCAATAATGAACGCACGAGTCTCAGGATACTGCATACTTAATAGAGCGGCCTTAACCGTCAGCGTTCCATCCAAGAGATCAAACTTGCGTTTCATCACGTCGGCGACACGCACAATGCTTCGACCCGTCATAATTTCTCCTCTACAATTTCTGTCAATCTCTTAATTTGATGCCGAACACCCACCGCGTCTTCCACATCGAGCTGCAGTGCGATACCAGTTCCTGGCCTAGTGTCGAACGCGCCTGCTTCGCAGATTCGCTCCAGGATGCTCCGGCTTAGATGCCGCTCAACTAAGAACAGTAACACATCGCATTGTGTCTCCAGCGATAACCCTAGAAAGGTTTTCGTTGGCATGAGCCCTTCACCGCGAGCGTTACCAATAATGGTCGCCCCCGTCGCACCAGCCTCTCGAGCAGCTTTCATCACCGCGTCAGTTTTTTCATCATCCAAAAAAGCGATAATTAACTTGAAATGCATTTAAGAGTCTCACACAAAGTAAGTGACCTTCGTTGATTTTAATGAAAGAAATAAGCGTCTTATTTGATATTGGAACGTGATGCCAACCATCGCGCCACTTGCCCATAACCCATGACCGTTATCATCGGGAATAGTACTGCCAATGCGATCATTCCAAAACCCTCTTCCAGCGGATTTCGCCCAGGTATCTGCGCTGCCAACCCCAGGCCGAGTGCTGTGACCAGAGGTACAGTTATCGTTGAGGTGGTCACTCCACCAGAGTCGTAAGCCAACGGGATGATCTCTTTGGGCGCAAAGTACGTTTGAACAATGACGAACAAATAGCCCGTCAAAATGAAATAAGGCAACGGTATTCCCGTAACAATGCGAAATGTCCCTAGCGCGACACCTAAGCCGGACCCGCATGCAACTGCACTACGAAGCCCCCAAATGTGAATTGTTCCGCCCGAGACTTCGTGAGCTTTGATTGCGACAGCCTGCAGGGCAGGTTCAGCAATCGTTGCACTAAAGCCAATTGCAAACGCAAAGAGATATGTCCAGTAAAAGGCATGCCAGGGAGTAGGCTCGTTTGGATCAAAGGCCAACTTCTGCACTACGAACTCCGGCGTAGCTAGCTGTTGTGCCATCGCCTCTCCGAGAGGAAACAGAGCTAGTTCCAACCCCACGAGGAACAGAGCTAACCCTATGATCACGAATGCTATACCAGCCAGTATGCGTTGCAACCGTGCAACTGGGCGGCGAAGCACAAGGGTCTGAAAAAAAACGACAACCACACAAATTGGCATCACATCACGCAGCGACATGACAACCGACCAAGCGATCTGCTGCAGTAGACTCATCCTCGCACGACTCCCCAGATCAGTACAAATAAGATGGGAGTAAGCGAGGCAAATGCAATCAGGCCAAAGCCGTCGAGGAGTGGATTCCGCCCTTTAATGTTCGAGGCCAAGCCGATACCAAGCGCCGTAGTTAAAGGCACGGTAATCGTTGAAGTGGTAACGCCACCCGAATCATACGCTACCGCCACAATGCTGGGCGGAGCAAGCGGAGTCAGCAACAGCACCATCGCATACCCCGCCATGATTAAGTAATGTGTGGGCCAACCCTTGATGATTCGCAGGACGCCAATCACCAAAGCAGTTCCAACTGCTAGAGCGACTGTTAGCCGTAAGCTGAGCGCGTACCTTTCGCGAGATGCCTCTAGCGATCCCGATTCCGCCACCTCTGCTAAAGCGACTTGCATGTCAGCAGCTTTGCCCGCAACCGCAATCAATGCTGGCTCGGCGAAAGTGGTTCCGAATCCAAGCGCAAAGGCAAAGACAATCAGCCAACCAACACTCCCTTTGCGAGCCAACGCGTGAGCCATAGTTTCGCCCAATGGGAATAGACCAAATTCGAGCCCCTTTACGAACAGTGCCAAACCGACAACAACAAAGACCAAGCCAGTCAGAATCTGCCCTAGATTTTCAAGCGATTGGCGAAACACGAGCAGCTGAAAAACACAGATCGTTAGAATAATCGGCAGCAGATCGCGAACGCTCATTTTTAGTGGCTCGGAAATAGCCTTCAGGTACCTTCGAGCACGCATCGACGCGAACTCTGCGTCAGTTCTATCCGCCGATGATCGACTACCGCGTCGGGCTAAAAGGACCGACCTTACAGAGGTGCTGCCGCCAGTTAGAAACCTTACAAGAGCATTCACTATTGATCTTCTCAGCTCTACGTTCGAGTCCACTTGCTCTTTGACATGACACAGGTGCTATTCGGCGCAGCACGCTTTGACACAATGCTTTGCAGCTAAGGACAAAGCACACCGCGCCACGCGACGCAGCCAGGAGCCCTTTACTTGTACGCTCGCACATTGCACCGACCCATGGTAACAAAGCGAGCTCCTAGTTGTCATAGCGGACTTCGATCCGTCGCAATCGAATCCGCTATTAACGCATTCGTTGCATTGGAAAAGAACTCACCTAGGACTTTCCTTTCAGAGGCGCTCGAGCGTTGTGCTGAGTCGCGAGACGAAAGCACTACGTAGTACGCAGGCGGAGTTCTTGACAATCCCTTCCGACGGCCTGTATGCGTTTGATTAGTTGAGTTAACGAGTAAGGCTTCTTAATTCGATCGACTACCCGTAAACTTGGCTCGCAGTCAGGCGTGGCACTTTGCTCTTCATCCGCAATAAGGATGACGGGAATGGAATCCAATTGCGGTTCTTCATTCATGATCTCTCGAACGCCGTCACTGCCGCCCCAGAGCAATTCGCTGTCCAACACGAGGATATCCGGAGCCGACTCCCGTAAGCACGCGATACACTCCAAGCCATTTGAAGCGACCAACGCTTCATGTCCGTACTGATTCATGAATCGCTTGGCAATGTCGAGAAATTCGCAGTCGCTATCCGCAATTAACATTCGCATGACATGTTTCCTCAAAAATTGGTCGGAAATCGCACGCGAAGATTATGGGAGTTTGAGCTACAAATGGAAATCGTCCCGTCGAACCATTCCGTCCTGGTGGATTCCACCATGTCCGCAGCGATAGGCAAATTGCTACAATGTTCGCTCAAGATTGCAACCAGCGCACCAATCATCACGCCCAGTCCAATACGCCAGCGCTATGAAGCCAGCGCAGAAGCTCGCATCACGGGGCAGTAGCAGGCATCCATCCCATGGACCAACCTCATTTCACTTTGGATTCCAGCGAAAGTGAAAATCGCTATCGATGGCTGCGCGGCGCCGTTGCCGACTACTTTTATCACGTCCAGATCCGAGATGGCCAAGTGCTTCGAAAGTTGCATGGTAGCGGCTGCGAAGCGATAACTGGATACAAACCAGACGAGTACGCAGCGGACCCGATGCTCTGGATAGCGATCGTAGTGGACGAGGACCGCGCGCTTATTGAGCGACAACTTGAGAGTGCTCTCTCCGCTGCGCGCCCAGCTCCGATCGAGTACAGAATTCATCGCAAGGATGGCCAACCGCGTTGGATTAGAAAGATGATTGTGCCCTATCATAATGAGCACAACTGTTTGATCGCCTACGACAGCCTGCTTACTGACATCACCGAGTTCAAGCAAACGCAGGACTCGCTGCGAGAGAGTGAAGAACGCTTTCGCCTGATCTTCGAAAACGATTTGACGGGCGATTACGTGGCCGAACCCAATGGCAACATATTGCTTTGCAATCAAGCATTCGTGGATATTTTTGGCTTTGATAGTCGCGAGGAAGCAGTGGGTAGCAACTTGGCGGAGCTGTACCTCGCATCCGTCTGCTGGGCTAGTTTCGTTCAGTTGCTTTCCGAGAACAAAGTGCTGGAGAGACACCAGCGAACAGGTCAGCACAGCGATGGGACAATTCGGCATGTCATTGAAACGGTCGTGGGGACGTTCGACGCGAACGGTAACCTGCTACGCATCAAGGGCTACGTTTACGATGACACTGACTCAAGGGTTGCGACCGCCAGACTCAAACTACGCAACGAAGAACTTGAGTCAGCCGTAGCGGATCGCACCAAAGTACTCCAAGAGAAACAGGAACACCTTCAAGCCATCTGGGATTCCGCCTTTGACGCAATCATCACTATAGATCGTCGCGGGTTGATCGAGACGGCGAACCGAGCGGCCGAGACAATGTTCGGCTACACTTCGGCCGAACTGCTTGGTCAAAATATCAATATCCTCATGCCGAAGCCCTATAGCGATGAACACGATGGGTATATTGGACGCTACCACGAGACCGGCAAAAAGCGTATCCTCAATACACCTCGCGAACTGGTTGCACTGCGCAAAGATGGTTCGATTTTTCCAATCGATCTCTCTGTAACGGAAGTCGATCATTCAGGCTTTTTCACAGGTATCATTCGAGACATCTCAGAACGAAAGAAGATGCAGCGGCATATCCTTGAGATATCATCGGAGGAACAGCGTCGCATCGGCCGTGAATTACACGATGGCACAGGACAGGAACTGACTGGCCTTTCATTGATGGCCGGAGCGTTGCTCGAAATGATTGATACCGCCTCTGGAGCAGTTGTCGAAGGACGTGCCATCCGACAACTTGAGGAAAACGACTTTCTTAGGGTCCGCGGTACGTTAGCTAAGGTAAACCAAAAACTTATCGAAGCCAATCGCAACGTTCATGAGCTGTCCCACGGAATCATGCCCGTTCAAATCGACGCAGGAGCGCTGCAGTCTTCATTGGAAGAACTCGCTTCTTCGACCAATTTGCCACCTACAATCTATTGCCGATTTGAATGCCCATCGCCAGTCATTGTTTCGGACAACTCTGCCGCGACTCATCTGTACCGGATCGCACAAGAAGCCGTCAACAATGCGCTTCGACATAGTAGTGCCAATGAAATTGTGCTCTCACTCAAGCAGAACGGCAAAGAAACGGTGCTGGAAGTACGGGACAACGGTGTTGGCATTGACGAAGCGTACAGCCGCATTGTCGAAGCGAAAAAAGATCATGGTATGGGAATGCGAACAATGCATTATCGCGCTGGGATCATTGGAGGCACTTTGCAAATTCGACGTCGCAAAGCAGGCGGGACGTTGGTTAGATGCGTTGCCGTTCAGCCAGATGAAAGCGAACTTACATGACGCAACTAAACCCACCTAAGAAAGTTCTCATCGTTGATGACCATCCATCGGTACGCGACGGATTGTCTCTGTGCATCGCGATGCACCCCGATTTGGAAGTCTGCGGTGAAGCGGACTCTGAGGACGAAGCCTACAATTTGGTGAAGCAATTTGCGCCAGACTTAGTTCTTGTGGACATTTCACTCAAGAACGGTAATGGCATCGAATTGCTGCAACGTATCCGGTCCTATAATCCGGCAATTAAGACGCTGGTTGTATCGGGATTTCAGGAGTCGCTCTACGCTGAGCGGGCTTGTAAAGCCGGAGCAATGGGTTACCTGAATAAGCAGGAATCCAGTGTCAAGTTGCACGAAGCCATTCGAACCGTGTTGGCTGGTGAGCGATTTCTTAGCCCCGCGATGACACGTCGCTTGGTTAACCAGTCGCTACGAGTTCGCGACCACTCGAAATCGCCCATTGAAAACCTTACGAACCGCGAACTTGAGATCTTCCGCATGATCGGCGAAGGCTTGACCAGCGGCGCCATCGCCGAGCGGCTACTCCTCAGTCGCTATACCATCGATAGCCACCGGGAAAATATCAAACGTAAACTTGACCTCGGTAACGCCGCCGAATTGTCGCGAGCCGCTGTGCAGTGGCTGCTAGAGAACAGTAGCGCCTAGAAAAATCGACTCGCCCGCACCTTCGAAAACAACAAGGTTGTTCTACTCCTTTGAACTGGCAAGGTAGGTGCTGAGTGCAGTGATGTTATCACTAAATGCGGCAGACGAAATGAATTGCTCGCCGCGGTGCAGTTTGGCTTGACCGACCAACCTCTCACCGGTTGCTGTGGTGATCCAACGGTCTTCAGCATCGAGTGCTTCGATGATTTGAATCACTTCAGCATCGGTGTACTTTTTCGACTTCGCGGGTTTTCCAAAGTTGTCGAGCAGTCGCTGCAGTCTACTGACCTGCGACTTTGACTTCCATGAATAGTGCGACGGAAGATCGCTGTCGTCGAAGGTTAACGAGTACTGATCACCGCTGCGCTGCATATAAAGCGGTCGGTTGGTTTCGAGTTCATAATAGCGGGCAATCTGACCGTCAGGCAGCGTGCTGCGCTGGAGATAATTGATCGCGTTTGGTAGCGTGCTCAAGTACTTCCTGTCGCCCGTGACGGCTGCAATTTCGATCAGCAATTCGATAATGCTCTGCGATTCGTGCCCGGCGATGGCTGGTGGTTCGAACTTTCGTGCCCAGATCGGTTGCATTTGGAGGTTGTATTGCTGAGCCCAAGCAGGTTGCGGCTCAGGCATCTGTGCGAGTAACAAGAAGTCGCCGAGCTTCTTCAGTGCACGCATGTACTTTTCATCTTGATAAGTTTGGTAAGCGTCACGCAGGACATGCGCGACGTGAACACAAACGTTGTCATTGAGAGTTGGCATGTCCCAGTAATTCTTGACACGGCCTTCAGTGCGATAATCGTGAGTGGGGAAGTTTGCTTGAACCGGTTCATGCTTTGCAACTGGGCCCGTCCAAACTTGAGGGAAGCCGCCGCTTGGAAATTGCGCGGCGAGCAACGCGTCCAGTGCGAATGTAGCGGATTCATGGATGGCTGCGTTCTTGAATTCGAAAACCGCATCGGCTTGGATCATGAAACGAATTGCAGTCTGCGTCTGGCCATCATCGAGCGACGAGTTGTTCTTGCCCTTGCCGCGCCCATTGCGATACTGTGCGACCAGCGTTCCCTTGGGATCAAAATCGATGCAATTCGTCCAGCCGCCTGATTTGAGTTGTCCGAAGATGAGGGCTTGGGCAACTTCGTCGATGGCTTCGAGGTAGTAACGGTCACCGGTGGCCTTGTACGCAGCGACGTAAGCCAGACCTACGGTTGGTGTGCCTGGCGGTTGGACCCAGATCTGATCCTTCGTCGCTTCACCTTCGCCCCAACGCTGCTTGAGATCGATCGAGTAATGATAGACGTAGCCCCCGTGACTAGCGACTTGCGTACGAAAGAACACTGTGGCTCGTTTCATCGCTTCGACAGCCGTCGTCTTGTGCTGCCCAGTGGCATCATCAGTTAGCGCATCGTCGGCTAACATTGCACAAGATGCGATGAACACCAACATCACACGGAGAGGTAAAGTGAATCGGCACATAGCGCTACTCACATCAGGAAACAGTGGAGGGACTCGTACCTGTTGAATGATACTAGGAATTCATCGCCGGTGTTGAGTTCAAGGCGTTCGTCGCCGACTCAATGGCTTTCGAACGTCAACAATGGCAGCCGCCAGCAAGCTCCGCAGTTTCTCCCGGCTTGCAGAAGTTCGCGGAGCAAGCCATTCTGTATCACCGCCAGCATTCGTCTCATGCGGCGTTTTGCAACGTGTACTCGAACGGCTCAAACTGATGGCAAGCTCCGATTCCCAAACTCGGCAACCGATTGATCTTGAAATCAAAGACGCACAGCTCATTTTCAAGACGGCTTGGGAAGAACTCGAAGCCGAAGTGGGACGAGTTAACCTGCGATTTCCTAAGGAATTGATCCTGCTAGGCGGTGCGCCAGGCGCGGGAAAAGGAACCCATACGCAGTTCGTGATGCAAGCTCGTGGCCTCACCTGCAAACCAATCGTTGTCAGCGATCTACTGATTAGCCCCGAAGCGCTGCGACTGAAAGATCAAGGCGGAATGGTCGGCGACAAGGAAGTCATCGGAATTCTCTTCCGACGCATGCTGGACGAAGAATTTCGCGACGGCGTCGTGCTCGACGGTTTTCCGCGCACACGCGTGCAAGTCGAGTGTTTGAAGCTGCTGGTCGACAAAGTCAATGAACTGCACAACGAATACAGTGACACGAAGTTTGCGATCAATTTCCGACGACCGACGATTCACGCGATGGTTCTCTTCGTCACGGAAAAAACCAGCATCAAACGGCAACTCCTCCGCGGTTGGCAAATCGCAGAGCACAACAGGGAAGTGGAAGAGACCGGTGTTGGGAAAATACTTCCACTTCGAAACACCGATCTCAACGAAGAAGCCGCACGACGTCGCTACAAAGTTTTCAAGGAGCAAACTTGGGACGCGCTGCAGTCGCTGAAAGAGATCTATCACTACCACTTCATCAACGCAGAAGGTTCCATCGACGAAGTTGAAGCCAACATCCTCCGCGAGCTGCAGTATCAAAGTTCGCTTGAATTGCATGAACGCACTTATGACCGACTGCGACCGCTGCCGCTCGCCGAAGATATCGTGTTGCACGCGCGACAGCACTTAGTCAATCGGCTCGACAGCTATGAACTGGAGCATACCGAGTTGTTCTTGCGCGTCGTCGATGTGATCGGTGAAAAATTCATGCCGATCATTGTGCGTCACGCGTTATCAGGCCGCGCGCACGTGAACTCAGAAGATTCACTGTTTCATCAACCGCTCGCTCTCTCGATGTTAATCGACATCTTCTCGGAGCGAGGTTTTCACGCCACTGTCGACAAGCACATTCAGGAGATCCCGGAGCGCATCGATTTGCAAACTGGCGCCATCGAGCGCCGCGAAAAGATCGTTTATCGAGTCGAAGTTAACTTCAAGGGTTCCGAAATCCGTCGCGGCTGAGCCTCTCCAGCGCTCTCCAAGCTTCGCGCCCGCGCAAGAATTTCATTCTCGATGATGGCGGTCCGCAACGCGCGGCGCTCACGCAATGCCGCAAAAGCTCGCCATGGTCGTTACGGGCTAATTGCTACTCGCACCGACGAGCTCTCGAGCGGATGCGGCACATGCTTTGCTTAAAGTTGATCAAACGGACTGTTCGATCCAACTTTAGAAATGCAAAGCCATGATGCCATTTAGCGTTCTGCGAACGTTTAGCCTCGCCATCTTTAGTTGGCTGGTGCTGGGGGCCGGCGTTTACTTTGCCTATCACAGCTATCGGAGCTTCACAGCGGATCCTCTGGTCGTTCAGTCAAGCGAAGTAGTTGATGATACCTTGACGAGTGACGCGATTGCGGCGAATTCAAATTTGCAAGAAGACGCAGTCTTGCAAGAAAACGCAGCGCCGCTTGATCAGCCTGTGGATTGGAGACCGTGGGCAATGCTCGCTACAGCCGTGCTTTGTTTGGGCCTAAGCGTAGGCGGAAAGTGGCCAACAGAATGGATACTTAGCAACCCTCAAGGTAAGCCGCGAGCGAAGCTCGAACCTCACAGTACCTATCAACTCGACCGACCAGACGGCGCGCGACTGCATGTCAACGTGCTCGGCAAAACAGATGGCCCAACATTGATCTTCACTCACGGCTGGACTCTGAATTCAAGCGCCTGGGACTATATTATCAGCGAACTCGCCAGTCAATTTCGTATCGTGACATGGGACTTACCCGGCTTGGGCAAGTCACGCGCGCCGACGCGAGGCGATTTTTCAATGGAGATGCTTGCGCAGCACTTGCAAGCGGTTGTTGAAAGCAACGCTGCGGCGGGGCCAGCAATCCTCGTCGGACACAGCATCGGCGGAATGACACAACAAACATTCTGCCGCTTGTTCCCTCAACAACTTGGGCATGCAGTTGTCGCGATGGCACTGGTCCATACAACTTACACCATCCCAGTGCGAACGAACTTTGCTGCGACGCTACTCACGGCGATAGAAAAACCTGTGATCGTGCCAATGAACTACCTGATGATCGCGCTCGCGCCATTCGCTTGGTTATCGAATTGGCAAAGTTACCTCAACGGCTCAGCGCACTGGACGACACGATTTACCAGTTTCACCGGTCGTCAGACGCGAGAACAACTCGATCATAGTGCACGCATGGGAGCGATCGCTTGGCCAGCCACAGTTGCGCGAGGCAATCTCGCCATGTTGGGCTTCGAAGCTCGCGAGACACTACCTGAAGTTCGCATACCGGTACTTGTCGTCGGCGGCGAGAAAGATCCCATGACTCTGTGTTCCGCCAGCGAGCACATCTCGCAACTTCTGCCCAACGATCAACCACTGCGAATTCCTGGTGCTCATTTAGGCTATTGGGAATATGCGAGCGACGTCACTCAGGCGTTACGAGATTTTGCCTCAAAGCAATTCGCAGCCCGCACCAACGACAGCCCACAAAATCCAGTTCGTTCACAAAGCAACTCCACAATTCGAATCGGTGCAGATGAGACCCATTAACAGCGGTTCCGCGTGGAGCGATTGGTCGTCCAGCTCGAACCAGCGCGGTCCGACTTGGCATTTAGATCGCCTTACAAACTCTCTTTCAGCAGATAAGCAACAAAGCTACTCAAGCGTCAGCGTACTCTTGCCGCGAGGTAGGTCGATCGCAACGGCGATCGCGTCGACGGTTCGTACCCATTTACCAGAACGCAAAGCGCTAACCGACACAACCTCTTGCAATGCGGTTTTGTCTTCTCCACTCTGCAAAAGTAACTTCTCAAACGCTCCCATACCGCCAATCTGCAGCGTAAAACTCGAACAGGCGTACGGCGCCTTCAACTCAATCTGGCGATCGCGCACTTCGATCTTCGTAAACTCTTTCGCCACCCAGTACCGAGCAATCTCGCTGATCTTCATCCAGCGTGTTTGATCCTTAAATCGACTCTCCAATGCCAACACAACCTGCTGGAATTGTTTGTAGCCTGTCAGGAGACCGTTGCAATACAAACCTGGCCAATGGCAGAGCATGATAGCGGGCTCGCGACGCTCAATCAGTTCAACCATACGGCCCGCTGTGGCGCCGTCGTTGCTGTAGAGATGCCCTTGGCTTTCGGTAACTCCATCCCAACCACCAAACCAATC
>JBGSJB010000803.1:0-3192 GCA_041742175.1 Pirellulaceae bacterium
CGGATCGACCGTTTCAGCACCCGCTTTAAGCAAACCATCGCTCGTCATGCTTGCGCTCTTGAATGCATCCGTTGACGATCCATCAAACAGAATTTTCGAACCGATCGGCGGCTTCATACCAAGCGATACACCACGGCGCGATACCTTTCTTAGCTCAACTCGATTGTCGACGTCCGCCAGGGTCACTTTGCTGGAAGTAACTTCCATCTGAGCTGAACCACTTTCAGCCACCAAACGCAACTGACTGCCCGCTTCGTTTCCGTTGAACACTAGCGGCTTCGAGCCATCCCATCCGATTCCCGGCAGGCCACCAGGGAATAGCTTGGCATAGAAAAACGAATCGCCTTTTCGCGTAGAGACTTGCACGCCCGCAGGTTTGCCTTGCCAGTCGCCGAGATACTCGCCGATGAAGTGATAAGCAGCATCCACTTTCGTCGGATCTGAAATGGCGGGGCCGCCTGCATGGGACTGAGCTCCGTGCCAGAGCGAAACGTAAAACACCGAAATAACGAATGCCAACTGAGCAGACCGTTTCATGTTCAAACCAGCTAGGAAGGGAAATTCGAGGAGTAAGTTCGTGCAATCCGCGGGCGATTATTCGGTTCGAAACTGATGACCAGCCACCGACATTTCGCATTTGTACAGTCCGGTTCGCGCGGTGATGTACAGTGTTTTGTTTTGCGGTCCGCCAAAAGTTACGTTGGCGGGGTGCTCGGGTACCTCAATGATACCTAGCGGTTTTCCATTTGGCGAGAAAACTTGCAAGCCCAAGGCCGTGGTTATGTAAAGATTGCCGAGCGAATCGATGGTTAGTCCATCGCCCCCCTGAGCGGGATTTTCGCCAGCTAGCTTCAATTTGCAGAGCACTTTGCGCTCTCCGATCTTCCCGGGCTCAGAAATCGCGTAACTCATTACCTCGGGTTGCATCGAAGGGACAACGTAGAGCGTTTTTTCGTCAGGCGCGAGAATAATTCCGTTCGGGGCCGAAATGTCATCGCCCAACCGAGTCAACGTGCCTTTCGGATCACGATAATAAAACGCTTCTTTGCCCTGCGGCCAAGGTTCCGGAGCGCGGTAACGAGGATCGGTAAAGTAGATTCCGCCTTGCTTGTCGATCACCAAGTCGTTGCAAGCGTTGAAGCGTTTGTCGCTGAACTTATCAGCCAGCACCGTCACACTTTTGTCCGCTAAACTGATCGCGACCAGTTGGCCATCCATCTGACAAGCGAGCAAACGGTTGCCTCCGCCGTACATTAACCCGTTCGCAAAACCGGACGGCTTGAAAAACAGTTCGACTTGTCCGCTCGGCGTTAATTTGAAGATCGACTCGGCGGGAATGTCCGTAAAGTAAAGCGATCCGTCAGGCGATTTCGTTGGGCCTTCTGTAAACTGAAAGTCGCCTTTAACTTTGATAACTTCACTAGTTGGACCTAAGCCAGCGATCGGTTCACCGCCAACCGCCAATGTCATCGCACCGCATAAAGCCAAGCCCATTGTGATATGAACCGTGAACGGAATAACTATCGGAAGCGTGCGACTGATTGCTGCGTGCATGATGAACTCCATAGTGCATTGCATTAGGTGGGCGAGTTGAAGGTGGGTTCGCATCAGTTTAACTACCTCACGCTCTTCGCACTACACTTTCCCCTCCCACTCTGCCTCAAAGTTACTTGACCGAAACCAGCCACCATTGAGCGAGTAGACATTGAGCGAGCAACCACTGACAGAGCATTTACCAAGCAAACGACTTGAATCGATCCGAATTCAAGCTGAGGCGATCATCGAAACCCCGCAGCGAGTCCATCGACCTGGGCAAGTTGTGGTGCGCAACGGAATCATCGTGGAATGCACAGCGGATTGTTCGAATCGAGCTGACATTGAATTGCCCGGCAGCATCCTGTCGGCTGGATTGGTTAACGCGCACACGCATCTTGAGTTCAGCGACCTGCGGCAACCTTATCCGGCGGGCAAAAATTTCCCAGAGTGGATCGGCTCAGTGATTCGCCATCGTCGAACGATCCTTGAACAGAACTCGATTGAGGAATGCTTGAAGTTGCGTCGAGCGGCATTGCAACTTGGTTACGAAGAATCTCGGCAAGCTGGTGTCGAGTTAGTCGGTGACATTGTGACTCGACCTTGGTCAGCATCCGACCTTGATGGATTGAACTCACAAGGTCGCAGCATTTCCGGCGCAGTTCCGATTATCGTTCGCAATTCGGTGGCGTACCGAGATTGCGCGCAGCATTTTAACGGCACGATGGCAGTGTTTGCATTCCCAGAAATCATCGGTTTGGACGAAGCTCGTTTTGACGAAGCGACTGCGTGGGCGACGCAGTTAGCGAACAGCGAGAAGTCTGAAGCATCTCTTGCGAATCCTGTTTGGCAAGTCGGCTTGTCGCCGCACGCGCCGTATTCGGTTCACTTTCCGACGATGGAGAAAGCACTCGCTACTAACAATGCTAGGCAGCGAGTCACTGCGATGCACGTTGCCGAAAGCCTCGATGAGCTGGAATGGTTGCAGTGCGGAAGCGGCCCATTTCGCGAAGTGTTCGAACGACTCGGCGTTCCTGCAGATGCTCCGCGCGCCGCGATTACGCAAGTGATTGAGTGGTTAGCAACTCGCAATCGAGCGCTGTTGATTCACGGCAACTATTTGAGCAAGACGGAAACGGATCAAGTCGCACAGGCAGGCATGGCAGTTGTGTATTGTCCACGAACGCACCGCCATTTTGCACATCGCGAGTATCCACTCAAGTGTTTTTGCGACGCGAATATCAATGTCGTGCTTGGAACAGACTCGCGAGCCAGCAATCCGGATCTCGATTTGTGGAATGAAGTGCTTTGTTTGCGAGAATCGCACCCATGGATTCGTCCCGAATGGGCGTTCGATGCAGTGACTCGGCGCGCTGCTCAAGCGTTGGGCGTTGAGCAGCACTTCGGCAGCTTGCAGCCCGGTCGCGTTGCGATGTTCAACATCAGCCGCTTCGACCCGACGATTGAAAACGCAAACATACTTGATGAACTAACATCGCAACCAAGACCTTTCACGCCGCTTGTCGACGTACTGTTAGCATTGAGCCTGAGGCGCTAGCCGATCTTAGTAAACAATGAGCCTGAGGCGCTAGCCGATCTTAGTAAACAATGAGCCTGAGGCGCTAGCCGATCTTAGTAAACAATGAGCCTGAGGCGCTA
>JBGSJB010000804.1:0-22846 GCA_041742175.1 Pirellulaceae bacterium
GTTTTTTCATAATTGATGATCTGGAAGGTAAGTCGTATGGCTAGCCACCTTTTTTCCCGGCCCAACTCTGCCAAATTCGTTCTGCGCAATCGTTTGCGTCGAGTTCTACTCGAGTCGCTCGAACGTCGCGAAATGATGGCCGCAGATGTCTTGGGATTCAGTGATCTGAGCGCTCCGGTCAGCTATACCATAGCCGGCCAAGCCGCACAGCCACTTGCTTTCCAAAGCACCGGTGACCTAAGTGGCATGTCGCCTGACGATGTGACCAGCTATCTCGATAGCACATTGGGTGGAAATTCTGGCGATATTACTTCGCGAGCTTGGTTTCCACTGATTCAAGAAAGCTATTCGAAGTGGAGCCAGCAGAATGGCTTGGCCTTCTCCTATACAAGCGGCTTGAATGACCCCACCGCTGGTCTAGTGGCTGAGGGCGAAGCGGGCGGACCGCGTCTGTTGTCGATCGCACCGAACTCAGGAGATATCTTCAGTTTCAATAACGTGAACACTTTGACCGAAGCACCGACTGAATTGGTGTTTCGCTTCGATGGTGCAAGCGGCATTTCTCCAGCATCGATCGCTGGCGGTTTCAAGATCATACGCGCCAATCGAGATGGTGTTTTCGGTAACGGAAATGATCAAGTAATTACGCCAGGCTATTTAAGCTTTGGCGATAACAACAAGATCATTGTGATGCGTTTTGCGACGACATTGCCGGACGACTTGTATCGCGTCATGGTTATCGGAGCCGACGATGCGAGTGCGTCACCACCTGAAACAGCGGTTAGAAACGTCAGCAACCTGGCGCTCGATGTTCGCTCTTTCGATTCAACCCCCGGTGACCTAACGCGGGACTCGATCGACTTTAGACTTGAACTCGGCGCCCAAGTTGTGTCGGTGGTTCCACAGCCGATCGATCGTCTCGCGTCGAATACGGTGAATTTGGTACAAAGCGGTGGGTCGTTTGTGCTGCAGGTTCGTCAGGGCGATACAACCGACAACGCGGCGGGTACCTCGGTTAGCTTGCGATTGGTTCAATCCGGTACCACTACAACTGCCGCCTACGACAAAGCCACGAATCGAATCACGGTTACGCTTGCCGCTGGTGCAAATGTGACTGACGTCGCCAATGCGATCAACAGCACCCTGTCCGCCAACTTTGCGGCGGTTTCGGTTGTGAACGGTAGCAATGCCGTCAATGCACTTGATCTTGGCATTCGTAACGTTTCGCTGACGAACTGGAGCCTCGATGGAAAACGTGATCAGATTCGCGTTTACTTCAACGAAGACGATCTATTTCCAACTCCGGTTACGACAGGCCAACTGACACCGAACCCAACGGTCGTTGATCCAGCTTTCTACCAGCTGATTCTTACCAACGATACGGTTCAGCCGAATGATGATGTTGTCTTTTCAGCTTCGTCTATCAGCTACGATCCCGCTTTGAATCTAGCTACGCTCACGTTTGCTCAGCCGATCGACCAGTTGGCTGGCGCGGGCACGTACCGGTTGCGAATCGGTGGTAGAGATAGTGTTGCGAACCAAGCGGATCCTAAAACGATTACTCCAGTTACCGTTGCCGCAGAACAACCTGGTGATTTTGGTGGTGCTACCGTCGGCCCATTCGCGCCCGTTACGCTCAGTGCTTCGACTTCCATCGTGCTGAACTCGAGTATTACCACGACTTCGACCGCTGACTTGCGATTAGATTTTCCCGGAAGCAATTTCGAGCCGGGTCATCGCGATATTCAAGACGAAACGCATATTAGTCAAACCGCTGGAGACAACTCTCCGCAAATTGCAACGCGATTCTACAACTTCGCCTTGAATCGCCCCTACGGCTTGGATGCAGCCGGCCGTCCTGTTTCGACAACGATAACACCTGAGCAACTCGCGCGTGTTCGCGAGATCTTCGAATTCTATTCAATGGTCATGGGAATTGACTTCGTCGAAAGCGAATCGGCAGGCTTGACGTTTGTTGTAGGGGATATGTTTCCGAATGGCGGAACGCAGAGTGGTCCTGGCGGAGTGATTGGGATCGCTGGTGGTGGCCTGGCGATTTTGGATGGTGCCGAAGTTTGGGATAATAGCTTCGGTGGCCAATCTGGAATTCCTGGTTCACAGAATTTCTTCCTCGTCGCGATGCACGAAATAGGTCACTTGCTGGGCCTTGGTCACGTTTCTGAACAGCCTGTTTTGACGGTTATGGCTGGCAGCGCCATTCCATTTACGGAATGGGCGTTCCCCGGTGATCATGATATTGTTCACGGTCAGTTTTTATTCCGTCCAGACAATCGCGATGTCGATTCGTACAAGTTCACGGTTCCGGCTGGCAAGTCCGGTACTTTGAACGTTGAGACCATCGCCGAACGTTTGCCGAACAGCAGCAACCTCGATACCTACTTAACACTATTCAAAGAAACGCCGACTGGCTTTGAAGTTGTCGCCGTCAACAACGATAGCGTCAGCTCCGATTCCTTCTTGTCGGTGAACGTGACGGAGGGCAACTATTACGTCAGCGTCACAGGCAAGGGCAATGAAAACTTCAACCCGCTGATTCAGAACACGGGCGATGGAGCGGTCAGCCAAGGTAACTATCAACTTAAAGTAGATTTTCTAGAAGACTCAGCGGCAGCTACAATCGAAGATCCGGCTGGCTCGGCACTGGATGGCGATGGCGATGGATTAGCTGGCGGCAACTTCAATTTCTGGTTCCGAACCGCGGCTCCCGTGGGCGTCGCAGCGCCAGGAGCTCCCAAGACAATCTATGTCGACAAGGGTTTCGCCGGTGCGTCCACCGGTAGTCCAGCCGCTCCGATGAACAGTTTGGATCTAGATAACCCGGTGAAGTGGCCCACCGGTTTGGTCCAGCCCGGCGACATCATTCGCGTCGTAGGTAGTCTTGGTGCAGATCGACTGTTGAGTACTGCGGGGGATAATCCTGCCTATGAGATCGGTCGCGGTGGTGTCGGAAATGCGACGCTGTCGGATGGCATCGCGCTCGAAGTGCCGCAGGGCGTCACTTTGATGATCGATGCTGGAGCGATCTTCAAGCTCGGCAATTCGAGGATTAGCACAGGTAGTTTGGATGCAAGTATCGATAAGAGTTTTTCGTCGCTTCAAGTACTTGGAACTCCGCGACAGACTGTAAACTTCACCAGCTACAATGATCAGGCCCAAGGTACCGATACAAACCCATTGATCACTGCACCTCAAGCGGGTGATTGGGGTGGTATCGACTTGCATAACAACATCGACCGTCAAGAAGGTCGTGGTGATTACGAGCGTAAGGGTATTTTCTTAAATTACTTGTCGCACGCTGACATTCGTTATGGCGGTGGGCAGATCACTGTTGTTTCGCCAAGCCCAACAATCAATCCAGTTAACTTGAGCGAAGCGCGTCCGACGCTGCTGTACAATACGATCCGCTTTAGCGCCGATGCGGCCATCGCGGCGGATCCGAATAGCTTTGAAGAGACTCGATTCACTGAACCACGATTTCAAATGGCGCAGGTCTTCAGGCCTGATTACGACCGAGTTGGTCCAGATCTGCGTGGCAATATTGTTACGAACAATACCATCAATGGTTTGTTTGTTCGCACCACCACCTCCGCCGGTGGGCCACTGACAACTCTGGATACAGCGGCTCGTTGGGATGATACCGATATCACGTTTGTGCTTGGCGAAAACCTGATCATCTCTGGTACGCCAGGAGGTTCGTTCCTTGAGACGACTGCGCCGGACGTAAGCTTAGTCCAAACGCTTGACGCGACTGGCGGAACGTTAGTCGTTGGCCAATCAGTGCTCTATAAGGTTACTGCGGTAGATCGCTTTGGTGGCCAAGGCGTACCGAGTGTGGCGACTGCACCGAAGATACTGACCACAAACGCAGTGCAACTGAACAATTTGCCGACTGCTGCCGGTGAGTTTGTCAGCCGTATGCTCTGGCGATCGACTGACGGTGGAGTGACTTACCGCTTGGTCGCTGAATTGGATGGTGATACTACTTCTTACATCGATCGCGGTGCAGATCTAGCAGCGTCTTTGCTGAATCCAAATGCGACTCAAGTTCAACGTGCACGACCGGATTCGAGACTACAGATCGATCCAGGTGTAGTGGTCAAGCTTTCTGGTGCACGGATCGAAGTTGGTATTAGCGCCCAGTTGATCGCCGAAGGTTCAGCGGATCGCAAGGTTGTGTTTACTAGTCGGTCCGATGACAGCTTCGGCGCTGGCGGTACGTTTGATACCAACAGCAACGGCTTAGCTACGAATCCTATCGCTGGTGATTGGGGGGGGCTCGTCGCACGCCACCTGTCGTCGATCAGCATCGATCAAGCTCTAATCACTTTTGGCGGCGGTCAAACGAGTGTGAGCGGTGGTTTTGCTGGATTTAACGCAGTAGAGGTCCATCAAGCAGATGCGCGCATTACCAACAGCCTGCTTGAGTTCAATGCTTCAGGTCTTGGCGGCAATTCGGGAGCCACTCGTGACGGTCGCGGCCCGCGCGACGCAAGCGTTATCTATGTCGTCGGCAGCCAACCGGTTATCGCTGAGAATGTTATTCGCAATAACAGCGTTAGTAACACAGCGGTGATCAGCGTTAATGCGAACGCGATGAATACCGATAACATTCAAGATCGCGGCCGCCAAACTGGAGAAGCAGACCGCCTGAACGCTGGTTTGGGCAACAGTGGCCCACTCGTCGATGGAAACCTTCTCGGGTCAAATGGTTTAAACGGAATGCGTATCCGCGGTCAAATTCTGACTACCGCAACGGTGTGGGACGACTCGGATATTGTTCACATTCTTCAGAATGTAGTCGTCGTACCGGACTTTCATACATATGGCGGAATGCGATTGCAAAGCAAGTCCGATGAAAGTTTAGTTGTAAAGTTGGGCGCTGGGGCGGGCATCACTGCCACCGGTCAACCGCTCGACATCACCGATCGAATCGGTGGGTCCTTGCAGATCATGGGTTCACCTGGTTTCCCAGTTGTGTTGACATCTCTGGCAGATGATTCGGTTGGCGCTGGCTTTGATCCGAATGGACGACCATTGGTCGATACAAATAACAATGGCGCTTCGACCGGAACCGCGGGAGGCTGGCGCAGCATTCGACTTGATCCGTATGCAAACGATCGCAACGTCGACACGACTTTCGAGTACGAAGCGGATCAGATTCAAGACGTTGGAACGAACGACGCCCCCACTGCAGCACAAAATTTAGGTGCCTTAGCACCGGCGTTAAACGGTGGCGACGAGAACCTGCGACTTGGATTCACGTTGCACGGGGCAGTTGCCTCTCCGAAAGATCTTGACGTCTACAGCTTTTCGGGAACTGCCGGTACACCGGTTTGGATCGATATCGATCAGACCAATGGTGCTCTGGACACCGTTGTTGAACTGATCGATTCCGCTGGCAACATTATCGCTCAAAGTGATAATTCTCTGCTTGAGTCGCTCAATCCGAACTTGCTTTTCGTGACGCCTGATACTTCGAAGATCACACCGGATAAAGTTCAACCGCTCGATCAAGATCCGTTTGCGCCAAGAAATTCTTTTGCGAACACCACCGCAACGGATCTGTATACGGTCAATCCTTTGGATGCTGGAATGCGCGTCATATTGCCTGGTGCGACAGGTGGCGCGAATACTTATTACATTCGCGTTCGCAGCAGCAACTTGAAACCCGGTGATGCAGCTTCGAATCTTCAAGACACTTCGATCGCTAAGTTGCGCGGTGGTTTGACGACAGGCTCTTATCGTCTGCAGTTGCGTTTGCAACAAGATGACGAAACGGGCGGCTCAACGGTTCGATTCGCAGACATTCGCTTCGCAACGAACGGTATCGAAGCCAACGGCATGCCAGCTCATTCACCGCTGCTGGGTCAAGTCGGCGAGCAAGGTGACGCGCCGAACGTACTTGCAACTGGCATTCCTACTGTTAATTTCCCGGGCTTGGGTAATATTGTCAGCTCAGATCGCGGTTCCATGTCGGTGGCTGGAACCATCAATGGTGTCGCTGACGTGGACATCTATTCCTTCACTGTTGATCGCAATCTAACCCAAAGCGGCGGAGCTCATATTTCGACGGTATTTGACATCGACTATGCCGATGGTCTTGGTCGGCCGGATACGACGCTGTGGGTATATCGAGTTGACGCAGCAGGCACTCCAACACTGGTCTTGATCGGTACCGATTCGAGTATCGCCGATGACCGCTCAGCGCCTGAGCAGGGCAGCGATTTGGATGCCTTGAGTCGCGGCTCGGTGGGTGCTCGAGATCCGTTTATTGGAGCTGCTGAGCTGCCAGCCGGAAACTATGTCGTTGCAGTCTCGAACAATAGCCGCATGGCCGTTGCGATGCAGCAATATCAAACAGCTGCTGCGGCGAATCCGCTGATTCGTCTGGAACCCGTCAATTCAGTCAATCGTTTATTTGTGGACCGCGTCGGCGGCACAAGCGCTGACACCGCCGCAGCCGCTCCAGTACTATTTACTGCAGTCGCCGGAAATGGTGGCATCAGCGCCAACAACAGCGTCCCGTGGACGCTCGCCGACATGACGACATACGTTGTGCGCAATAACGGAACCGGTTCGCAGTTGGTTTTCGGCAACGCGATGACGGGCGTTCAAGAAGCGGAGATTAGTAACTTCGTTCGCTTGAACGATACCGCCATGTCGCCCGATGGTCGCTTGGTCGGTTATGAAATCAACGTAACCGCTGCGTCGCAAACCGATGCCAACAGCGGCTTCTTCCACTTGATCAACTCCATTGGAGCGCCTGGCAATGCAGCTACGCCTAACGGCGCATCCACGAATATCGGTAACACCGGTATTCAAACATTTACCACTCAAAGAACTGATAACACCACTACGCCGACATTCGCGATTCAACAACGCGATCAGAACGGACCAACCATCGGTGGCAACACGCCGCAAGGTGACGGTTTCCAAATCAATGGCCTGACGTTCTTTACTCAAAGCGATAACTCAACGACATTGCAGATGTTCGGAGTTGGCTCGCGTGGTAACGGAGTGCTGACTTACAACGAAGCACAAGTGGATATGGTGACTGGAGCGGTTACAGGTATTGGACCTGCGGTAGCCAACACGACAAACTATGTCTACAAACTGGATCCGACGACCGGAGCGGCCATTAATCCGACTGGTGTTGCGGATCGAACTGGGGCGAACATTGTCAACAGCGGCGGAGCTGGTACAAACAAAGTTGAGTTCGGGCGATTCATTTCGACCGGCACAGTAACTGGCTTGGCTGAAATCGGCGGCCGTTTGTTTGCAGTCAGCAATCAGGGTGAATTTTTTGCGGCCAACAATGCGACCACAGGCAACGATGCGTTTGGAAATGTCAATCCTTCGACGGTGATTGTTGACAATCAGGGCAATCCAGTCCAATTCACGAGCTTAACCGCTGGTCCGCGAAACCTTGAAGGCGGTCGTTTTGCCAACATGCTGTTCGGTACGACTGCTGATGGAACCATTTGGGCTTTCAGCACAACTGGTATTAAGCAGCCGATATTCCCTGGATTCTCAGCCAGTGTGAAGAGCAACTCGGCACCTCTTGACGATACCGGCAACGTCCAAGGAATTGAGTTTTCGCCGCTCGACATAAACCTGTGGCACACGACCAATCGACGTGCAGACGATGCAGGCCATGGCCGAACGGTTCCGTTTGACCTATCGCAGGCGTCCGATTTGAACGGCGGCACAAGCCTTTATTTCGGTTACGAAGCGGATCGTCAGGCTGGTACTTGGCAAGGTGTTTACGACGTGGATGCTTTCGAAGGCACCTACAACTTGCCTGGTGGCGCCAGTGGCGCAATCGTTAGCAATCCGATCGATTTGCGAGGATACAGCGCTGACGATTTACCGATGCTGTACTTCAATTACTTCTTAGCGACCGAGAATGCAAACAGCGACTTGGAGGATAACGACATTCGAATGCGGGATGCGTTCCGAGTCTATGCCGCTGGCGAAGACGGCACTTGGATACTGTTGACAACCAACAACTCCGACCAGGGCGGAACCGACCGAACATCGGCTGTTGATGAATTTGACACGGTCGCAAACCTAAATGTCGATCCGTTCGGAAATCCGCTCTTCACGCAAGAAACTTTTGATAATACCGGCACATGGCGGCAAGCTCGAACCTCATTAGCGGCGCTGGCTGGTCAGCAAAACGTGCGTTTGCGTTTCGAGTTCAGCACCGGTGCGAGTTTCCGAACGGGAGATCCTCAGCTAGGAGGCGTCGAGTTAATCGCTGTCGCGGGCGCCAAGTTAAATGACGGAGAGACGTTCACTGTTACTCCCATTGATGGAGTGTCACCGCTGGGGCCGCAGACGTTCGAACTGGACATGGGACTTGTGCTGGACCTGCCTGGCGGGGCAAGCATTACGAGCGGTGTAAGCCAGCTCTTGATCAACGGTACAACGATCACATTCTCGCTGACGGACAACACCGGCAATAACATCCAGTATGTTGCAACTGACTCGCCAGCACAGATCGCGACGAAGGTGCGAAATCGTCTGCCTGCAATCCTTGGTATACCTGCGGCAGCGATCACCGTAAATTCCCTGCGCGGCAATACCCTAAACGTTGCGGGCTTGCCGGGCGCAACGCCTCCAGCCGTTTTGGAGGCCGAACCCAACAGCACCTTGGCTACAGCGCAAGATGTTGACGCAGAGCAATGGTCGCTCTCGCCGAACGCCAATATCGATTCGAGCACTACGCGACCGCACCTGACAATCGTCAATACCGGTGATGGCACATTCGACTACTTCTCGTTTACAGCAAATGCTGGTGATGTCGGAGTGTTCGATACTGACTTTACCAATTTTGATACGGAACTCTTCTTGTATGATTCGGCTGGCAATCTGCTAGCTCAAAATGACGATTCACTTGAGGATCCCGGTGCTACGGGGCTTGATTCGTTCATTCGCCATACGTTCACGACATCTGGAACATTTATCATTGGTGTCGGGCGATTTGATTCAGTTGGCAGTCCGGGCGGGATTACGGGAAATACACCGCCGGTCGGTGGTATCTATCAGCTACATATCTCTGTCGATGGCAAGCCTGCGCCAATTCCACCGTATGGAATAGCCGGTTTGCCTGCTAGTGTTTTGGCTGGATTTCCAGGGGTTGGTTCGGGTAACGTCGCAGTCTTGATTAACCAGTCGATGACTGAGTTGCAGGTCCGCGATGCGATTCGAGCTCAGCTTGCCGCAACCTTCAACTCTACCAACGACGCGGCCACTGCGAATGCTTCTGCGCTGCAGGCTTGGCAGGTTCACAACTCGACGTTGCGGTTGTTCAAGTACGATGTAGTGAACAATAGCGGATTGGGGCTCACGGGCGGTCGCAACGGCGATGTGTTCGGAGTTCAAGGGTCCAACGGCAATCGGATGGACGAGCGAGCTCAGGAAAACACCGCTGAAGGCATCTACATTGACGACATCATTGTCGGCTTCGCAGAGCGTGGCGAAATGGTCTTCAACTCGACCGCCGCTGATTCATTGCCAAGCTTTGTAGCCAACGGTGATTATTCCGGTCTGGCTAGCACCTTCAACGTTGCGCAGATTGAACAAGGTGCTTATCAGTTGACCGTTCGTACCGCCGCTGATTACGGAATTCAAGACGGAACCCGCATAGTGTTGGGTCGGTCTTTCGATACGAACGTGCGTTTAGCCGAACAAGTTGCCATTCAAGTCAGTCCAGCCAGCGCAGGAGCGCTGCGCGACGGAATTACTTTCACATTGAGCGACGGATTCAATCTTGCGACCTTCGAGTTCGATGTTACCGGCGGCGTTGATGACGTAGCCACCGGAGTTGTCGCGGGCAACATTCGTGTGCCGATCACCGCTAACGCAACACCGACCGAAATTGCAACTGCAATTCGCGATGCGATCAATTCGTCCACAGCTCAGTTGATACTTAAGCTCACCGCAAGCTTACAAGGCGAGATGACTTTCGGTTTGCTCTTTGGCGATGTGGCTGATTCGGGCAGTGCCCGCGTGTTGCTGCACGGTGATGCTGCCGCTCTGCGAAATGGAAACTTGACATTTGCGAATACGCCGCTGTTAACCTTTGTGCGCTCCGGAACGGAATCGCCGATGGTTAGCCCACTAGGCTTGGCTTTTGGCGAAGATTTGGGTGACGTCGAGCGACAGCGCGAACAGGGTCAGATCTTGCTAGTTGGAAACACGATCACCAACAGCTCGGGCTTCGGAATCTTGAACGACGCAGGAGCTCGCAATCAAAGTGCCATCGGCGCCGGAGTCGGGCCTCGTCCTTACCCTGGTTCGCCGATTCAAACTCCGACGCTAAATCAATCGAACTTAGCGCCTGGCGTTGTCATCATGAACAACATCCTTGCTAACAATACCGCAGGTGGAGTTCGTATTAGCGGCGATGGCGACAACACAGGCATGGCTGTGCCAAGCTTGATTGCACGGGTAATCAATAACACTATCTTTGGTGGCACTGACGGCATTTTGGTTGATCAAGGCGCCTCGCCTACTATCCTCAACAATATTGTGGCGAACACAACGAATGGAGTTCGAAATGTAGGTGCGACGGTTGTCCTTGGTGCTAATCTGTTCCAAAACAATACCAACCACGCCGTGGGAACCACTACTGGATCGTTCGCTGAAATACTGGCCGCTGGTGAACCACTTTTTGTAGCGAGCACCATTGCCAATCGCCGCTTCTATCTAGCGGCTGGATCGAAAGCGATCGACAGTTCGCTGGAAGCACTGCAAGAGCGACCTGAACTGACTCAAGTTAAGAACTCGATCGGGTTGCCGCTGAGCCCGATGCTCGCGCCAGACTTGGATGTCACCGGTCAACGTCGTGTCGATGATCCGTCGGTGAACTCACCAGCAGGTTTAGGTGGTAACGTCTTCAAAGATCGTGGTGCCGTCGATCGTTCCGACTTCCTCGGATTGAACGCGATCATTCTGCAGCCGCAAGACAACGACTCGGCCTTTGCTGATTCGGACCGCAACACGACTTTCATTCAGTTGTCCGAGGGTGAACTTGAGTTCTTCTCGTTGCTCCTGCAAGACATCAACGGAACCGGACCGGACGAAACTTCAGTGAACGCTGCGGGAGCAGTGAGCCTAACTGAGAATGGCCGTCTACTGATTCCCGATGTCGACTATGTGTTTGGTTACAACGCCAACAGCCGCACCATTCGCCTCACGCCAATCGCAGGCATTTGGCGGAAGGATAGCGTCTATGAAATCTCGCTGAACAACAAACCTGGAATTCGGCTTACCGTTGGAGCCAGCGTTGCTGACGGCAACCGTTACACCATTTCTTATCCTGGTGGTTCAACCGTTTTCGAGTTCGATACAGGTTCACCTGCTGGTGTAAGTTCTGGCGCGATTCGTGTGCCGATTCAAAGTGGGTTTACACCGTATCAAATGGCAGCCCAATTGGTCGCAGCTATCAACGGCTCCGGCATCGGCCTGACCAGTTACCTGCTAGGTGACGGTACGCTGATGGTGAATGAAGCGACAACGATCACGGCGACTGGTGCTGCACTGGGAACTCCACTGCCGGTTGCTGACATCAGGGACTTGGCGGGTAATCCGCTGAACGCGAACCGAGCGAGCAGTTTGACTCAGTTCACCATCATCATCATGCCCGAAGTTACAGTCGACTACGGCGATATCGACGGCATTCGAGTTCCAACGATCAAGTCGCCGAACTCGGTTGTGGCTCCGGTTGTCGCGAATGGTGATGGCGCACGTCACGCATTGCTTCCGATTGACGTTCCGCTGCTGGTACTTGGCAATTTCGCCGATGCCGACAACGACGGAGCACCGTCGCCATCTGCCAGCGGTGATGATTCGGAAACGCTTTTCTCATTGGGGACATTAGCGTCCACAGGTGCGACACTTACGAACAGCGGCGCTGCAACGGTTGTCGTCGATCGTGCATTAATTGTCGATGGACAACAGTTTACGATTACCGACACTGTCGCTCATCCGCTAACGCCAGTGGTGTTTGAGTTCACGACGGACGCGACTACCAGCAGTCCGACTGTGGTGCCAATTCAAATTGTCGGCGGCGATACATCGCAATCGGTTGCAATCAAGATTACGAACGCTATCGAAGCAGTTCTCAAGTCAGGTCGTTTGGACAACATCATCCCAGTTGTCGACCCAGTGGCTTCGAATCGCATTCGTTTGGTTACAAACGATGGCTACCTTTTCGATTTTGTTGCGGCACCAAGCTTGACAAGATTGGCTAGCGGCAATGTTGAAATCACACTGCCTGCCACGATCACGGATCTAGATGGCAAGCAATTCAGCTTTACCGACGGCAACGGCAACACCGTTAACTACGAGTTGAACCTATACGATCCAGCGTTGCCAATTCCGGGTGTGTCGGCAAACCATGTAGCTATCAACATTCCAAGTACAGTTGCTGTACCTACCACGCCTGAAGACGTTGCAAGCGCGATTGCAGCGGCCATCAACACGCAACTGAATATGCGCAACCTGCTCCGCAGTTTGGCAACCGCAACGGGATCGACGATTTCGATTTTGGCGGATGATGAAGACGGCATTAGCTTTAACGGCGTGTTCAATTCGGCTTCGAACCCGGTAACTGTGACCGCGATTTCTTCGGGCGCAGGCATGCTCGACGCTTGGATGGATTGGAATGGCGACGGCGATTTCGATGATGCGAATGAGCAGTTCATCGTGAATCAACCGGTGCAAGCTGGAGCGAACGACTTCTTGGTGGCAACGCCTGTCGGTGCAGTTCCAGGTTTTGTTGCCGCTCGTTTCCGATTGAGTACACTCGGCAGCACATTGCCCGGTGGAGTTGCAATTGGTGGTGAAGTTGAAGATTATCTCGTCGAGATTGTCGAAGGTGCACCGCCAGTCGCTGTTTCGGACGCATACGTCGTTGATGAAGATAGCGTTCTCACCGTAAGCACCTTTGAAACGGGTGTATTGGGCAACGATACCGATCCGAATAATGATCCGTTGGCCATCCCACCAATCGTCGAGCCGATCTTTGTTTTCGACGAAGATCCTACCACTCCCGAAATTGAACCGCTGGACGACGTGGACAACGGTACGTTGGTCCTGCATGCTAACGGTACTTTCACTTACACTCCGAATCTTGACTTCAACGGAACTGATGAATTTGTCTACAACGCCGTCGATACCCGGCTGAAGAGCAACTCGCCGACGACTGTGACGATTACGGTTCGACCGATCAACGATGCGCCGTTGGGTGTTAATGACACAATTGATGTGATTGAAGATGAAATTGTTATCCGTAGTGGTGCTATTTTCACTGCGAATGATCTGGCCCATGCTGGAATTGGAACGTCGCCGAACGCTTCCAACGAAAGTGGCCAGCAACTGCAGATTATCAATGCGTCGATCATCTCTGAAACGACGACCGACTTTGGTGGTATCGCTGGCCTGAACGTCCGCATCGCTGCGAAACCAAACCAAGGTGAATACGGCATCCGAGTTTATGTAAACAGTAGCGACCTCGGACCTGGAATTGCACCGACCGTTTCCGTGGTAGCAAGCACGATCACAGTCACGCTGAATAGCAATGCCGCTTCGGTTTCGACCGTCGCCGACTTTATGGCAGCGATTAACGGAAATACGCTTGCTTCGACTTTGGTAAGCCTTACTTTGACTGGGTCAGGTACAACTCCGATCGGTAACGTGGCGACCGCTTACTCGCCTGTTGTTGTGCCGCCGTCGGGTGGAAGTTTCAGTGTCGCGGGCAACGAGTTGACTTACACTCCACCGGCTCATTACAACAGCGTGATTGGTGGCCCGGCTCTGCTGCTGTTGACAATTGAAGACGATGCAACCGCTGGTCCAACGGCCAATCTGACTTCGACCAGCACGCTAACAATCAACATTGCAGCGGTGAATGATCGTCCGCAGTTTGATGCTTGGCCGGTCAATCGGGAAGTCATCACGACGGAAGATATCGGACTGGTTACGATTCCAAATTTCGTTACCGGACTGATCCCTGGTCCCGCGGCAGCCGCTGACGAAGCCACTGGCCCAGTTTTGGGTACTCCAGAAAATCAATCGATTACATTCACCAGTTTGCCGGCTGAACCGTTGTTGGTTGAAGCTTTGAACCCTACGTTGTTCGCTGTTCAACCGACTTTGACGGTGGTTGGTAACACAGCCACATTGACCTTCGAGCTCGCACAAGACGTGAACAAAGAAGCTCCGTTTGGTCCGATTTTGGTGCGTGTTACTGCTCAAGATTCCGGTAGTGTTGGCGGTACCAACAACGACCTCAACCAGTCAATCACTCGCACGTTCACCATTTTGCCATCACAGGTGAACGATGCACCTGTCTTCGATCTGCCAGCTCCGCCCGTAAACTCGGCGATCCCAATCGTCGTGTCCGAAGAAGATCAGGGCGAAGTGATCGTACCTGGGTTCATGACCAACCAGTTCCCAGCTCGTAGCACCGCGCTCGACGAATTGGACCCTGCCGCCAATCCAGCCCAGTTGCCAATGCGCGTTGAGATTGTCGCCGACCCGAATGTTTTCGTGGCTGCGGATCCGCTCAACGGCATTCTTTCCGGTCTGCCTACGATTGACCCGATCACGGGTGACTTGCGTTATCAAACTCGCAAAGACGTCAACAGGTCGATGCCGGGCCTGAACTTCAATATCGAAGTTACTTTGATCGATGCGGCTGGAACGCCGGGTGTGGATCGTACGACGAAGACATTTGCGATCGATGTGACTGCCTACAACGACGCTCCGGAATTCTTCATGCCTTTGGCGACTTCAGCGTTTGTTGAAGATCCGAACGCAAATCCGGGCGATCTGACAACGGTACCAAACTTTGTCACCGCAATTCTGCCAGGACCGATGACCGCTATCGATGAAGGTTTCATGGGTGGCTTGGGCGAGAATCAACAAGTTCGATTCTTAGTGGAAGCCATCGATGCGAGCGGTGCGGTTGACAATAGTTTGTTTGACACCGCGCCAGGCTCACTACCTTACATCACTGGCACCGATGAACCGAATCCAGGAACGCTGACTTATCGGCTCCGACCAGACATTAACCAGATAACACCGTTCCCACAAATTCTGGTGCGTGTCATCGCTATCGATACCGGAGCGCCTTCACCGGCGATCGTTCAGTTCGATCCGCTGAATATGACACCACGAGATGTCAATGCGTCGGCTTCGCGTACGTTTACGATTCTTCCTGATCCGATTAACGATGCGCCGATCTTCACGTTCAATCCTGCAGTACTTGATCCGACGAAGCCTGCTGTTCCGACGATTAATGCAAGTGAGGACGACGGAACTGTTACGGTTGTAGACTTCTTGCTCGACGTTCTGCCGGGTCCAGTCACAGCACTCGACGAACTTGGCAACCAGCAGATCATTACACCGATTTTGGTGGAAGCACTTGATCCGTCGGCCTTCGACGGACCAACTGGTCAACCACAACTGGTGCTTGATCCGCTGACAAACCGAGCCACGTTGACTTACCGCACGGCTCCGAATGTCAACGACAACACCGGACGCAGCTTGTTTGTTCGCATTACGGTTCAAGACAATGGCGGAGTTGTCAACGCAGGCGATGATGATACGACTATCGCAACGTTCTCGATTAGTGTTGCCCCGGTGAATGATGTTCCGAGCTTCGTGCTGCCAATCGTCGCTCCAGCGGTGACTCCTTCGGTACGAGTGAACGAAGACAACGGACTGACGATGCTGCCGTTTGCGACCTCCATTCTGGCTGGTCCGACGAGTGCGTTGGACGAGAACACCATCGCTCCTTGGAGGCAAACGTTGTTCTTCGATGTGCTGTCCAACACGAACACGGCACTGTTTTCGACTCAGCCAAGCATCGATCCACTAACCGGCAACTTGACATTCCAGCCTGCACCTGAGCAAAACGGGCAAGCGGTTGTAGTTGTGCAGTTGCGTGACCAAACCAACGATGGAACGCCATCATTGAGCTCGGGTCCGCAAACATTTACGATCAACATTACATCGATCAATGATGCACCGGAGTTTACTCCAGGTGCCGCGTATGTCGACAGTTCCGGAAACTGGATTTCGAACAGCATCGAAGATCAAGGTGTGGTTGTTCGACCGAACTTTGCAACGAACTTGCGAGTCGGGCCACTTCTCGCGGCGGACGAAGCTGCGCAGCCTCAAAGGTTGATCGTACATGTGCGTGCACTGGATCCAACAGCGTTCATCGATCTTCCCACTGTAGATGCAAGTGGAACGTTGACTTATCGCACCGCTTTGGACGTCAATTCGAATCAAAGCTCGCACGACTTGCGAGTCGAGATCTTCTTGACCGATGACGGCACTACTGGTCCCGCTCCGCACAGCAACATTTCCGTAGTGCGCACCTTTACGATCGCTGCGGCGCCGATCAATGATGCACCGGTGTTCTCACTGACAAGCAGTCAAGTTGATGTGATCGAGGATGTTGAGCAAGCCACTGGTCAATCGCCAACAACAATCGAAAACTTTGCCTTTAATATTCGTCAAGCTATCGGTCTGTTGTCAGATCCGCCGACTGCAACCGATGAAGCCACTCAGGTGTTGCGTTTCGATGTTATCTCGGTCAGTGCGCCTGAGTTGTTCCTTCAGAATGCTAACCCAGCGCTGGATGGACAACCGAGGATTTCCCCGACCGGACAACTTACCTTCCACACAGCGCCGCATAAGAACGGCAAGGCGGTAGTTGTTGTTCGGCTTGTTGAACCGTTTGCTGCATCCAGCCCTGCACCAAATACGAATACGTCCCAGACTCAGACGTTCACGATTTCGATCGCTGCGATCAACGATGCACCGCAGTTCGATATTCCAGGCAGCATTACTTACGCCGAAGACGCTGGACTGATTTCCCAAAACAGCTTTGCAACGAACGTTCGTAGAGGGCCAGTTGGGTCCGAAGACGAAAACAGTCAAGAGATTCGTTTTATTGTTACGGCATTTGACCCGAGCGCGTTTGCTGTCCAGCCTTCGATTGGCGTGGATGGCACGTTAACCTTCCAGACTGCTCTTAATGCCAATGCGTTGAATGCTGATCTTCGCGTTCGAGTGCAACTGATGGACTTTGGGGCTGACTCACCTGCACCCAATACGAATCTTTCGGTGATTAAGACGTTCGTCATTAACGCGACTCCGGTCAACGATCCACCAATTCCGGATTCGTTCTTCTTGGATTCGGATGAAGACGCGCGTATAACCATCCAAGCGAGTGATGTCCTTGCCGATGACGAACCAGGTCCGACCGATGACGAAGACGGTCAACTGCTGCGGATGACACAGATCGAGCGAACATCGGCCGGTGGTGGAACGATTATTCCGACTTTCGATGCGAACAATAACATCGTATCGTTCGAGTACATTCCACCTGCAAACTTGGTTGGTCCCGATACGTTCCTGTACGTAGTGACCGACAATGGCATCCCGGCTCGTAGTGGAACAGGGACGATCACCATTGGATTGAGAGGCGTCAACGATCCTCCGCAATTCTTGAGAGGCGCCGATCAAACCGCTCCGGAAGATTCGCCGCTTATCAGTCTCCCGGGCTGGGCGACTGAGATTCTTCCAGGACCGCCTGGCGCGATTGATGAGTTGCAGACCCAATCCGTTACTTTCAATGTAACTTCGAATAATGCTTCGTTGTTTGAAGTTCAGCCGTCAGTATCGAGCGATGGGACACTTCAGTTCAAGCCAAGTCTAAATGCTAATGGCGTTGCGATGGTCACGGTGATCGCCATGGATAATGGCGCGATCGTTGCGGAGTCGTTACCGCAAGTCTTCACCATTACGATTTCAGCTGTGAATGATGCACCGGTGTTCACGCCAGGACCATCCGTAACCGTTAGCGAAGACAGCGGTGCTTATTCTCAAGCTTGGGCCTCGGGCGTTTTGCCTGCCGCCGGTCTGCTAAGCGATCCGCAAACGGCAACTGATGAAAGCACACAAGGCGTCGATTTCACTGTCGTAGCTGACAAACCAAGCATGTTCTCAGTACAGCCTACAGTTAGCAGCACTGGACAATTGCAGTTCACGCCTAATCGGGACGCATTCGGAATCGCTCTCGTAACGATCCGAGCGGTAGATCGCGGACCCACAGGATCGCTAGATGTGAACACTTCGGCGGCTCACACATTGACGATTACCATCAATCAAGTGAACGACGCACCGATTGCGGTGGCTGACTCATTCAACACCAACGAAAATGCGATCTTCACTCTCGGCGCACCTGGGTTATTGGCAAACGATACGGATGTGGATTTACCAAACGACCAGCTCACCGTAGTGGCTGCTGTGATCAAGTCGGCTGCGGGCGCGGATGTGACGATCAACGCCGATGGGTCAATCGTTTATGACCCTTCCCTAGTCGCGGCTATCCAGCAACTGACAACTGGACAGAATATACAGGACACGTTTGTTTATCGCATTGTCGATAGTTCCGGTGAGCAGAGCCTCCCGGCGACTGTTACGATCAACGTTGCAGGAGTGAACGACGCTCCGACCGCAGTGAACGATAGTTATTCAGTCGGCGTGGGACAAAGCCAGTTCTTAGACGTGCTGAGCAATGATTTCGATGTCGATTCGTCAATCGACGCAGCTTCGATCACGATCTCGTCACTGCCTGCGTTTGGCACTGTGGTTGTCAATCAAACTGGAGTCATCCAATACACACCGGGTGGCGGATTCCGTGGAGTGGATACGTTCCGCTATACGATTCGAGATACAGCCGGCAATGTTTCGAACGAAGCGATCGTAACCGTGACGGTTAACAATCGCCCGACGGCGAATGACGACGTCGCGTTTACCTTCAAGAACGAATCGGTCGACATCGACGTCCTCGCCAATGACTCCGATCTTGATGGAAGCCTGAATGCTGCAAGCGTGGAAGTCGTACTTACACCTTCGCCAAGCGGGACCGCGACGGTATTGGCGAACGGCTCCATTCGCTTCACGCCAGCGACTGACTTTGTCGGACTCGTTACGCTGTCTTACGTGGTTCGAGATGATGTCGGTACGGTGTCAAACGTTGCGGACGTTAATATCCGAGTTCAACGTAGCAAGTGGCAGAATCCACGTTCGGCTCTCGACGTGAATGCTGACACGTTCATTTCGCCGATCGATGCTCTGTTGATCATCAACAAACTTAATGATCCAACGTTCGAGCGTAATTTGCCACTCGGCAACTTCGTCGCACCTCCTTTTTTGGATGTAAACGGAGACGAAATTGTTTCGCCGCTTGATGCGCTGCTGGTAATCAACCACCTCAATGCGACTCGCGGATCCAGTGGGGAAGGCGAAGGCTCGCAAGACCTAACCGCTGCGACGTATGCCATGATGGTTACGCCGCAGGATATGATCGCAACGGTAGGTGCAAAAGTAGTCTACGAGGTACAGACTGCTCTCGCTGAGACATTCGACAGCGACAATTCAGAACTGGCGAATATCAGCTCGGTGAGCTCGTCATTCGCAGAGTGGAGTGGAAGTGACGACGAAGATTCTATCGAAGGTTTGTTTTGCTCAAGTGACGAAGAGCACGCAGCTAAAACTGATGAAATAGACAGTTTCTTCGAGAGTATTGGACCCTATATGCCCGAATAAGCTCATCGCTACGTAGTTAGCTTTGATGAAAAAATTGCGAAAGCCTCCAGGTAGCACTGGAGGCTTTCTTTGTTAAAGTTGCTTTCAATTGCAAGCAAACTTGCTTAAAATCATCCGCGAAATATTCGGCGGTCCCATTGGCAAATTCTTTCGCAAGGCATTCTTCGTAGCCGGAGCTTCAGATGACTCGTCCCGCTGTTGTTGAAGAACGTCGCGAAAAATACGCTGAAGTGCTGCGAGCGATCTGCGATTTAAACGAATTTACGGCGAGAGATGTTCAAGCGAGATGCACAGAAGCAAAAGCGGCTTTCATTACCCGCTTGCTTAAACAATTGCAACGAGAAGGACTCCTTCAGTCGCGAATCGATCTAAGTACCGACGCTTATGCATGGACGGCCAAACGATCTACCTTTGCAAACGATGACTGGATCGCCCGGCAGATTGGTGGCGATCAAGTCACGCAAAGTCCTTTGGAAGACCGCCCGCGGGAGCGCCTTCTAAAGCTCGGGGCCGGATGCCTGCGAACGAGTGAACTATTGGCCATTCTGATTCGATCCGGACGCAAAGGCGAATCGGCGGTTCAAGCTGGCCAGCGGGTTGCGAATCAGTTCAGCGAACGATTGGATGCCCTGCGAACACAATCGCCGATCGAGTTGAAAAGAGTCAGCTCCGCAGTATCCGAAGTTGCGTTCTGCCAAATCATGGCTGGCATCGAATTGGGGCGACGTGTAACCGAATCGCTCCAGCAGCATGGAATTCGCAACGAAAAAATCAATAGCACGCAAGCCGCGATCGAGTACTGCTCGCGACATTTTTCGCGGTTGGTCGACGATGGTTGCCAAGAAGAATTTCACATCGTGACACTCGACACCAAGCTGCAACCGATTGCTAAACATCAAATTACAGTCGGAACACTCGACGCAAGCTTAGTGCATCCACGGGAGGTCTTCCGCGCGGCGATTCGCGATGCGTCGTCAGCCATATTGCTCGTTCATAATCATCCATCGGGTGACCCAACCCCCAGTAGAGAGGATCGCCTCGTAACCGACCGGCTCAAGCGAGCGGGTGAGTTGATAGGTATTCAAGTAATCGACCATGTGGTCGTGGCCGCACGTGGCTGCGTAAGTCTCGCGGAAGCTTAATTTTCTGGAACGCGTAGTTTGCGAGCTAGCAATCGGGTATGTTTGGCTTCCGATTTGCTTGCGAAAGTATCAGGGTTCCGCTTAGCTAAAGTCGGCGTAACCCGCAAAGAGTAAGCTGTCAGAATGTTGACTCGCAAACCCGATGCAACTATACTAGAGCGGACAGCACAGACCTCCCATTTTAACTTTGAAGCCGGTTTGGCACTTCTGAGACGAGGGTTATGATGATTCGAACTCGATTTACGCTTCTCCTCCTCGGTCTTTGTGGCTCGATGCCACTGGCCTGCGCCCAAGAAAACACGATCAATCTAACCGAAAGCGTGGTAGCGCCATCGCCTACTTCAGCATTCATTGATTCTTTGTACATCAATCAATGGGTGGCCCTTAATGCATCAAATGGCATAAGCGGAAAGCTGGTTGGTCTTGACGACACGGGAAATACCGTTGCGCGTCCGGCCGTCGAAGTTTCGCTTATTCAGAGCGGCAAAACAATTACCAGCGCCACGACTGATTTTGATGGCTCGTTCAGCCTGCAGGGATTGGTTCCCGGAACGTTTACCTTCGTTGCGAAAAGCGAATTTACCTTTGCAACGTTCGGCATCAACATTCTTCCCAGCTCCAGCGGTTCACCGACATCAATCAATGTTTGTGCTTCAACGATACCGTTTGGCCTAGCTCAGCAGATCATCAGTGAGAACTGGGTTCCTTCAACGGTCGTTTCGAAAGCCGCGATCTTTGAAAAGGATCCTTTGGGGTCTCAGCGTGAAGTGGTCACAACGACCAAAGTAAATCTTCAGAATGGCGATCTCGTCGGTAAAGTCTCGCGTGCTGGCCTATCGTTGACTGAGCAGGATCTATCAGGAAACATCGTTCACATTCTGCAAGCTGGCCGAATCGTCGCTGACACACCTGTCAGCCCGGATGGCGAGTTTCGCGTGAAGAGTCTAGTTTCAGGTATTTACGACATCATTGTTGTTGGCAAAAATGGTACTGCGGCAGTCGGATTTGAGGCCGTATCACCCACGCCGCTTTCGCGCAGCACAACAGGCAGTGCAGTGCGGTTCGTTGCAGCGGGCAACACTGTTGACTCACTAAATATTGAGCTGGCAAACCCAACTGATGTCCCGAATGTAGAAGAAGTAGCTCCGATCGCTGAATTTGTACCGCCCCCTGGCGATATGTATGCACCGTCCTTCATGGGCGGTGGAGGATTTGGAGGTCCTGGAGGCGGCGGTGGTGGTTTCGGAGGCGGCGGTGGTGGTGGTGGTTTCGGAGGCGGTGGCATTGGCGGATTAGGCGGGCTCCTCGGAATCGCCGGCCTAGCAACTGGAGTAGCTGCGTTATCAGATGATGACGACTTCGACCCAGATCCGGCCACGATCATTGTTCCATAAGCATACGATCTTAAGTGAGCTCGGAGCTCGAAATTGATATAGCTAACCGTGAGCCGCTGTTTTCGAACAGCGGCTCGCGTTGTTTAGGGAGCGTAGCGTGGCGTGGAAAACCTAGCTACAATTTTGAACTCGAGTGCGAGAACAGCCGATAGCCTATGCGTTGATCTTTCGCTTCCCTGCTGCGAGGATGGTGGATACATGGGTCAAGAAAATTACTCCCGTTACCAACAAAATGTCATTAAGCGGTTCTACGACAACCGTGATTCGATTGCGTTTCAGAGAACGCAAGAATTGATCACAGAGCTTTATCTTTCCGAGGGCAAGAAGCGGATCAAGGTGTGGGACTCGCTGGCTAAGAACTTAGAAAAAATCGGTGTCCCCGCTGACCAAATCGCGCATTTGCGAACTCAGGACAAACCTGAACTGGTTGCGAAGCTGATAACGGAAAAGGCTTAGTGGCGGCTCACTGTGACCGAAGATGATATTCAGTGGTAATAGTCGTTGCGTGCGGACTTGACGAAGTTGAGGCAACTTCTAGACTTACGGTTCCCAAATCGGATTCCTGCTTTAGTGCGCATCCGAATTTGGAACTCCTGCCCAGGTGGCGAAATTGGCAGACGCGCAACGTTGAGGTCGTTGTGGGGGCAACCC
>JBGSJB010000805.1:0-3225 GCA_041742175.1 Pirellulaceae bacterium
CGCTCGCGATCGCTTCGTCATCGCCCGTAACCCAGAGTGTTACGTTTGCACCGTAGAGAATGGCATCGTTCGTTCGACCAATACCCTTCGCAAAGTTAGGAGTCGGTGGCGGAAGCGGGGCGATGCCATAAGCAGAGTGAACTTGGTCGAGTGGAAAATTAAGTTCGTGAAGTTTATGCAACGCCGTTTCCACGCTCCGAGCTACAACTTGAACGCAACCTGCAATGCTGCGAGTCGGCGCGATCGCCAGCCAAATATCCGAAGGCGCAACATCGCACTCGGCTGCCATCGCTTGGACAACTTCGTCGCTGGGCAACTGATCGCACTCCAGTGTACCGACAGCCAGGGTCGATGAGTCCGATGCGTTCAACGATTGAAGGATCGCTTCACGCCCGCGACGAACTCGCATCGCCCCGGAACCCATCGCGAAAAAGTCTGAGTGCTTAACCGGCCAACCGGCATACTGCGACAACATGCAAGCTTCTACTGGATTTTCCGTCGTAACTTGCACCCATGGCCCGGACCAAATCGCGCGATCGCCCGGCACCAAAGCCAGCTGAGCTTGCCCCGCCAAGCAGATTGAAGCCATCCGCAATCCGGCTTCCAAGCCGCCCGCCGCTTCTACACCAAAGTCCAGCAGCGTTGCGCCGCACTGGAGAGTCGACGACTTGATGTGCAACGACGACTCTTCAGCAATCGCTTGCTGAAAGATCGACAACGCTCGCTGATTCAGACCCGCTCCGCCAGCCATGTATCTCGCCTAACCAGTTAATAGAAACCCTACCAACCTCTCACTCGCGGCGTTTATCATCCGCACAAGCGACTGGTACCACAAGCCCCACGCGGTCGCGCAATCGCCGAGCTACGCCGATTTCGCCGCCTGCACCCGGAAGCTTGCCCAAGAAGCTTCTCTTATTAACTGCACCCGCAAATTCAATTCCGTACTTTTCGATAGACTGAGTGCCGCTTCCCGCACACAGCACATGTCCGCCAATCGCGAGCAGTCGATGTACTTTGATCAAATCTATCTCTTGCAGGCGTTCGGCGTCGGATGCCTGCTCGCCACCGTTTTCTCACTTTTGCGCAGCTCGATCGATCGCCAAAAAGGTGCCCTAATCGAAGCTGCAGCTGTCACATTACCCATTCTCGTGTCCGCGATTTTACTTGCCATCCGCTATCCCATTCTCAACTCCCGTGACTTCGGCAATACACTGTCAACGGTCATTCAAATCGTGTTCCTAACTTTGCCCGTGTTCGTAGTTGCCCGTTTGGTCGAACGATTAAGATCGGGTGAGCATATTCAGCTTGCAGATATCTTTCGAATCACGACGGTTGTTTCGCTGCTGTTCTTCGTTACCACAAATCTTGTCGTCTCAGTCAGCGTATTCGCAATGCTCTTCTTCGTCGGGTCATTCCTAGCCGCGGACTGGGCCAGGCAATCTTCAAAACCCGCGTTCTATCTCGCGGTGGTCTTCACACTTTCCTTTCTCGTTCTGGCGATCGCGTTTGCGGCAGAGAACGTCTGGTACGCGGCTTATATGCAATCCAGAGGTTTCGGAACAGTTCTCAATTTAGGTTTTGCCAGCGCATTCGATGTAAGTGCGCAATTGATCGCTTCTCTATTGCCGCTGATCCTATTTTCAACTTTCATTGAACGCTTGGTCGTACGAACGCGCTGGTACTCGAAACTGGCAACTCGCATGACGTGTCTTCAGTTTGCGATCGGTTCGGCCAGTGACCTTATTTACAAGCGTCCCGTATTCGAATTATGGCGCTTTGATCGCAACGTAACTTATCTGAATCATGGCTCGTTCGGCGCAGTTCCCAACACGCTTCGCTTCGACCAACAGCGGGTCCGCGAACGATGCGAAAACGAGCCGATGAATTTTCTTACTCGGGAACTTGAGCCGAGTTGGTTTGACGCCCGCTTCAAGTTGGCAGTCTGGCTCGGGACAGCGCCAGAGAATATCGCCTTCTGCGAAAACGCAACGGCAGGCATGAACGAAATCTCGCATTGGTTTCCGTTGTCCAAAGACGACGAAGTAGTGATGAACGATCATGAATACGGTGCGGTGCGACGCATCTGGCAACGCCGCTGCGATGCCGTCGGTGCGAAACTAGTTGACGTTAAGTTGCCAATGCCGCTCAACTCGCCGCAGCAAATCACCGACGCAATTCTTGCAAGCTGCAACGAGCGAACCCGTCTGGTTATTGTCAGTCACATCACTTCGCCAACAGCGATCCTTTTGCCCGTTGCCAACATCTGCGCTCAACTGCGCGCGCGGTATCGCCAGTTGCATCGACGGTCCTCACGCGTTGCTGCAAGAGCAATTCAAACTGTACAGTTTGCAGTGCGATTTCTACACCGCCAGCTGTCACAAGTGGCTGTGTGCGCCCTTGGGCAGCGGTTTCATTTATGTCGATCCACGCTGGCATTGTCAATTTCAGCCCGCACGATTGAGCTGGGGGCGACTCAAACCAGCTAAACCATCAACCTGGTCGGACGAATTACTATGGACCGGCTCGCGCGATGCGTCGGCTTATCTGACGGTTCCCCAAGCGATCAAGTTCTTTTCGAAATTCGATCGAGAAAAACTGGACTTGCGCAACCATGAACTTGCCTGCTATGCGCGGCGTCGGCTTTGCGAAATCCCAGGCGCGGAACCCGTAACACCCGAAGGTCGCGAGTGGTTTGGATGGATGGTTGGAGTGTGGTTGCCATCCGACTACCCGCACTACGATACGTTACAACAGCGATTGTGGCAGCATTATCGAATCGAAGTTCCAATTGTGCGTTTTGGCGACAGACATCTTGTCCGCGCCTCTTGCCCGCTCTACATCAATGCGCATGACATTGACAAGCTCGTACTGTGTTTAATGAAAGAGCTGCAAGCCACCCATTCCGTATAACGCTCGTGCATGGCGTAACCAGTCGGCACATGTTTTGCTTCGCTGCCGGCTTCCTAGTGGACAGTTCGAACTGAGCAGATCAACTTGTGTTTTTTTGGAGAAAAATCGTTCATCACAGCAAGAAGTTTCGCCGATCAACCTTGCTGTACGGACGTCATCACCTATGATTGAGTTGTGGGTTTTGATGAACCCGCAAAAAGAACTTCCGGCCGTCATTCCGGCAGAGGGACCAATTTTTTGCGTTGGCCTAGATCATAAAGTTGCATGTGCAGTAGCACGCACGATCTTCGCCAGTCTCGCAGCGGCTCCGCTTTT
>JBGSJB010000806.1:0-2267 GCA_041742175.1 Pirellulaceae bacterium
GCTCCCAACAATTTGCTGGACTCCGATTACGTTATCTCTTCGATTCGGCAGGGGATGATCGCTGAAAACGTTTTGCTGGTGGATTCGAAAGATGAAGCTGAATTGATTGCGGAAGCGCGTTTGGGAACGATGGGCTTGGATGGACACAACGTGACTTACGGTGTGCCCGCAAGCAGCGCTTTGTCGAGTGCTGGCGCGCTTGCGGGTGCGAGTGTGCCAACGATTCCTGAACTGTCGATCGGACGGCGCGAAGCGAAACTGGGTGCCGCCAAAGTGGCTGTGTTCGCTTACGTTAAAGCAACTCACGAACCCTACTGGCAATCCGGAATCGCACGTTCTACCAGTACTTCGCGCGACACGTGGTTCTTGGGCATCGGGCCTTGGCAAGCTGGAACCATTTACGAAGGGACGCGTTTCGCAGGCGATCGGACTTCAAAAATTTGGGGAATGCCGCAGAATCGCGTCATGCCTCGCGGTCCAGGTTTCGAAGAGTTTCGTGGGACGCGCCTATTCGCAGCGGCTCTCGAACGTCCAGTTTCCGAAGGTGCTGAGAATTCCGATGTGCGTGTAGCGCAGAACCCTGCAGGCGCGCCAGTGGCCGGTGCTTCTGCTGCAGCTGTAACGGGTGCCAGCGTGCCGCCTGCTAGTGCGAACTCACCTGCACCTGCTACGTCCGCACCTGTCTCCGCAGCACCAAAGTCACCTGTATCATCTCCAACGACAACTGTGCGATAGAATCGTACGCAGTCCGTTTAGCTGCGCGGCGAGCGAAATATGCGGATTCTGGCTCCCGCTGCTTGCCAACTCGAGTTTAAGTTGCGCAGACTCTCTTCCGTCCAGGTATTCTGGAACGCATAATGCAGGCTCCGCGTTTTGACCAGAATTGTGACGAAATGGCAGAACCAATGCCTGCCGTAAGATTTGTAAAGCGAACGTAACTGTGAAATCGGAGGGAGATTCTCGTGCAGTGGACCGCGCCTCATCTGTTGATCGCTGATGATAATCGCGATTTTCGTGAGTCGTTGAGCGAACTGTTTCAACGTCGCGGATTTCATACGCACCTGGCTTCCGATGGCTGTGAAGCGATCGAGATTGTTCGTCAGCAATCCGAATTGCACTTGGTGTTGCTTGACGTTCACATGCCGCGACTGTCTGGGTTGGATGCTTTGGAGCAGATTCGTTCGCTGGTTGAAAGCACGTTGCCTTGCATCATCATGACGGCGAATTTGGATGATCGCATCAAGCAACGCGCGGCTGAGTTGCAGACTTCTTCGCTGCTCTCAAAACCGTTTACGTTACGCGACATTACTGGCACTGTCGAAGAGCTGATGTTTCGCTCGTATGGCTGGAGCATGTAACGAGAACTTCGCGCTTTGACCGTTCGTCCCTAGTCGCCCGTTAAGCCTCAACAGCAATGCTCGAAACAGCCATCACTTTGCACGGTCTGGACGACACTCGGCGCTTGGCAACTCAGTTGAGTCGCTTCGACAACTTGCCGCTGGTGATTGCACTGAGCGGAACGCTCGGAGCTGGGAAGACGCAGTTGGTGCGTTTCGCTGCCGAGTCGCTGGGCGTGCCGGCGGAAGAGGTGACCAGTCCGACGTACGTTCTGTTGCAAATGTATCGCGGTCAGAAAACCATCTATCACTTTGATTTCTATCGCCTTGAATCCGAAGCTGAAGTTTGGGACCTGGGCATCGACGAAGTGCTGGAGCAACCCGCGCTAGTGTTTGTCGAGTGGGCTGAGAAATTTCCGCAGTGTCTACCGGCGGACCGACTGCAGCTGCACCTCGCCCCAGTTGAATCTCAAGACGGAACGTGTCGCATCGCCAAGTTAAGATCGAGCGGACCGAAGTCGCAACGCGTGGTCGCTGACATTATGCGGGACTGAACGCCTCGATGTGCGTCTCGCGCATTTTGATGCCATCGAAAACGAAGCAGGGCGGATCATCGTACTTCAGCAAACGAATGCCTTTCAAATTCGAAGCGGCGACCAACTGCACGATATTATCCTTGGCTGGAACGAACTTTACCGGCGCTCCAGCCCCGGGCAGATTGGGAGCCGCATGCGACTGCTCGCCCGTCAGGATGCGAATCAGTAGCCGTCCATTCGGCTTGAGCACGCGACTCGCTTCGGAAACCAAGTGCCGTTGTTCTTCGGCGGTTAGCGGTACGTTGAACGAACCTCGCAAACGAACTTCATCGAGCGACTTATCGCAAAATTCAAGGCGTGTTGGAACTGGTGAACCCAGTCGATGTTCCCACAC
>JBGSJB010000807.1:0-14906 GCA_041742175.1 Pirellulaceae bacterium
GCTGTAGTCGTGGTTGCCTTCGAGCAAGGTGACTTGAAGAACTCCCTTTTCTTCATCGACACGTTCGACGAGCGCATGTTGCTCGAGGAGTTTGGCGGCTTGGCTTTGTTGATCCGCGGGTGAAGTCGAGGAGTTTTGGCAGACAAGTACTCAGGTACCGACTGCTCAAGCAACGACAATCCAAGACGGCAGAATCGACAATGAACAGCAAGTTGTTGGCTGGACGTCTAACAATCTTACGAACTGCATTCAATAGGTTACGAAGTCGATCTGATGGCACCGGCAGTATTTTCTGGGTATATGATGAAGGCATCAATCCAGTCATGCAGTTTGGAGGGGGCCGCGTGAGCTTTATTTGTGGTCGGATGCAGTGGATGATTTGTTGGCCGCAGAGGCAATCTATGGTGGCACGCCTGCAAACAATACGCTCTGGCCTCTGTCGGATCATTTAGGGACCATTCGCGATATAGCGGACCGCAATTCGACTAATGGCAGTACGACTGTCGCGAATCACAGAAACTATAATGCGTTTGGCGAAAAGATTCAAAAGAGCCTGAGTTCTTTCGTAGGAATTGAGCGCGGCAAGACCGCCGGACCGTGAACGTGACCGAAGTAGAACGGCTGCAATCCGGCGGAACCGGAGTGAACGTTCCAATGTTCGAGGGTCGAAGCGCGTTGACGCGTTGCGTTGTCGAAACGGTTTGAACTGGAAAGCGGCGGCAGGAAGCCGCCGCAATGTCTTAGCAGGATGCGTTCTTCGGTTGGGAGCGGAAAGGCCGTCCCCCTGGCAACACAGAAAGAACTGGAGGCCGAAGGCACGGCGGGCATGGACGACCGCCGGAATGATGGCCACGGTGCCTGGATGGCATCCGACGGCGGAGGGCGTGGAAGGCGTCTGCGCCGCCAAAGTGCGAAGTTTGGAGGTTAAAAGTTTGAAAGCCGAACGATTCTCCAGCCCGATCGACCAACCCGCCGATACTCGTAGCCGAGGACGAGCGCTAGCGAGCCTAGCGGCCACAACGCAGGCGAGCAGCGGAGGGTAAGGAGAGTGAGCGGCGAAGCAGGAACGACGGCAGCTAAAAGAAAAACGGTTTTCGAGCCGCCGAACAGTTCATGAAAAAATGCTGTGTACCATCGATTTGCCTACACGCCTGGCAACGGAAACAATCCGGCAAAGTACGATTGGAGTGGGTCGACCTGACCTGACGGTGTAGATGCGGCGGGTAACGCTCGCTATCTACGTGTTTCGAATGTCCGAATTCCAACTCAGGAAATTGACAAGTTCCTCGACAAACCTTGGTGGAAGATCCGGTAACGTCACGATGCAAAAGTTCAAATTTGAAACAAAGGCTATCAATCTTGAAGTCAGTCCCGAATTAAGGGGAGGGATGCTATTTGGCAAGGTAGTGTTCCAGGTTTGCAACCAACCAGTATTGCGATGGGCAATCGATGACTTGCTCTGTCTTTGGCCTTTCCACGGAATGTTATGCGAGTTGCGAGCACTATCTCTTCGTTTTATGAGCGAAGGATGTCAACTGAACGATGACACAGAATGTGATGCCAAAATCGTTTGGCTTCCGCTGACGTCCACGGAATCGTTGGATGGTGCAGACTATTCTGTCAGCGGATTTCAGGACGAAGTCTCCTTATCCTGGACCAAATGGGATCGTTGGGGTGACGATGACGCTTTCCCCATGCACGGTCGTGTAAGCTTTTCAAGATATGAGTTTAACGAAGCAATTGACGCTTTCTCTGCTTATCTGCAGCAATTGTCATCAGCAGATGAGTAGTCGACAGATCTCGCAACATAGCGGCGGGCTGGCGCTGTTGTCGAAGGAGTTTAGTAACCAGCCCGACGCAACCGCCCAAAAATCGTCCAGCGCGATGCAGCGGTGAAGAATTGCGGGTGCCTGGTTGAGTTGGAATCACAGCAGGAGGAGAAGGAACGCGAAGCGAGACGGCGAGCATGGATGATCGCCGAGTTGATGGCTGCGGTGGCTGGATGCCATTTTCGGATTTTTTGCGTTCGCGAGGTTTGATGCTTCAATCAAAAAAGACGATCACTTTTTGTTCTTTAAAAGAAGATTGAATCCGGCTTGTTCGAAGTGATGATCTAGTCCGAATACATCAGCCATCTTGCGATCTCTCATAAGCGTGAAGCTGACACAATCTGTCATTCCCCACTCTTTGTCACTTCGTTCGCGGAACAATTTCCAAGCCGCTGCCTCGAGAGCTTCATCGACTTGCACCAACTCGACATTCTGCGAATTCGTTAAGGCGTCTTTCAATTGGACTGCGATGGATCGAAAGTGAATTTTTGCAAGGCCGTCGGCGAGCTCGATAAGTACGAGTGACGTAGTACCAAGCCTACGCTTTCCCTGAAGCAATTCTTGCCATACCTGAGCGGCTTTCGAATGCCAAGCATCGTCGGTGTCGGTCAACGCGATCAGTCCAGACGTGTCCAGAAAAACCGGCGTCATTGCTTCTGGCCGAGCCGATAGTCATCAAATCGTTCAGATAGATCACCTAGTCCACTTGCGAAAGAGATGCCAGCGAGTGGATCGCCTGAAACAGACTCGCCGTGCTCGGACGAGTCAGCGGTCTCAAAGGTTACAAGAACTTCTGAGTTATCTTTCAATTCAATATGCTCAAGCGGGTGAAAAACACCGTCTTGATAGACCGCGCGAAACGTCTTGCTCATGGGCTGCCTCCGTCTTTATTCATTTCAGTATAAGTTCGAAGCGAAAAAGAAACTACCGCGACTTACATCTTGGTGCCGGTGACTCGGGTGAGGGCCATGAAGGCGGACTCGAGGTTGGTTTCTTTTTCGGCGAAACGTTTCAAGCGGAAGCCGGCGGCGATGAGTTCGGCGGTGAGGACGCTGTAGTCGTGGTTGCCTTCGAGCAAGGTGACTTGAAGAACTCCCTTTTCTTCATCGACACGTTCGACGAGCGCATGTTGCTCGAGGAGTTTGGCGGCTTGGCTTTGTTGATCCGCGGGTGAGATTTCGATCTGGAGAAGTGTCTGTGGGCGGACAGTTTTAATGAGGTCGGTGATCGACGAATTAAAGCCCATTTCGCCGCGATTGATGATGCCGACTTTGTTGCAGATGTCGGCGAGTTCCGGAAGGATGTGGCTGCTGACGATGATGGTCTTGCCCATTTCGCCAAGTTTGCGAAGGAGGTTGCGCATTTCGATCCGAGCGCGTGGGTCGAGTCCGCTGAGCGGTTCATCGAGGAGCAGCACGGCGGGGTCGTGCAAGAGAACGCGGGCGAGTCCGAGGCGCTGGGTTTGGCCGCGCGAGAGGGTGTTCGCGTAAGCGTCGCGCTTGAAATCAAGGTCGACAATTTCAAGCATTTCGTCGCAGCGTTTACGTCGCTGTGGGCCGTTGATGCGGTAGGCGGCGGCGAAGAATTCAAGGTACTCGATCACGGTCATGTCATCGTAGACTCCAAAGAAATCGGGCATGTAGCCGACTAAGCGACGGATCTCTTTGGGGTCGGTGTAAATGGAGTTACCGCAAACGTAAGCTTCGCCATAGGTTGGTGTGAGCAGGGTTGCGATGATGCGCATGGTGGTCGTTTTACCCGCGCCGTTGGGGCCGATGAAGCCGAACAGATCGCCTTGTTCCAACTCTAAATCGATGTTGCGGATGGCGAACATATCGCCATATTTTTTTGTCAGGTTGGTCGTTTTGATCACTGCTTATCGACTTTCAACTGTGTTGTCACTTGCCTTGACTTTGTTCCACTGGGAAAACCAAACGCACCCAGTTGTGGTTGATGTCTTGCTCGACGGAGGGCAAGTTGGCATCACTGCTAACTTGGACGTTCGCAAGCGGATCTTCAACGCGTCCAACCAAGATTGCGCGGTTCAGCATGAGAAGGTTGCTGAAATCCAGTTGCGGTTGATAGCGATGCAACAGTGTGGTGTAGCTGGGTCCCGAAGCGGCTTTGTAGAACATGAGCATTTCGAGCAAGCGCGGAACGCTGTTTCGATCGGCTGGATTCCAAGGCGTGATTTGCTCGCTGCCTTGGACAACGCGGCGACCGTTCAAACGTCGAGGTAAATCTTTTGGAATGGTTTCGAAGGACACTCGAATCGATTGTCCAGGCAAAATGCGGCTGGGCATGCTGTAGTACCAGTGGTGATAGAGCAGCATGCAATCCTTGAGATCGACGGCCAGCGGATTGACAACGTTTCCTTCGAGCTGATCGATGCCAGGAATTTCCTTCAGTTGCGTTTGGCTCTGCAGCTCGATCGGCTGATGCCAAGTCGCTGCAATGCACTTCGTGCCCGCAGTGGGAATTCCAACTTGATTGATTATGGCAGAGTCTTGGTGGATCACGTAATCTGGCATACCGAGGTCGGTATTGAGTTGTGACATGAGTCCGCCGAGCCCGCGGCCAGGAAGGCCTTGCCAATCAACGACCACGTTCGAATCTGGTGCACGCGTTTTTAAACTCAAATCGACCTGCCGTGCTCGACCGCTGTACACGTGACTCCAGAGGTGACCGGTCGCTTGTTGGTTGCTGGCATCGATATCGACAACTTGAATGGTGTTCACTCGGATCTCGTCGGGACGCATGACGCTACGAAGCGCGACGAGTCCTACGCTGGTTGCGAACAGTACGGCACCAGCAAAGTACCAACTGAAGTCGGGGCGTTTGAGCCACTTCACCGACAGGAAGTAATCGAGCGGACCGATGACGAGCAGCAGCAGCACGATGATTGCGGCCGATTGCCCGAATGAGATCGCGGTCAAAGATGGAAACACGTCGAGCGAAGCGCGAAGTTGTCCAACTAAGTCGTCATAACCCAGATATGCAGTATTTCCAGTTTGGGCGCCCATCGATTTTTCGGCTAGTCCAAGATCTATGGTTCGCCCTAGCAGCAAACGCCACAGTTTCTTTCTATCGGGCCAGTCCGCGAACGCTCGTTGTTCGAGATCGCTAGCCACAACTTGAATGGACCCAAACCCGTGTGCGTGACGAGTCAGTAACGGAAGGCGACGGTTGAGCGAGTCGAGTAGAGTCAGTTCGACATTAGCGGATCCAGCGTCGATTCGAGTTACCGAAAAATTGTCGATCGGATCGCTCGTACCTACGTGCGACTCAAGGGGGCCGGGGTTACTGACCGTTCCAAAATCCAAGATTTGTCCAGGCAAGAGTGCGGCGAAGTGCTCGTTCTCTTTGAGATCGCGGGCATTGGGTCCGAGAGAGATCAGCCCGGCCCCGCCGTCTCGAATCCAGCGATCGAACGCTTGCCACTGCTGTGAACGAATCGATTGCAGTAGCGCTAAGTTGTTCGATGACAAAATGACTAAGTCGCACGAAGCAAAACAAATCGATGCATCGGGAAGTTCCTCTGCTGATTCGATAATTGCTGTTGAGAATGTGGTTGCCGTACCAGCTACATTTGCTGAGCTGGCTGTGTCGACGCCTTGCGTTCCACCCACCGCCACCACCAGCGGCTGCGTCGACGGAAGTGCCGCCGGATACTCGTCGGAGGCCATCTGCTTCTCCGCAAGCAATCGCTCGGCGGCATGCACGCGCAGGGTCACAGTCGCTTGTTGGCGACCGATGCGAATGGGTATCCACAAGCTGAGTGCGCCGGAATCTACCTTGACTAGCTCGTTTGCATCGAAGGTGCGTTTGTAAACAACTGAGACGCCATCGCCGTCGAGTGTCTGCACTTCGACGACAAGTGGTTGAGCGGTCGACGAAAGTCCCTCGATGTCAATTCGAACTGGGCAGACGTGGCCAAGTTTCCATTGCCCAGCGAATCCGAAGTGCGCCGTCAGCTGAACTAGGTTCGTAGGCGTCTCTCGCTCGCGGTTGCTCGTTGTCGGGCTCTTAGTCGTTGTCGGGCTCTTAGTCGAACTATTCGTTGGACGACTGCCGGAGTTGAGAACCGAATCTTGCGCGATTGCGGCGCGCAGGGCGACAACCGCGATGCAAGCTACAATCAGGAAAAGAGAGGTTCGAATGAAAGGCATCAAAAGAGCTTGAAGTTAGGCAGAATCGATTGCGAGAACTTTAAACAGCGCGGACGAACCCCGCCGAACTCCCAAGTACGTACGAAGGCGCAGTTCAAGCGGTTGGCGGTCGCGTCGGTTCTGGCTAAGATTGTTACCGATTTTTTTCTGTTGGGTATAGTGGCAGGAGCCCGCACGTCAGAGCCCTGGCCGAATGTTTTGCTACTGCGGACTGGAACCTAGTTACCGGGCGATTTCGAAACTTTCGACGTTATGGCAAACGTTTGACTTCGATGTTGCGGAAGTAGACGACGCTCTGCGGATCGTGTGCTTGCAGGGCGAATGTGCCTTCAGCTAGCCTGCGTTCGAACTCTTTCGAAAACGCTTCTTTTTTCTCGGGCTCGGTGTAATCGACCATGGTCTTGCCGTTGATTTTCAGTTCAATGTGGGGACCGTTGACGATAATTTCTTGTGTGTACCATTCATTGTCCTTAACGCCAGGCTCGGCGACATCTTGAACTGCATACAGGCCGCTGGATTTCTTTGGATCGGTGTGGGAAATGTTGACCTGGCACTCGTATCCGAATTTAGGCCAGCCACTGTCTTGGTACCTTGTGTGGAAGTAAATTCCAGCGTTGCTGCCTTTGGTGGTTTTCACATCGGCCTTGAAATGGAAGTTTTTAAAAGGCTGGTCTTCGCCGACGAAGAACAGGTGGCTGCGTTCACCTTTGCAAACCAGCATGCCGTCTTCAAACTTCCAGCTGTCCGCGTTCTCATTCGCTTTCCATCCGTCCATCGATTCACCGTCGAAGAGCTTCCTGAAGCCGTTTTGGGCGGTGAGTTGTTGTATTGGGAAGCTGAGAAAAACAGTTGAAAGTAGGATCGCGTTGAGAAAGTGAACTTGCATAGATAACTCCAACCTTGAATTCGTGAAACGAAATGGACCAAATAAAAAAGGGCCAAGTGCTCGAACGGACACTTGACCCATGTTTGCTAAATCGGCGGTAGTCGGTAAATCAAAGCGAGTTGTTACCGATGTAGCAGCAGCCGATTACTTGCCGTCTTTGTCGCCACCTGGTGACAGGTTCGCTTTCATACGGGCACTAAAAGTACGCTTCTCTGCGTCGCCGCTTTTCTCTTCTTCCAACTTCTTGAAGATGTCATTGAGGCGATCTGCTAGCTTGGCAGGATCCTTCTTCAGCTCGTCCAAGGGGAATTTATCTTTTTCAAGTGCTTCGTGAACTGCGTTGCCGTAGTAGTTGCGCACTTTCTTCTTGTTTTCTTTTTCAACGTGACAAACATTGCACTTGGCTTCTTCAATCGCAGCCTTAAATTCGGGAGTTGCAGTATCGGTCAAGTAAAGCTTCTTGAACTGATCAGCCAATTGCTTGATTGCGAAAGCAGGGCTGGCAGCAGACGCCGAAATGAACAAAACCATCGCAACCATTAAAAACTTCTTCATCCCGTGTCACTCCTCTAAAGTTCTACTCAAGCACTCTTCATTTAGTACATTTGAAACCAGCAGCACAATTTTGAATGCAACTTCGCTTAAGTCAATCCAACTTTGCCAAAAGCGTTGTTTACGAGTTGCTTCGAATCGCTAGCCGTTGCAAGTGTGCACAGAAACTATCGGAAAATCAAGGCGTTGACGCTAGCTCGACCTTCAATCCACCAAGGTGGGGGCGATTGTCGCAGGTTCGACGCCTGGCATAAACATTCCAGCGCGCAGGTTGAAGTCCCTCGCCTCCAGTTGATGCAGCACATCGAGTTGGGGCACTGAGTTCTGCCAGCTAACAGACCATTCGTTACCATACTCTTGAAACCAAGCCGCCACGGCACTAGAGAACTGAATGTCTACTTCGGCTTCTTCCTGAGTGAGACATTTACAAAGTAAGCCTATGTTAGCGTCATAGGCATTCTCGCCTCCTTGCAAGTGCATCAAGTCATCCAAGTCATCCGAACGTTGCACTCCGTCGATTGCGAAATGAGGTTTTCCCGGCGAAGACCAGTAAACGCAATTTTGGCTGTTCCGATTTAAGGCAAGCGATGGCGGCGAATCTTGTCGATACTGAATTCTTGCGAAACCTTCAGCCGTCGCGAAGGTTGATCGTTGGCAGTACATCCGCATAACCGGCGGTCGATCTTCGCTTTCATCTCCAGCGATATCTACAGCATAACCAACCAATCCGATGAGCATTTGCTTCATTTCGATTTCTATTCGCTGGCTGGCAGTCACTTTGAAAAGTGACGCATCGCCGCGCACGATGCTGTTCTTGAGTGCAATCGACGAGGGTTCGAGCGGTTCAATGCTAAATCGCCCATCAAGACGCTCAGGCTGGAATTGATCAGAACCGCGATGCCGTCGGTTAGCGATAGTTACGATTGATGCCTTGCTTGATAAAGGTGAGCCCTTTACAGTGATGCGACAGCCGTCGAGGTCTAACTTGCCGCCGGGTCCCACGCCGAACACGGATAGATCTCGGGCAAGAACTTCGGAAGTGGTGACGACATTAAAGTTCATGTCCAAGCATTGCAGCGACTGACTTGCGATCTCAAACAGACTTTCTCCCGGTTGTAAACGCGCCAAGAGACTAGGCGAGAATTCGATCGTTGCACGACTACTACGCTGTTCCGAGTCAGCGCCCAGAGCGGCTCCGGAACGGATCGTTAGGTCAGGACGCGCGATACGAACTGAACTTTCGACGCTGATCGTACCGAGAATTTCGATGGTGCGAATATCGGTTTCGATCTCTGCGCGACGCAACGCGTCGGACAGCGAACTGGACCAAGCCTGTTGATCAACACCCATTGGCAATCGATTGCTCACCGTCAAGGTGGTTATCGCACGTGTCGCTCCGGTGCCCGTCATGTCGTCTTCGAGTGCAGTGCTAGCGCTTGAATCTCCATAGAAATCATTGGAATTCCCCGTTGCGGGCGCTGTCTTTCGAGAGGAAGCTGCAGGCGATTCGAGAGCGCCATTATTGATTCCAAGCAGCGGTGTAGAAAGTGCGGCGTCAAACTTCGGTACGATTTGCGGCAGAGAGCTAGCGCCGTACGAAGCAGGACCAGGTGTTGGCGTCACCGAGTTACTGGGGATTGGCACGTTTGCAAGAGAGTTCGTGGGTGTCGCAGTTGAGGCCTTGGAGTCTGTCGACTCGCCAAGCGAATTCGTTGTGCTACTTAGCGAGGTATTACTACTTGCTGGTCCATTGGCGGATCCAACATTCGGCTTCGTTGCGAAATCGGCGGGCACATCTCCCGCTGGGACCAGCATTGTCGAATCGCTTGCTGGCAGCTGCGGATTGAGAAGCGAGTCCTTAGTCGGCGATAAGCTTTCATTCGACATCGAGAAATTGGCTGGCGGAATTGGGAAGGCGCTGCTGAGTGACTGGACGCTTTGCATCCACAGCGTCGTTCCAAGCAATACCGAAGCAGCAACTATCCAAGGCAAGTTGGACTCCAGCAGCGATCGCTGCGCGACGCTGGGCGTCATCAAGACGGTTCCCGGCGAGCGGCTGCGTGGGAGGTTGTCAGCTTCGGCAAGTAGAAGCAGATCGTTGATCAAGTCGACCGGCCTTTGGTAACGCTCACTTGGACGTTTGGCCATCATCTTCATCAAGATTTCATACAGTTCGTCGCTGAGATCTTCGCGCCATGCGCGCGGATCAGGCGGTGGTTGGCTGCCGTGGTTGAGCAGCTTCTGCAGTGCGGTGCCTTCGGGGAACGGTGGATTGCCGGTCAGCATAAAGAACAGCGTACAGCCCAGCGAGTAGAGATCGCTACGCACATCGGCATCGCGAGGGTTGCGAGCTTGTTCGGGCGAAATGTAATCGAAAGTTCCCAGCGTCACGCCGCTAGCCGTGGCGTCAGCCGAGGACTTGTCGAGCGATGTGTCGCGGGCGAGTCCCATGTCGACAACTTTCGCAGCTCCGTTCGCTGTGACCAATAAGTTCGATGGCTTTATGTCTCGATGAACGACATTGCGATCTGCGGCGTGCTGCAACGCTTCTGCGACTTGGCGAGTATAGAACACCGCATCATCGACGCTCAGCGGGCCCTCAAGATCGACCAAGTCGCGAATGTTGACTCCGTCGATAAATTCAAAAACGATATAGTTCCAACGCTCAGCTTCACCGACGTAGTACACGCGAGCGATGTTTGGATGGTCAAGCCGCGCAGCACTTTGCGCTTCCAGCCTAAAGCGGCGAAGTGTATCGGCATCGCGTTTCGAAGCTGGAATTACTTTGATGGCGACGATACGATCGAGTCGCAGATCGCGACCTCGAAATACCGCTCCCATCCCTCCGCCGCCGATCATTTGTTCAACTTGAAAGTGATCGAGCTGCTTGCCTTCGAGCAGGTTCGCCAGCTCCGCGAGCGGCATGGAGCGAAAGAACTCTTCCGGTGCCGCAATCGGACGCTGGCTGATAACGGTCCGTTCACTGTCACTGATTACTGAGTGCGAATCCGCAGGAGGATCACCCGCTTGGTTCGGAACGACCGATATCGGCGGCTCGCTGGTCGTACTTTCGCCGACCGGCGGCAAAGCAACGATCTCCTCATCGCTCCGTGATTGTGAGCCGCTTGGATCACTGATGATTTTCATTCCGGCTGGCCAGAAAAATAGTCGAAAAGTCCGTCACAACAACTGATCCACAATTGCTGAAATGCAGATCCGAGCCGGACCTGCCCAATGTCTAGAATAAGCGCATCACCATAAGGCGTCAAACTTTATGGCATCCGCTGAGGCTTTATTGCCGAATGTGCCGATTGTAGGTTTTCGAGATCTCCTTCAAATGCACATTGAAAGTCGTTCTAAAACGCGGGGGAAGTGACTGTTCCTAGGTCTCCTGGTTTTACCACCTATCTTCAAGTCGACATTAATCGATCACTCAGAACTAGCCAATCGGAAGACGTGGGGCTGCGCAACTTGCTTCCATTCGGTCGCCGTCATAATCATCGAGCGAGTCAGAAAGCCAGCGTTGAATGCGACCTTGTCCTCTTTGGCGCCAATGTCACTGTCAGCAAATAATTCAAAAGGCAAAACAGGCGCTCCAAACGGCGGCACACTACCGGGCACAAGCCCAGTCAATGCAAACAGTTCTTCGCGGGTTGCGAATCGAAGCTTCTTCAATTTCAGTTCGCTCTTCACCGCCGCCGAATCGAGCTTCGCATCAGCCGGCAAAACGAACAGCCGAAACAGCTCATCCGTCTTCAGCAGCAACGCCTTGGCTCCGACATACAACGGTTCACCTCGCGCCGCGGCGGACTCTTCGGAAGTTGCCGTCGGTGCGTGCTCAACCTCGCGGGCCACGATACCAGCGCTCTTGAAAAGTTGTCGAATTCGCAACAAGGTTGCATCACTTCCAGTCGACAAAGCGTTCTCCAAAGTTGTCATTCGCAAGCTGACCTCAACAGAGTTTCAAGCGGCAACAAACACACACTACCGGTTCACATTGCCGGTCGCTTTTGCAACCGCAAAGTCGACAATCGCTTGGCAGTTGAAGAAACCCGGCCAATGATTGTGGCCTTGATCTTCGATGACGATTAAGTTCACAAGCGACTCATGGCCAGCTTCACTGTAGATGCGTTTCAGTTCGGCAGAATTTTCCTTCAGCGGTACCACTTTGTCGATCGCTCCGTGAATAATCGCAAACGGAATCTTTGCGTCTGCCAATTTGCGTGCGCTGCGAATCGGGTTGAGTTGCTCAAGTTGCTTTTCCAGTTGCTCGGGGGTGAGCTTGTAAGCCGGCGCAGCTTTGGCGATGCCCGGATATGTCGTTAAATCAAAGACCGGATAGATGCAGGCGATCCCAGACAGTTTATCGGTATTGCGAATGGCCCAGCTGCTGACCCACAGCCCACCGCGACTGCGTCCAAGTAGACATGGCTTAGGATTGAAGCCGCGCCGCTCAACAAGCTCGGAGTACAACGCATCGATCGCTTCATTCGCTGCGGGGCTTCCATAGCCTTCGCCTACATCGACGCCAGCGATTGCGATGCCCGCGGCGAGAAACTGCTCATGCATCCATTTTTCGTGGACATCTGGATACTGCGGTAAGAGTGTTGGCGCATACATTACCCACGGCTGCGGTGAAGTACGTTTAGATTCAGTCGGCAGCATCAGGAAGGCTTGCTTGCCACCAACTTCGAATACTTCACCCGGTAAGATAAGTTGATCAGCGGTGATTTTCGCTCTCTCTTGACCACCCAGGCTATGTGTCAAGCAAGCTATAAGAAGGCACGTTGGCAGAAAACAAAACCGAATGCGCATCATCGTTGACTCCAAAAATTTAATTCGACTGCTTTTCACTACCCACAATCGAATCAACTTCGAATGCGATATCCGCCAGCGCAGCGATACTTAGCGATTCACCGCGCGCAAAATCAGTTCGCGATGCATACGCGCCGCTTGGCAGTGGTTGACGATACACTTCAATCTTGAACTCAGTCAAATTTATGATCCAAAGCTCTTCAATACCTCCGCGGGCATACATCGGCAGCTTGACTTCACGATCATAGAGTAAAGAAGTATCGGCGACCTCGATCACCAGCAGAACATCGCTTGCTTTTGGTTTCGATGTCGCATAGTAATCGACGCGAGGCAGAAGCAACGACACATCCGGCTCCGGTTGGCTATCGCCCAGTACGATCGGATCCTGAACTCCAACGACTACAAAATCAAGCAAGCGGGTGGTCAGCAAGCGATTAATGCGTTTCACAGTCGCACTGTGCAAAGGGCCGATAACCATTTTTTCGACAATCTCCCCACAGATTAATTCAATGCGGTCGTTCTCGGTAAGAATACCTTTGTCGATCATCTGTTCGTATTCATCGACAGTGAAGCGATGATGGGTTACGGATGCCATAATAAGTGCACTCGTGGAAGGTGAATTGTCGTTTTGGTTATTGTTGGTCACGTCCCATTTTAGCCCGCTGTGAATCTCCTTCCAACATCGATCCCAAAAGTCGCACAACAATGCCAACTACTCGTGAACTGAGTTCGTTTCCGAAGAATGTGCGATACCAACGTGTCGCATTGGCCGATGCTAAGAATGCGATCGGGCCTTGGAAAGATGCGATTGGGCTGCTGCCTCCAGAACTAGAACCCGGTACGGCAGTGAGCTACTTATTGTACGGGCCAGAGGATGCAGGAAGCACAGAACCGACGAAGGCCGACTATGAAGCGATGGAAGCGTGGTGTAACGAATGCGAACCGACTTTCGCAGCGATCGATGATGGACTGGATCGCGCAGCACTGCAGTTCCCCGAATCTTATGGTTTCGGAGCCAGTTGGGATAGCGTCTGTGAACTCATCATCGCTCTCCGCAAGATCAGTCATGCTCGCACGATTAAAGCCTCGCTACTGCAGCGAAGGGGTGACTTGGCAAGGGCAGCCGTGGAACTCATCAAAGTCTTTCGAATGGGCGAACTCATTTGTAATGGCGACGGCCTGATGGTTTGTTATTTGACAGGTAGCGGTATTCGAAATCGCGCGTTGAATACTTTGCTCGAGATCATTCGATCCAACCAACTCAATTCTGCGACAGCGAATGCGACAGTGAAACTGCTTCAAGCCGAGTCTGTGCGAGCTTTACAGCAACCAGAAGGGCTTACGCAAGCTTGTCGCGTCGAGTTCTTTCAGTTTGGACTGACTTGGATCGAAGCGGTTCCGACATCAGATGACATCAATCAGTTAGTGGACCACTTGATTAAACATTTCTATGACTCAAACTTGCTATCGGATTTAGACGAAACAAGCGAAAAGGTAAGTCAATTGATTCGCGGCCAGCGTCAATCGTTTCGTAAGCGACAACTGCAGCAACTGCTAGCTGGCCACCCGCGGCCGTATGATCGCGACGAGACGATTCGGATACTGGTTCGAGCAACATCGCGTTACATTGCCTGGCTGGAGTTTGTCATGCGTAACCCAAATTCGCGATGGCGCCATCGACTGCGGGATTTCGTGTCGAAATGGCAGCTAGGACGATTGCCGAGGGTCGCAGGATGGCCCGAGTCGCTTTCACCAGGGTTTCCCTTTGAGTTGATCGGTGTTGATGAAGTTGCGGAAGCTGCCCGCAAGAATTATCTATGTCAATCAGAGGGCTATCCGCCGAATTGGCGACCGCTTACAGACGCAGAGGTTGTCGCTTGCAGCAAGGGACTCAGAAGCGTCTTCAATCCGGTCGGTAAATTGCTCGCTGTACAGCAAGCTGTCTTCGACGCTAGCCACCTGTGCTTCGAACATTACCGAACACTTCAAACGATCAACTGCGAAACTGCTCGCCAATTGTAAACCAATTTTGACCGTAAAAGTCGCTCTCACGGACGCAAATCAGGCTGGTTGCACACCTGGAGAAGAACCGGTTTTCACGGTAAAACATGATCTTTCAGGATAGCATCTCCCTCCGATACAACTCCTTTTCTTCCAGAGGCTGCAGCCGCAATGAGCTACTTTAAAGACATCAATCGCATCGAATATGAAGGCCCGAAGAGCAAGAATCCGCTCGCGTTTCGCTGGTACAACCCAGACGAAATGATCGAAGGCAAGAGTATGAAGGATCATCTTCGATTCAGTGTCGTTTACTGGCACACGATGCGAGGAACTGGCGGAGATCCTTTTGGCCCTGGAACGGCGGTTCGACCTTGGGACGACGGATCGAATTCCGTCGATAATGCGCTCAAGCGAGTGGAAGTGGCGTTCGAGATTTTTGAGAAACTGCAAGCTCCTTTCTATGCGTTCCATGATCGCGACGTGGCACCTGAAGGAGCGACGCTGGCCGAGTCGCACAAGAACTTTGAGACGATCGCCAAGTCGCTGAAAGAGCATCAGCAGAAGACCGGCGTAAAGTTGCTGTGGGGAACGGCAAATTTATTCAGCAATCCTCGCTTCATGCATGGCGCGGCGACCAGTTGTAATGTGGAGGTG
>JBGSJB010000808.1:0-4893 GCA_041742175.1 Pirellulaceae bacterium
ATGGAGTTCGATCCGCTGAAGCGCTATCAAACGGCGTCTCAATTGGCGGAAGATTTGAAAACGACTCTCACGCGCTTGGAAGCTGGTGATACGGTGACGACAGCCCGCATTGCGGCTGGACGTGAAGAGCCGACTGAAGACGAAGAGCTGTCGAATGAAGGCGCGAACAAGACGATTATGCTCGTCGAAAGCAAGCTTGAGTTCCAAGACTTGATTCGTGAGAAACTGAAGAAACGCGGCTATCGTGTGTTGGTGATCAGCGATCCGATGCGAGCTCTGACTCGCTTTGCTCCTGACGAAGAAGCACCTGCGGATTGTGTTCTGTTTAGTGCGCCGGAATTGGGGGCTGCGGCTCTCGAGTCATTTAACGAATTCGGTTCCGCTGCGCATACAGCGAACATCCCTGCGATCTTGCTTGTCGATCGCAAGCAACAATTCGTGATTCGTAGTGCTCAACTTGGCCCCAAGCGAATGATGCTGGCGATGCCGCTTAAAGTCCGAGACTTGCGAGTCGCGTTGCTGCGGTTGCTAGGCAAGTCAGCGCCGAAGTAAGAGCGCTGTCGGTCATCATTCGCATCTCCTCTTACATTCTCGTAACGGAAGCGTTTGAGCCCATGATCTGGTTTCCAGCAGTGGCGGTCCCGCGCAGCGGTCGGGAATGTGTTTAGCGATCGGTTAGACCGCCGCTAAAAACCTATCTGTTAGTGAGGATAACGCGAGCAAGTAGCGGTAGTTCGCGCGAGTAGCTATGGGCATGCGCGACCTCCACTCGCAGGACCCATAAATTCAGTGTTTTCAGGTGTTTTCGGAATTACCACTCGCGTTTGCTATCCATTGCTCAACTGGGCTGCGAATTCGGTTTGTCCGCTTTCAAGTCAACTGCGGCATTCAATGATCTGGCTGCTAAGTCGACCTGGACTCTGCGTGCTCGGCAAGGTAAAAGCCCAGGGTGGGTTTCAATGCGGGCTGGAAAATGGGCCGCATCGAGGTGACAGTTGCGACAACGGACTGACGCAGCTTGAACAGACATGACGGATCAATGGAGCATAAAAATGAATGGAATGAACTTCTTTACTTGGATTCGAGACGGCGTTCGCCAATCGGTTTTGCTTGGTGTGAGTGATGCGATCGAGACTCTGGGGACGCCGGCTTCGACGGAAGATTTGCATCCGAGTGTCGCGGGACTGCTGCGCGGAGAGAAAAGCGCTGAGCCGTCGCCTCGATTGGCGCATGCAGCGGCGGCCGGTGGAGCTGTTGGTGGGAACCAATCGAATCGCAAGCGACTGGGACGTTCGCTGAAAGACATCGAAACCGAAACCAAGAAATAGCCAATCTATCGACGCTTCTAGTTGCCTCCGCCAACTTCACCCTCCCAAAACGCAGTTTCGGGAGGGTCAGCCCGCGCTAGCCGAGTAAGACCGAGCAGTCGCTTCGCTTGGAGGGTGAAAGGCTACTTGGTGGCGAAAACTACCGTTACTGTTGCAAAACGCGATTGGCTGGTATCGTAGCGTGCTTATCCTCGCATGCTTGCTAACCGCGGAATCGGGAAATGCAGTTTCACGCCACAACCATTCTTTCTGTACGCCATCGCAACTTTGTGGCTTTGGGTGGTGACGGCCAAGTTACGCTCGATAAGACCATTGTCAAAAGCGATGCGTGCAAAGTTCGCAAACTTTCGGGCGGCAATGTCATTATCGGATTCGCTGGCGGCGCTGCGGATGCTTTTGCGTTGATGGAGCGATTCGAAGCGAGGTTGAAGGACTATCCGGCGAATTTGCCACGCGCCGCGACGGAGCTTGCGAAAGATTGGCGAAGCGATCGTGCGCTGAGGCGGTTAGAAGCACTGTTGATTGCCGTCGACGCTCGCCACAGTCTGCTGATCAGTGGTACCGGAGACGTGATTCAAGCGACTGATGGCATCTTGGGGATCGGTTCGGGCGGAAATTATGCGGTCGCGGCCGCTCGTGCAATGACCCGTCATAGCAACCTTGAGGCGCGTGAGATCGTCGCGCATAGTCTACAGATTGCAGGCGAATTGGATATTTATTCTGGCGGGACTGTTCTGGTCGAGCAATTGGACAGCGTAGGGTGAGTGACGCAGGATGAATAGCGCAGCGGTAACCGAGACTCTTGACATTGCAACGCTATCGCCTCGACAAATCGTGGCTGAGCTGGATCGCTACATTGTCGGTCAAGCGGACGCGAAGCGGGCGATCGCCATCGCAGTTCGCAACCGCTGGCGACGAAGTCAGTTGTCAGACGAACTGCAAGCCGAGGTGAGTCCGAAGAACATTCTCATGGCTGGTCCAACTGGCGTCGGAAAGACCGAGATCGCTCGACGGCTAGCCAAGCTGACTGGTGCGCCGTTCGTCAAAGTGGAAGCAACGAAGTACACTGAAGTTGGTTACTATGGTCGCGACGTCGAGAGCATGGTTCGCGATCTGATTGAGAATGCGATCGGCATGATTCGAGCTCGCGAGAAAGAGCGCGTGCGACAAGAAGCGGCTGTTCGCGCGGAAGACCGCTTGCTCGATCTACTTTTGCCAACTTCACATTATGACGAAGTTGAAGGCGAAGATTCCGATGATGAATCGGCAGCCCGACGAACTCGCACGCGGGCAAAGATGCGCGATATGCTGCGCGACGGTTCGCTTGAAGACAAGTTAGTCGAATTCTCGATCGAACAGAAAAGTGCGCCGCTCATGGTTGGCGGCGTCGGGCTGGAAAACATGGACCTTGACCTGCAAGGCATGTTTGAGAAGTTTATGCCGAAGAACAATAAACGCCGCTCGATGACCGTCGCGCAAGCTCGAAAGGTCATATCCGAGCAGGAGGCGGACAAGTTAATCGATGATGACAAGATCAGTTCGCGCGCGATCGAAGCCAGCGAGAACTTGGGAATCATTTTCATCGATGAGATCGACAAAGTGATCGCGAGCGAAGGCAAGTCAGCGGATGTTTCGCGACAGGGCGTGCAGCGCGATTTATTGCCCATTGTCGAAGGTACAACGATCCAAACCAAGCATGGCTACGTCAAAACGGATCATATTTTGTTTATCGCCGCCGGTGCATTTCACCATGGCAAGCCCAGTGAGCTGATGCCAGAGTTGCAGGGTCGCTTTCCGATTCGCGTCGAGCTGAATGCACTGACCAAGGACGACTTTGTACGCATCCTAACTGAGCCCAAGAATTCGCTTACGAAACAGTATCAAGCGCTGCTTGTTACCGAGCAGGTCGAGTTGAATTTCAGTTCGGATGCGATCGACCGCATCGCTGAATATGCGTTCAAGATCAATCAAACGACCCAGAATATTGGTGCTCGTCGGCTGTATACCATACTCGAAAAACTACTCGAGCAACTGAACTTCGACGCAGCGGATACGGCTGACAGGCAGGTGACAATTGACGCGAAGTATGTTGATGAACGCTTGGCTGAAATCTGTGAGGACGAAGATCTCAGCAAGTTCATTTTGTAGTGTTAGTGTTCCGTCAAAATTTAGGTTTAGGGTAGCACTGTCGACTGGGTGTGCCACTGGCAATGCCAGTGCGATCGAAGGAGGCTATTCTCAAGGGAAAGCAGTTGCCCCAACACAATAGGCTCGTGCTAATAGTCACCGAGGTGTTGCGGTTGGAATCTGCAAAGACTATCAAATACACTGCGATTAATGAGTCAACCATGGCCTTGAACAGAGGGAGTATTGTGAAAAGCTTTGGTATCAGTCTTGCCACAACGAAGCGGTTTCTCTGTCACTCAACTCAGTGGTCATTGATAACGTCTAACTTCGGCTATTATAGGTCGAGCCCAACGGATTGGACCGATTACCTTTTTGTGAGCATCGCCTCCTTCGTTCGCACTGGCGATGCCAGTGGCACCCGAAATCGACAGTACCACCCGTGCCAACCAAACGATCAACCCTAAAGTTAAGCTGTGACAATCCACCAGGCTCTGTTTCTAAACACGTAGTCGCGTCTCTCCGAGACACGAATTGTATGCGTCTCGGAGAGACGCAGCTACGTGGAAATGGTTGAAGGCGAAAACGAAGACGGACCGACATGAGTAGAGCGACTATTATTTCCCGTTCGCAACTTCGCAGCCTGCAAGTGCCCAGTATCGTGTGGCGCATGGCGGGCTTTGCGATGATCAAGTCCCTGAACTCTTGGATGTCGACGCTCAGCTATCGCATGGTGCGCTACGAACGCGAAGCTGATCCGGCTGATGAGTTGTTTTGCGGCCCAGTGATCTTTGTGTTCTGGCATGAGTACATTCCGTTTCCAATCTATCTGCGACCGCATTGCCGACTTGCCATGTTACTCAGCCAGCATCAAGACGCTGAGATACTTTCGCACGTCGCTCGGTTTGCTGGTTTGGAAGCGGTACGCGGATCGACACACCGTGGTGGTACAGCCGCACTGCGTGAGTTATTGGATCGTGGAAAAGGCATGAACCTTGCGATCACGCCGGACGGTCCGCGCGGCCCTCGCCGCGAATTAGCTCAAGGTGCGGTGTATCTCTCGAGTCGCTTGCAAGTGCCATTAGTAGCACTCGGCGTTGGTTATGATCGGCCATGGCGCAATCGTCGATCTTGGGACAAGTTCGCCGTGCCAAGACCGTTCAGTCGCTGCCGTGCTGTGCTTGGCCCAAGAACTCAAATTCCACCCAACTTGGAACGCGACGAGATCGAATTGCATCGCAAGTGGATGCAGCAGCATTTGAATGATCTGACCGTCATGGCCGAAGACTGGGCCGAGTCGCGGATCGATTTTCCCAATTCAGAAATTCTCTTTCGCTCACCTCCACGCGGTGCTGGACGCGACGGTGCATTCAGCACTCCGCTTTGATGCAGATTAGATCCGGACCAGTGACTTACCGAGGTTATCGCCACTGAACAAACC
>JBGSJB010000809.1:0-4576 GCA_041742175.1 Pirellulaceae bacterium
GGCTGGAATGAGCATGTCAACGTCGAGCGTCAGCAGTTCATCGGGTTCGAGGCGTTCGGCATTTTCGTAGCCTTTCAACGATCCGGAGTTGCGCAGTGTGTGACGCAACAGATCGGGGATATCGATACCTTTGGGGTTGTAGTAGCAACCCGAGATATCGCTGACTGCGACGACTGGGAACGCGGATTCGTGCAGGAACTTCACTGCATGAGAACCGACATTTCCGAAGCCCTGGATAGCGACGCGGCACGAGTCGGGTTTGCGGCCGAGCCGTCGAATCAACTTGGAAGCGAGGATGCCGACACCACGTCCGGTCGCTTCTTCACGACCTTTCGCACCGTACTCTTCGACCGGTTTCCCAGTGATCACGGCGGGGTTGAATCCGTGATATTTCTCCCATTGATTTCGAATCCACGACATTACTTCGTGGCTGGTCCCCATATCAGGAGCGGGAATGTCTGTGTCGGGTCCTATGATGTCATGGATGCCATCAACAAAAGCTCGGGTGAGGCGCTCGAGTTCCTTGCGCGACAAGTTGCGAGGATCGACGCACACGCCACCTTTAGCACCGCCGTAAGGCAGATTGACGACGGCGGTTTTCCAAGTCATGAGGCTGGCGAGCGAGCGGACTTCGTCGAGGTCGACGTCAGGATGGTAACGCAAGCCGCCTTTCATGGGCCCGCGGGCGTTGTCATGTTGAACACGGTAGCCGAGAAACGTATCGATTCGGCCGTCGTCCATCTCGCACGCGATCTGCACAGTCACTTCGCGCTTCGGAGTGCTCAACAACTTGCGCAACCAAGCTGGTAATTCCAACTGATCGGCTGCGATGGAAAAAAAATGTTCAGTTGCTTCGCTGGCTTTCACTGCTCTACTTCCAATCGTTGAAAAACTCGTATGGGCAGCCGACAAAAAAATCGGCTTCGTGCTCCGCGTCTCAGCCCACAGGAAATTCGCTTGGGTTAAAGTGTAATATATGCGGTCGTTCAACCATGTAGACATCGCCTAAACCAACGAACAAGCTAGCCAAAAACTTGGCTAAAACCTGGGTAAGAATTTAGCGGCTTGGTTCAATTGAGCGAGTCGGACGGCTTCGCTCATAAAGGGCTCGGCGGTTCATTTTTTGGGCGCGGAAATATCCGCTTGATTAGAGATTCCACTAACAAAACATAGCCCGTATGAGCCTCTCGAGTGTCGAACTTTGGCAAAGAATCTCTTCTGCGGGACTTGCTGCGCCGCTGATTTGCCGAAGTTGGGCTGCAGATGCCTTGCAACAGTTACAACCGAGCGACGCGACTGACGCAGAGAAGATTCTTGAGCAGCTCGTGCAGCTCGGTCGGTTGACCGAGTATCAAGCCGATTTGATTGCGGGGCGACGTCAAGGTGAATTCAAACGCGAAGCTTGGACGCTACTTCGCCCAGTCACCGTGCCGCTGTGGAAAGGTTGGTTCGAAGCGGTGAAGTCACCGACGGAATCGCCCAGTTGGTTGCGTTGGATAAGCAGCGATGCGTTGTCGGAGATCCGGGATGCGGGGCCATCGTTGCCTCGCGGATTGCAGTTGGCTCAGGCGAAAGGGCCGAATCTGCAGACCGTTTTTGTGCCTGAGTTGATCGAAAAGCAATTGCAGTTGCAGGTGCAACCGGTTCGGGGTGTCCCGCTGGTTATGGCAGTCCGGGGTGAGCCGAATTTGGGAACTCAAGCCGCGAAGATCGTGCGACAAGTCGCTGAAGCGTTGCGTCCGATGCACACAGTTCAGCTTGCCCATGGTCGCGTGATGCCGGATCGAATCTTTGTTGATGGGAATGCGGTGACGCTGGCGCGCGATCCAATTTGCAGCAATTCGGGGTCGCTCGCGACGCAGAGTTCGGGTGTGATTCAAGCTGGTTTGGACGGTTTGTCGCCTGCACAGTTCATGGCTCCAGAGTTTCTTGCACCGGGGCAAATGCCGACACCGAGCAGTGATATTTACAGTTTGGGTTGCGTGTGGTGGTGGTTGGTCACCAGCAAACCGATTGTGGTTGGTTCTACGCTCGACAAACAGCTTGCACGTCAAGCGGAAGCATCGATTGAGTTGCCAAAGGATTGTTCGCTCGCTCCGCCGCTGCAGCGCTGCTTGCAACATTGTCTTGCCAAGAATTTGCCAGCTCGGTTCGCAACGGCTGACGCGTTGTGTGAAGCGTTGGATGCCGCGCTGGCGTCCGTTGCCAAAGGGCCTTCGAAGCGTTTGAGTAAGCCTGCGCCCAAGCCAGTAAGCTCTGTGCCTATTGTTGCAGTGCAAGTTGTAGAGCAAACGACTGCACCGAAGTCAAACGCGTTGGCAGTCGAAACCGTTGTGGCTGCGGTGGCAAGTGCCCCGGCAATTAAGGCCGTGATCGTCGAGTCGCAGCCGACTGTAGCTAGTGCGGTAAAGCCAAATGTTGATAGAGCGAAACAGATCGCACGCGGAACTGCTGAGGCTCGGTCGCCAGAAGCAAAAGTTGCTAGACCGGCTGCGGCAGCAAAATTGAGTTCTGCTGTGCAAAATGAGCAGGTTGCAGTTACTTCTAGCGCCAACCCAGTTGCAACAGAAGCGACTGAACAAAAGGCAGTTGCAGATGTGAAGCCGGTCGCGAGTTTACTTCCAGAGTCGGCTTCGGAAACCGAGCAAGCGAATGAATCCGAATTCGTTGTGCCGGCAGTCACTCGAAACACGAAGGCGAAAACGGGTCGCAAGAAACGGAAACGCAAACCAGCGAACCAATGGGTGCTGACGGTACTTGGCGGGCTGATTGCCGTCTGTTTATTGTTGGGTGTGTTGATCGCTAGTGGCGCGTTCAAAACGGTTAAGCGAGCACCGGTTGTGAACTCGAGCGACATCGTCAGTCAGCTTGACGCGCCGACAGAACTTTCAACGGATCTTGCGAGTGATCCGACTCCGATTGATCCTCGATTGGAAATGTATCGCATTGTCGAGTCCGGTAAAGATCTGTTGTGGGCGCCGCCTGCCGCGCCAGAGCCGATAGCGCTGGACATGCTACCTCCTGGCGGTCAGATGTTTTTAACGCTGCATCCGAAGCGATTGTTGGGCGAGCAGACTAGCAAGTCTCTGTTAGCGATTCTCAATGAAGATGTGTCGAAGTACTTGGAGCAGATCGGCAAGCGATCCGGAGTGCCGCTGGAGGCGATTGAAAGTGTCACCATTGCGTTCTTTGCCGAGAATGAAATTCCGATGACTTGTCTGCGCGTTCAGTTAGCTATGCCGCAGTCGTTGGCGGTAATGAAGAACGCGTGGGGATCTCCTGCTGATGAGAAGGTCGATGGTCTGACTTTGTTGAGTAGCGCGAACGGTGATAGTTACTTCGTAGCGCAACAGCCGCTTAGCGATGCGCAGTCTGTTTCCGAGTTCAGCGTTGGGCCGACGAAGTTGATGCATGGAGCCGTTGAGTTGCAAGGTGCTGCCGGGCCGCTGGTTTCGCAGGTCGAGAAACTGTGGGGCGTATCGGACGCGAACGCGGACGTCAGTTTGCTGGTGGCGACCCCGTTCCTGTTCAGCGAGGGCAAAGCGATTCTGGCGCAAGCTCCGCCGCGATTGTCACGCAGCTTGCGCGACGTGTTGCAAGTCGACACGCATGCGGCATTGATGCAGACGCGATTCGAGCCGCAGTGGTATGTTGAGATGCAGTTGGCGGGAACGAGTGAGCGCGAAGCACCGCGGCTTAACGAATTGATGCACCAGAGAATATCGGGCGCTGCAGGAGCGCTCGAGGAGTGGTTTGTTTCCGAGCAACCGCATCCGTATTGGCGTTCGCTGGCGATTCGTTATCCGCAGATGTTGCGAGTGCTAGCGGAGCAATCACGGTTTGGAATTGAGAATGGGGCGGCCGTCGCGAATGCATATTTGCCTTCGGAAGCGGCGACTAATATTTTGCTATCGACCTGGATTGCGGCTCAAGAAGGTGCAACTTTGGCAAGCGACGCGCCGATGGAAGTGAGTGCGGAGAGTACGGGTAAACCCCTGACCATCGATGAGTACTTAGCCCGACCGATCAAATTGAGTTTCGATCAGGAGCCGATCGAGTCTGCGTTGAGGTTGGTGGGTGAGGAAGCTAACGCGAATCTGCCGGGCGGGTCTCCGCAATTGCGATTCGCGCTCGATGGTGGTGCGTTCGAACGGGCTGGTATCACCCGCAACCAACAGCTTCGTGACTTTCAGCACATCAATCTGCCGATGCGTGATGCGTTGACCGCCATCGCAAAACGCGGTAACCCAGTCACGACTGTAAAAGATACTCGCGAAGAAGATCAACGGTTAATCTGGGTGGTGCGCGATGATCTTGAACTGCCTGGCAAGCAGATGATTTCGCTGACAACACGCGCGGAGGCAAACGCAAATAATATTCCATTGCCCATCGAGTTTGCTCCGGCTCTGTAGCAACGACTGAATTAAAGCGACCGCTGGATCGCAACTTAGCAGCTACGAATCCAACCGCCGCCCAGCACACGGTTTTCGGAATAGATCACGCAGAGCTGACCTGGCGCGACACCGTGAGTTGGATCATCGAAAGAAACAGTGAAGCCGTCGGGCGTAGGCGTGAT
>JBGSJB010000810.1:0-6703 GCA_041742175.1 Pirellulaceae bacterium
TGCAGTAGCGTCCCGTCTTCAAGCAATTTAGAAAGCCCCAAACACGTCAACAATTCCAAAGGCCGGATTGAGCCCTGCGCGATCGCGGGCAGTGAAAAAACCAAATAACCAGCTTCGACCCGCACATCGAAATGCGGATCCCGCGTGCTACAAACGATCGTTTTCTGATCGCGCTCGATCTCGATCGTTTCACGCGTCTTTAATTCTTCAGCCGCTAGAATCGTGGCTTGCACCAATTCCGGTGGCAACTCCGCACGATACGTAGCTGCGATGAAGCGAGCTTTGCCGAGCCCCGCTTCGAGCGGCCGCATTTCCAACAACTTCATACCGACCGGCAACTGCTCAAGCACACTCGCTTCAATCGTCGCCAAATCGAACTCACCTACAATCTCTAATTCAACAACTTCATCCAGAGCTTCGATACCAAGCGCCAACGCAGTCGGAAAACTGATTCGAGGCTTTGGATTGAACCCTTCACTGAACGCCAACTGCAACCCGGCTCGGCGCAGCAGACGCTCCCACACCCGCGCTAAATCGCGATGACTGATCCAGCGCAAATCATCACTCTTCGTAAATCGAATTCTCAGTCGTGTCTTGCTCATTGCCCTAAGCCCCTATTGCCATCTCAGGTAACAACTGTGCAAAGCGCACTTGAAAGTACGCGTCGACTTCGCGTGCAGTTCCAAACGTCAGCGCGCGACAAGCCATCGCTTCGCAGTCTGCGAGCGTTACGTTGCGAAGCGCTTGTTTTACTAATGGCAATGCCGACGGAGGAGCTGATAAAGTTCGCACGCCGAAGCCAACTAACAACAGCGCACACAACGGCGTCGAACTCATTTCGCCACAGACACTCACATCCACGCCGAACTTTGCGGCTAGGTCGACGGATTGCTTGATCAGTCGCAGTACGGCGGGGTCGAGCCCAGTGTAAAGATCAGCCACATACTCGTTGGTGCGATCGACAGCCAAGGTGTACTGGATCAAGTCGTTTGTACCGATGCTGATGAAGTCAACTTCGGGCAGCAGGTGGTCGAGCATCAGGACAGCCGCAGGAACTTCAACCAACATTCCAACTGAGACCTGCGCCGGAACCTTGATTCCTTCCTCCTGCAAATCATCGATCACTTGGCGCAGTACCAACCGTGCAGTTCGCAGCTCATGCAAGGTGGTAATCATGGGGAACATGATCCGCAGATCGCCAGCCGAACCAGCTCGCAACATCGCACGCAACTGAGTTCGAAACATGTGTGGATTGCGAAGCGATAATCGAATGCTGCGCAGACCGAGGAACGGATTGTTCTCGCGATCCGATTGCGGGGCTTGCCCCATTTTGTCCGCGCCAAGGTCGAGTGTTCGCATCACCACCGGCTTGCCACCCATAGCACTGACAACTTCGTGATAGGCTTCGAAGTGCTGCTGCTCAGTCGGCTCTTTCACGGACCCTAGGTACAAGAACTCGGTTCGATAAAGTCCCACGCCTTCAGCGCCGCGAGCCAAGCAGGCTTCGACTTCGTAAGGAAACTCAATGTTCGCCATCAACTTGACGTTTGTTCCATCAATCGTCTGTGCGGGCAGATCGCGAAGTTCCCGCAGTTTGGTTGTGCGCGTCGCACGAACTTCGATACGTTCGCGATATCGCGCGAGCACCTCTTCGCTAGGCTGCAAAATGACACGACCGCGGTAACCGTCGACAATCACTTCGGCGGCGTTTGCGATGCGATGCAGAAACGCACCCAAGCCCACGACAGCGGGAATTTCCAGGCCGCGGGCAACAATCGCCGTGTGACCACCTGGACCACCGACTTCGGTACAAAAGCCCAGAATTTTTTCGCGATCCAGTTTGGCAGTTTCACTAGGAGTTAGATCGTGGCTGGCAAGTACCGATTGACCGTCGCCACCACTGGCTTGTGTGGGTTGTCCGCCGAGTGCTTCGAGCAGTGTGCGTTCGACATCGCGAATGTCCTTAGCACGTTCGCTCATCATGTCCGAACCCATGTTTCGGAAGGCTTGAGCGTAGCGATTCAAGACGGAAGAGATGGCGTATTCAGCGCTGTAGCATTCTTGATCGATCAACCGCTGCCACTCAGCGTGCAGGCTTGGATCAAGCAACATTTGTTGGTGCGCTGAAAAGATAGCGCCAACCTTCTTGCCCAATTTTTCTGCCGACCGCTGACGATGCTCATCCAGGCGCAACGAAGCTTCGTCAATCGCTTGGCGCAACCGTTGTGCTTCATTATTGCGGTCTGAGGAATCTATCTGAGAGCGAGTGATCCGATAACCTTCTTGGTCAAGGATCAAAACCTTTCCGATGGCAACTCCTGGCGAGACCGCGATGCCTTGCAGTTCAAGCATAGGGGGGCTACTGTCAACAGCTTCGCCCTCAAGTGCGCGACCATGCCTCGTCGCGCGGAACGCGACGGTCGGCAGTGAGCCATACTTGGGACAAAAGTTGAGTACATAATGTCTTGTGTTGATTTAAAAAGGATGACTTGCGATATCGGCGGCGTCGATAAAGACAATGCCAACACGCAAACTCGCCGAGTTCAAACGCGGTGCGTTTGTTCAGCAACATTTCTGCTCGCAGCCTCAGCCATGCGGCTGAAGCTAAGCAACTTCTGTATCCGACTCATTGAATCCGGCAGCGAAGAGCTCTGCGATACACTTCAAAGCCTCTTCAGCATCCGCACCCGTTGCACTTACCTTCAGCGACACGCCTTGCACTGCACCGAGGGTTAAAATCCCCATGATGCTCCTGCAATCGACTGAATGGCCGTCTTTCTCAATCTCGATTTGGCATTGAAAACGGGCTGCAGCGCGCACCAGCAAATCGGCAGGTCGCATGTGCAAACCCTGCTCGTTGCTGACAATTACAGTCCTATGAACTGCGGCTGACATTCCATCTTCTGACTGCGAAATTCTGAAAAACCTTTGGTTAGCTGCTGATACCGCCCTTGAATGAACGCAACAATACGAACTTCCGCGCTACGAACCGAACTGACTGCTGTCTGCTTCGTTCAGCAATTGAAGAATGTCGTCAGACGTCTTGCTTTGCTTTAGAAATCGACAGAAGGTCTCATCACGCAACTGACGCGAAATGTTCTCGAGCGCTCGCAGATGATCGCCCGGACGATCTGGCGGTGAGACGAGCAAAAAGAACAATTGAACCTTCTCACCGTCTAAGCTCTCAAACTCCACCCCGTTGGTGCTGACACCGACGGTGCCAATCAGCTTGTTCACGCTTGGATGCTTGGTGTGCGGCACCGCAATGCCACGCCCAATTCCAGTGCTACCAAGTTCTTCACGTTTCAAAATCGCTTTAACAATGTCTTCTTTATCATTAGCGCCAATTTCACCAGCGCTAAACAGCGACTCGACTAACTCGTTGATCACACTCACTTTGTCAGTCGAGCGTAGATCGGCGCGAATTGCCTTGCCACTCACAAAATCTGAAAACTTCATCTAGTAGTACCCTTTCCAAACTCTCGCTTACTCATCGGAATCCGCGAGAGGTATGTGCTTGATGCCGGCAGACTTGTGCTCGGTGGTCTTTTCTTTGTGCTTCCGCAACTGCTGTTCAATCTTTGAAATCGTCATATCAAGTGCGCTTATAACAGTGGAGGAGGCCGTGGAAGCGACAAACTCCGGAGCGTGTTCGGCGGTTACATTGATTTCGACATTCGGGTTGTCAGGATGCTGGAAATCGACCGTCACTGCAACCGCATTCACGCGATCAAACAGACGGCGTACCTTTTCTGCTTTTTCGCGAATAATTTGTTGGTCCTGGGCGCTGATCGATCCATGACGCGCAGATACGTTGACTTGCACTCGGTTGCTCCTGTTGAGTGTTCTATAGCTTTAAGAGCTCAAGCACATCGCCTGGAAAGCCCCAAGGCTCATTCAGGAAATATACTTTCGCTAACAGACTGACGCGGTCTAATTCCGTCGATTTTAAGGAAAGTTGTACAAACCGCCTTTAATCGCTACTTCGACCAACTCGTATGCCGTTAGCATCCAGTTCGTCGACCATTTCGCCCGCCGCTGTACGGCAAGCAAACGTTTGCTATTACTTCCACGTCATCCAAACTGGCCGCATTGTATCCGCCTTTACCAAACTCGCCAAATAGTGCTTTGTTGTCACAGACAAAATTTTGTCCAGTTATGTCGGATTACTGGGCAATCAATGCGTATTATTAGCGACTCTAATGGCAAAGCTGAGCGAAATGCGCCTTCCTCGCGAAAGTCCGTCGACACAAGTCATTCCGCACGAAACCCCCTCCGCGAGTCTAAAACCCTTCAGCAAACATTGAAAAGGCGCCAAATTAAGCAAACAACAAGTCAGAGCGTGCCACCCTAAAGCTGAATGATTACACAGCGTTAGTCTTCAGGCATCGCTCTGCCCTTGGTCTCGGGCAGAAAGAACACGACCACCAGGCCGAGCAAGAACACGATACTGACCCAACTCGTCGCTTCGCGGAACGCTCCCAACTTCGCCGCCGCCTTCTCGGCTGCGTCAGCCGCTTCGGGCAACCTTGCGACCGCAGACTCCCCGAGATATTTCGATAGCAACCCCAACGTGAAGGGACCCGTTGCTGCGAGGAATCGTCCCACGTTGTAACAGAAGCTAGTACCCGTACTCCGCAAACGCGTAGGAAACAGCTCTGGCAAGTAAATTGCAAAGCCCGCAAACAGAGCCAACTGGAAGAAGCCCATCAAAGCACTCATCCACAGTTGGTCCACTCCCTTGAACATGATGAAGTAAAGATTGGTCGACAGAAACGCTCCTATAAACGCGATCACAAACGCCGGCTTGCGACCGATCCACTGCGCGACGTAAGAGAACGCAATCATTCCCAAAAACGCGCCCGCATTTTGAACGATACTGTTCAATCCTTTGTAGTAAGTCGCTTGACTGGCGATCTCCGTCTCACTGACGCCTTTCGCGCGCAGCGAAGTGTTGATCACATCGCCAACTAACTCGGGTGCAAAAAATCCGATACCCCACAATCCGATCACACCCGTGATGCACAGTAACATGCCCAATAAAGCGGGCTTGCGCCATCGTCCCGCACCCAACAATGAAGTGTAGGATCCGAACTTCACACCGGTCAGTCGACCTTCTTCACGAGCCTTCACCCACTTCTCGGGCTCTTTTAAACGAAACTGAATAAACACACACAGGAACGCGGGAATCGCTCCCAATAGAAACGCCAGTCGCCACGCATTTTCTGAAGTGATGCGAAATGAATCTTCGGATACCGATGCATACGATGTTATCAAGTTTCCCATCCACATGCTTACTAAGCCCGCAGAGATGTTGCCCACAGCAGATAACGCTTGCAGCATTCCGAGCGCGCCTGGTCGCGCCGTATCAGGCAGCGTGTCCGCGATGAGCGCTACGGCGAGTCCAAACACGCCGCCGACACCCAGTCCCGTGATAAAGCGGTAAATCGCAAAGTCAATCCACGATGTCGATAGAGCCGACAGGCCTGTGAACAGCGAATACAGCAACACAGTGATCGTCAACGTTTTCGCGCGGCCAATGCGGTCACCCACCGAGCCAAAGATCAAACCGCCTGTGGCCCAACCGGCAACAAAGATCGACGTGGCATACCCACCGTACGCTTTGACGTCGGCGCCTTCGGGCAAAGCCAACGTCTTCAAAGCGCTATCGCGAAACAGAATAAAAATTTGCTGATCAAAACAGTCGAACAACCAAGCCAGCGCGGCCATCGCAAACACGAACCAATGATAAGGCTCCATGTAGCGCCACCAAGAAGTGCAGGTTACAGAGGTACTAGTCGCTTGGCTCATGAACGTTCATCCTTCCGTTTGGCGAGTGGCTTTTGGGGGAACTTATGATAGCCAAAACGTCGCTCGGTTGGAGCGCTCAATCCAAATTCGACAGAACTCTCCAAAAAGCGTCGATCTGTTCCAGGTGACACGCTCTGAGGCACGCTCTGTGGCTGGGTGGCACGCTCTGAGGCTCTGCGAAGGGCGTGTGGAAGCAACGAAACACTTCACACTGTCGCCAATCTTGAAGCACCTTTGCAAAGCGCTCCTTCCTAGGTCGGATCATGGAACTCGCGATGCCAAGTCATCCAGCACTGCCCACGCCCTTCGAGACTCAGGGCGTGCCACCCAAAATCGAAGTCTTTAACCGAGCGCGACAACCGAAACACACACAGAGCTCTCTAACTCGTACTACTTAGTTCGTACTAACCGATCCACCTTCAAACCTGGAGATGTTGTAGCTGAACGGGAACACGCCGTAGATACCTTCCGTGAATACTTGACGCACGAAGTTGTTCATGGACTTCAATCCAGATTGCGGGACGATCACTGTGTCACTGTCGCGCAGCCAAATGTTGTCAGCAGGCGTGGGATCTTTGCCCAGAATGGCACCTCGCAAGTCGAGACAAGTCGTTGTAACTCGCCAGTCTTCTGCATAGCGGAAGATCACAATGTGTCGCAAGTTTGCTCCAGTGCTTCGATGGCCACCAGCGAGCGCGATCGCTTGAGTGACCGAAGTGGGGCCAATCAATTGATACCGGTTCGGCAAAGCAACTTCGCCCGTGATGTAGACGAAATGCTGAGCCTCAGCGTTGATTCCAGGTTCGATTTCAAGCCCCGAGACGATTCGTTCGTAACGCAAGTTGACTTCGCGTTTGAGTTCATCGACGGTCATGCCTTGCGCCGGGATCGC
>JBGSJB010000811.1:0-5542 GCA_041742175.1 Pirellulaceae bacterium
GATCTCGCACGTCTCGCCAATCACAACACCGGTTCCATGGTCGATGAAAAAATACTCGCCAATGGTCGCGCCTGGATTGATATCGATGCCGGTATTCTGATGCGCCCACTCGGTCATCATGCGAGGAATGAAAGGCACTCCCAGCCGCCGCAATTCATGAGCGATGCGATACACCGTGATGGCTTCTAATCCCGGATAGCAAAAGATAATCTCATCGCGGCTGCTAACGGCAGGGTCGCCATCAAAGGCTGCGTCCACATCCGTCGCTAACAACTGCCGCAGACGAGGTATCTGCTGCAGGAAATGAATCGCGATGGCTTGCCCCTTAGCCTCGTAGTCAACTTGACTCTCGCACTCACTCTTCCGCTGCTTGACGCGATCGTCATGCTGCAAAGCGCGAGCGATCTGAATGGTCAATTTGTCATGCAAGCCATCGATCAGGTTACCTACGTGATAAGTCACGTTGCCGATGTGCAGCCCTTCGCGACGGCGGAAACCGGGATATAAAATGTCTTTCAAGTCGTCGAGAATCGAGATGATGACTTCATACTTGGGAAGCGGGCAGTGCCCCAAGTGATTGATGCGGTCGCTCGCCGTGTAAGTCGCGACAATCGTGTTGGTAAGATCTGGCAACTGCTCTTTTAAGCGAACATCGGATGCCATCGCTTTCGATCCCTTCAGTGCTATTTGCAATTTCCCACAGTCGAACACGCTCGCCGAACTTGCCCAGTGAACGTGCCCAGTGAACGCGTCAATCGCTCGCGCTCTATGTTGGTCTTCCCGAAACATTCGGCTGATTCAATAGCTAGAATCCAAGCTACCGGAAAAAGCTGTAGTTTCCGCCGTGTCTTGCCCAATCTACCAAATCGGGACACTTCAACAATGCATCGCCAATCGAGCTATGTAACTCAGCGGAGAAGATCGCGCGCCAAAGTCGGTCGCGAACGAAAAGAAAAAAGCCACCCGCGGGCAGCTTTTGTGGCGTTTACATTTGATTGATCGGGGGAATCGCTTAGCTAGCGATTTCGTCGATTTGAACTCGGGTATATTTTTGGCGATGACCAGTTCGGCGCTTCGAATTCTTGCGGCGACGGAACTTTTGAATATACAGCTTTTCGCCTTTTTCCATCCCGATAACCTTCGCGGTCACTTTTGCACCGGACAGTGCAGGCGTTCCGAGCTTCAGCCCACCGTCGCCACCGATCGCCAAAACTTGCGAAAACTCAAGGATATCGCCGGATTCCGAACCGTCACGATAGTCGATATCGAGTCGTTGCCCTGGTTCAACTTTGTATTGGCGGCCGCCGTCGACGAAGATCGCGTACATAATTTCAAGTCTGGTCGTGTAGTGAAATTTTGCTGTAAATATTGAACTCAGGAGTCTAACGCAGCCGTTCGTAGCCGTCGAGCCCTAACTAGCAAGTTTTCACCTTGCACCCGTGGCGGGCGAGACAAGCTGCCTCGCAGTCGGATCGCTTTGCATTCCGCAGTGCGACTTCACGCTCTTTTGGCTGGCTGCGAACCCCGCTTGGCTGTACTTAGCGGAACGTCACTAACGCTGTGCGGCTGATGCTCTGCGGTTCGCTTGCCTAGAGTTCCGGATTCTCGCGACGCAAGAATTGTCCCGACATCAGCACGTCGACGGGTGCGAAATCGTCGGTTAGCAACGGCGACTGCGATCGGCTGCGGTTCAGCAACCGGGTCACTTCAATCTTTGGGAACACAAAAGTCGATTCGCGAACGCATTGTCGCTCGACGGTGGTAAAGAACGAATGCGGTTCCGCTCTGGTGCTGGCAGTTATGTCCACAATCGAATCTGCAATCAAAGTTTTGTCTGCAGGTAAGTTGCGACCGGCTATGACAAACACGTAACGCGTGTCCGCTTCCGGTTCTCCTGGCAACATCAAGTTCACATTCCCAAAGACATTGTTCGTTGTTCGAACCGCCGAGGCGAGGAAGCGACCGGAGTCAACGTTGTCGATCACTGTCAGCAGATAAAGGCAATTGGGATGCAGCAGTCGCTTGACCAGCCCTTCATACTCAGCCGTCATCAGGTGATACGGCACCGACATATCATTGACGGCATCTTGAATCACCAGATCGTAGGTCGCTGCGGGAGCATTCTTCACGTACTGACGTCCGTCTTTGTGAATCGAAACAATCCGAGTCGAACGCGACAAACCCAGCTTGTCGTGCGCAATCTCGGTTACCGCCGGATCGATCTCGACAACATCGATCTTCACGTCTGCCAGATCAGCTTGCGCCTCAACCCATCTCGGATACGAATAGCCGCCACCACCGATGACTAGCACTCGCGGCGCGCGTCCAGCCGCCCGCGCCTCAATTGCCGCAGCGCGCGTCAAGTCCGCTTGGATCTGCTCGTGCTGATAGAACAAAAAGCTTGGATCCTTAAGGTCGATACAAGAATGAATCAATGAATCCAATGCCAACTTTTTCAACTCTCGATCTTCTACCACCGCATCGGTGACTTTCAAAGCAAAGTACTTGCTCTCTCGATCGAACGGTGATTGGTGATGCAAGAACAAAAATCCGCCGAAAACAATCAAGCCTAGCGCCATACGCCACGATTCGCGACGCAAAGGCAACGCTTCGAATCGACTGAGCAATAGGATCATCATCAGCGGTAGGATTCCGCAGACGATACTGGTTCGAATCGCGCCTAGACTTTCGATCAAACACCAAGCGGACACCATGATGCCTAAGATGCACCCCAGCGTCGAGTAACCATACAACCGGCCAGCGACCGACCCGGTTCGGCTCACATCGCGCACTGACAACCCGATGACTTGAGGTGTGATCGTTCCAAGAGCCAAAGCTGGGATCAAGAACAGACTGAACGACCAGACGATCACTTTTGGAATCATCGGCCAGCCATCATAGAACCCGACTCGAAGCGCAAGCGTCCATACGATTACAATCGCTAGAGTGCTGAACGCGGCCACCGCTAGCGACTTCTTCAAAGCTGCAACGGTGCCATAGCGCGCGGCGATCAGACCACCGATCGCGTTGCCAATCGCCATGCCAGTCAACACGACTCCGACGACTCCGGCCGAAAGGAACATCGACACACCGACCAGCGGTGCAAGAATTCTGAACGCAGCTCCCTCGAGCGCACCGGAAACGAAACTGCAAGTCGTCACAATGATGATCGCGCGTACGTACCATTGGTTGGTTGCGAGCTCGAGAGTCGATTCAAAGTGAGAATCCTTCGACGCTACTGAATTCGCGCCGACCTGGGGCTCTTCGGCGTTCAGCGAAGGTGCTCGAGGCGCAGTTAACTGCCCGCCGACCTGCCGACCGATCAACAGTACCAATCCAGCCAGCGCGAGCAACCCAATCCAGGTCACCTGTACGATCGCACCAATGCCGAACATCGCAATCAATACAAAACCGGTTAAGTAATTTCCAAGCAAACTTCCAAAGGTACCCCACGCAAAAATCCGTCCTGATGCGTTGCCTGCTTCCGCAGCTTGCTGAACCACGCTGCGAATCGAAGGCGGTGTCACCAGACTGAGCGTTAGTCCTGGCAGGAAACACACCGCTACGGAAGCCAAGATCGTCTGTATCTCCAGTGGCAAAGTTGCAAAGTAGGCCGAAGCGGTCAAACACCAAACTGCAACTTGCATCAACAGCACCGACAGCGAACCCAGCATTAGACTCGCTGCGATCATTTTGGTCGCAGAGCAGCGATCCGCCAGTTTCCCAGCGATGAAGTTGCCAGCCGCGATACCCAATAGAAAGACTCCAAGGATCGCAGACCAGGTTTCAATTGACGAGCCGATCAACGGAGCTAGTAAACGGATAGCCACCTGTTGGCAGATCAAAAGCGCCGCGTTCGATGCAATCGCAATCGCAACGATTAAGACTCGCCACAACGTTGCCACCTTCGCCACGTCGTTTGGCCGGTGAAGGCTGAACTTACAAAGCACTTGCGAGTTGGCTTTACGCGCGCGCCCGGGAGAAGCAACTGCGGACATAGGGATCGCTCTGGGGTTGAAAGCTCTGGCTCCGCTAGCCCGAGTCGCTCAAATCGAAGCCACTCTTTCTAGCCTTCCAAGGTTGCCACATAAAAACGAATTTTGCCAATCAACCCACCAGGGAAATCTAGCCTAAAGCTACGCGATACAGCGGCTATTCCAATTGAATGGATCGTATCGCGTATGTCGGAACAATAGTTTTGGCACCTTGGAGTCTCTGAAACTTAATCGCAGCCGGATCGGCCATCGGAATTGGCATGGGCGGCTTTGTCGATGGCATTGTGCTTCATCAGCTTCTGCAAATTCACAACATGCTTTCCGCAAAGTATCCAACGCGGGGCATCCCGAACGATCAACTGGTGGTTAACCTTGAAATCAACATGTTCTGGGACGGTCTTTTTCACGTCCTAACGTGGGTTATGACGGCCATTGGAATCGCGATGCTATGGGGTGCCGCCAAGAACCCCAACGTCCCGTTGAAAGGATCGACATTCATTGGCTCACTCATACTGGGTTGGGGCCTTTTCAATTTAGTGGAGGGCGTTATCGACCACCACATTCTCCACGTTCACCACGTGACCGAAACAGCCGACCATTGGATGTGGGATCTCGCATTCCTCGGATCGGGCGTAGTGATGATCGTGATCGGCAGTTTAGTGATTGGACGCAAAGACGTGCATCAATCTCCCAATAGTGCAGTGGCATAGCAAATCAGCAATGGTTACAGCTGCCTTTTTGCACTCCGGGTGGCAAATATTCAGCCGACGCCGATAATGGTGCGGACCGCAAAGCACTCTGCAAAACCGTCGCTCTGAATCGCTGAAAGTCTCCGATGCTCAATCTCCAAAGCACTTCGCAACAACGTTGGCTGACGCAAGTCGACGAATCCCTGCCAGAAATTTTGGTCGACCACGCACACTGCGAATACAAAGCGGCTGCGAACGCGATGAGCATTATGGGAGCCTATATCGAAAACGAAGAGATCTGCCGCGAGATGACCGAGATCATCGAAGAGGAGCTCGAGCATTTTTACCTCGTGCTGGCTCTGCTCAAACGCCGCGACATCGAGTTCAAAAACCAGCAAGCGGGTCACTACGGCCGCGAACTGAACAGCCTCGTGAGGCCGCGCGGAGCCGAACGGGCTGTCGACCGGATGCTAGTCGCCAGTTTGATCGAGGCGCGAAGCTGCGAACGCTTCAGTCTGCTGGCGGATCACGTGCAGGACGAAGAACTCAAAGTGTTCTATCGTTCGCTCTTTGAATCCGAAGCTCGACATCACACGACTTACGTACGCATGGCAAAGCACTTTGCATCTGACGCAGTCGTCAAACAGCGGCTGCAAGAATTGTCCGCGCTCGAGTCGGAGATTATCGCCAAAGGCAATCCACTTCCGCGCATGCATAGCTAGTGCTTTGTTCCAATTGAATTTTAGGGTTCCCTAATTTCGCCAAAACTGCGATTCTCTTGGTAACATGGAGGTGTGCTATGGAGAAGAAGTATATCGTTCGATTGGACGATCAGGAGCGTAAGGAACTTGAAAACGT
>JBGSJB010000812.1:0-2676 GCA_041742175.1 Pirellulaceae bacterium
ATACGCTGTTTTCGACTAGATTCAAAGGGCAAGGACATTAACGCCGATCGCTGAAATTTTCACAGGAACCCAACATTCTCCGCACTGTGCAAGAATGACTACGGAGCCACCGGTTCAGCATCGACGGTGGTATCAAGATCAGGATCTCGTTGAAGACCATCCGCAGCACCGTCGACCATTCGGTCTAGAGCATCGTTCGTCTTTTTGAGTACCTCAGTCGTATCCGATTTAACCTTGTCGGTATCGACTGTGACCGTTGCGGAATTGCCGTCGCGTGACATTGTAACGTACCCAAGCGCAACGAACACGACGATGAGTAGAACGATAACGAGTAGGACACGCATAATTAAATCTCCAACAACTACAAATTCGCCTCGTGGCGCTCTGGGCTTAAACTTTGTGAGGCACGCACCGTAGTTATAGCAGATATCATTCCGTTCATGCGATGCGGCTGGCAAACCATCACCGGCACAGCTCTAGGGATAGACTCAAGTTGAAAACGCGTACCTAAGTCGTGTTCGCCGTCTGTTGTTAGCGTCACCTCTCGCCCACAATCAATGATAAGTTTCTTCAATCTTCGAAAATAGACTAGTTCGTTCTTCAAGTGCTGTTGCGCAAAGAAGCTTTGCACCAAATGCACCCCTTGGAGATTGTCCCCCTCGCGAATCGCTACCAACTCGAACTGTCCGTCATCGACTTTGGCATCGGGGACGACACATCGCCCACCACCGCACGTTCGACCATTCGCAACGAATAAATCTGAAAGCGTCATCGTCACTGGTGCATCGTCGTCGCAGTAGAGTGTGGCCTCAAAAGTTTGAATATCCGTGACAGTCTTCCAAAACTGCATGATGTACACTAGCGTACCCCAAGCCGCCTTTGCATCCTCTGTGATCTGATCTGCTTTTTCCGCGCCATTACCCACCGACAGCATATTGGCGTACAACTTCTCTTGCTCGCCGTCGTTTATCCTTACAGCAACGACGTCCATGAGCTTGAAATCTGGCTGGAATTCTGAGTCGGGAGTGTAAGCAAGGGTTGGATCAATTACTAGGTTTCGGACAAAATCGTTGCCGGTACCTAAGGGACAAATCACCAGAGGCACGAAGTTGCCCAAGTGAAACATCGTGTTAATTGCCAGATTGAGTGATCCGTCACCTCCCCCAACCAGGATCCAGTCACAAGTTTGATCTTGAAACTGTTCGGCGGCACATTTCGCGATCTTGTCACCGTCTTCGCACTTGATATCTAATTCAACAACCTCGCTTCCTGATGCTCGAATCGCATGTTGAATTAGTTGAAACGAAGGGTGCATCGCCTTGGCTATCAAGAGGCATTTGCCAAAACGGTAGTTAAGTTGTTCAGTCGACGATTTTAAATTCATCAAGGTTATGGATACCATCTTCTGCAGTAAATGGCCTACCACCATGATAGACCTGCAATGTTTAAGAGATCAGATTATGCCTAAAAGCCTGCCGCCCATACCATGAAATAGTTATGCGTAAAAAAAGGTGGGCTGAATTGACGAATACAACTCGTCTTCAACCCACCGTTTGGTGTTCATTCCAAGCGCGTCGGACATTCAGTTTGCCCTCGCCAGCGATTGAGAAATCTATACGTTTGTCCGACGTGTTCCACCGAAGATCAGCGAAACAATGAACATTACAACGAATAGGAAGAAGAGGACCTGCGCGATCGTTGCTGCTGGACCGGCTAATCCTCCGAACCCAAGTGCAGCCGCGATTAATGCGATTACCAAAAACGTTAGTGCCCAAGATAACATGAGTAGTTCTCCTTGTTAGGAATGCTTATAGTCTGAATTTGTTCTTTTCGTTCTGCACGCTCCATCATCTGAACTGACCGGTTCGTTAGAACCTCTACGCATTGTCTGTGCCAAGATGCAAAGACTTACGGCGACTACAGTAGTTACCGTCGCTTACTACGATCGTCGTTCGGAATTCGCGCAATAAAAATGCTAGTCGTTGTACGATATATCAACACGCGAAGCCCTGCTTTAAGGGATGAACGGCGTTTAATCGCCCGCTTTACATCGCCACCCCAGAATCTGCTGTTTTCTCGCTAAGTCGACGCGCCCGATGGTAAATCAGGATTACGCCAAGAACGGGAAATCCACCGCATGCTCGAAAAGCGATCACATAACCCAATCAATCGGGATATTGGAACTTGAGCTATTTGAGATTGCTGGTTGGCACAACGGTTGCTTACTAGACCAAGACAACACAGAACCGCGATTGTGCGGTCACCGAGTCTAGCTTTATAGGGAAGTACATTACGATGAATAGCGACGAGCTCAAAGGTTCGTGGAATAACGTGGCGGGCGCAGTTAAGGAGAAATATGGGCAAATCACCAGCGACGACATTTCAAAAGCCGAAGGTAATATCCAAGCACTGATTGGTACAATCCAGAAAAAAACTGGTGAAACTCGAGAAGTGATCGAGGACTTTATCCGGACAGCAGGGGCAAGCACTTCCGGCTATGTAAACCGTGTTTATGACCAAGCCAGCGAATACGCAGGAGTGGCCGCTGAAGAAATTCGCGGCCAATACGACCGCGTGTCACACGGAGTTCAAGAGGGCGTCGAATCCGCCCGCGACATGGTTTATCGGAGGCCGATGGAATCCGTCCTCACCGCTTTCGGTCTCGGTCTTGCGGCT
>JBGSJB010000813.1:0-13434 GCA_041742175.1 Pirellulaceae bacterium
GCTTTGCTCAAGCGTAACCACGTCCGGTTCAGAGCCGCCAATGATCTGCTCTGCCGTGGCGAACATCCCTTGCGGCAGCAACCCCGCATTCAGACGATTGGTGATTGTCGACAACCAGAGAACGTGAAAGTTGTGGTAAACGCCGGATTGAACGCGCGACCAATCGTGCATCGGCATGCTCAGCATCCTTCCGTCACTGGTTGTTGTCTAAGGCAGCTTTTCGATATTATCGCCCATTTTATCAGTCAATGTGCTTCCAGCCAACGCACGCGGGTTTACCAGTACCGCCGTGCAACAAGCCAGCGGAATCAGGCGTTTGGCTCGAAGTGGCCAATTTCGAAGCGACGATTGACGAGCGTTAACCTGCTGCTGCACTATTTCGCTGTTTGTCATAGAATCGTACACCTTTGTGCGTCCACATCCCTCGCCTCAACTCAACCCGACGTAAACCATGCTTGATCGAAAATACATCATTGAAAATGCGGACCTTGTCAAAGAAAACTGCGTTCGCCGTGGAGCGAAGGCGGATGTGGACAAGCTGGTTGAGCTAGAGTTACTGCGGCGCAGTAAGTTGAACGAAACACAAGAGCTGAACCGGTTGGCGAACGAGAAGAGCAAGCAGATCGGTGGTGCCAAGACGCCTGAAGAACGCGAGACCTTGAAGGAGCAGGGACGTCAACTGCGCGAGCACAAAGACGCTGCCCAGGCGGCTCACGATGAACTCGACAAGCAGATTCATGAACTCGAAGTCCACGTGCCGAACTTGACGCATCCGGCTGCACCGATCGGTGCCGACGATCAAGCCAACCTGGAAATCAGCCTCGGGAAAACGCCGGTTCCGAAGTTCGACTTTAAAGCCAAGGACCATCTCGAGCTCGGCAAGCTCCATGACATGATCGATTTCGAAGCGGGTGCGCGCGTTGCGGGTGCTGGGTTTTACTTCCTCAAACGCGACGCGGTGTTGCTCGAGTTAGCGTTGCAGCAGTTCGCGGTTCATCAGTTGGTCGCGCGCGGGTTCATTCCGATCACAACGCCTGATGTGGCGCACACGCAGATTCTGCACGGCATCGGCTTCATGCCGCGTGGGCCCGAGACGCAGATTTATTCGATCGAGAACACCGATTTGAATTTGGTGGCCACCGCCGAGATCACGCTGGGCGGGATGATGGCGGATCAAACGATCAACGCGGAAGAATTGCCGTTGAAAATGGTCGGTATCAGCCACTGTTTCCGAACAGAAGCGGGCGCGGCGGGTCGCGCGTCGAAGGGGCTTTATCGCGTTCATCAGTTCACCAAGATCGAGATGTTCGCGTTCACGCTTCCGGATCAAAGCGATGCGATCCATGAAGAGCTTCGTCAGATCGAATGCGACTTGTTCGACGCGCTGGAAGTGCCGTTCCGCGTCGTCGATACCGCCACGGGCGATCTCGGCGGACCCGCTTATCGCAAGTACGACTTGGAAGCTTGGATGCCAGGTCGCGGCGAAAGCGGCGAGTGGGGCGAAGTGACCAGTACTTCGAACTGCACTGATTACCAAGCGCGTCGCTTGAACATTCGGTATCGAATCAAAGGCGAGAAGGGGACGCATCTTGTGCACACGCTCAACGGCACCGCCTTCGCACTCAGCCGCGCGCTGATCGCAGTCATGGAAAACCACCAACAGGCTGACGGCAAGATCCACGTTCCTACAGTTCTCCAACCATGGGTTGGCAAGGCAGTTATTGGTTAGCTCGCTCATCTGCCCACGGATAGCATCGCGGTCCCACGGATGAAGAGAGCAGAGGTATTGGGGCTAACTGATCGGTTTTCATCCGTGGGACCACTATGTCATCAGTGGTCATGTCATCAGTGGTCAAGAAGTGGGCGGAAGCCGAGGTGGACGCAAGTTCGCTTCAGCTACTTGCGAGCTTCCAGTTCGCCCCAGCGCTCAAACGCTTCGGCGAATTGGGTCAGCAAGTTGAATCTACCCACGGATGGCATCGCGGTCCCACGGATGAAGAGAGCAGAGGTATTGTGGCTAACTGATCGGTTTTCATCCGTGGGACCACTATGTCATCAGTGGTCATGTCGTCAGTGGTCAGGAAGTGGGCGGAAGCCGAGTTGGACGCAAGTTCGCTTCAGCTACTTGCGAGCTTCCAGTTCGCCCCAGCGCTCAAACGCTTCGGCTAATTGCGTCTCCAGATCGGCGAGTTGCGATTGTTCGCGGGCGAGTTCCTGTTTGGGCTTTTTATAGAAGTCGGGATCGGCCATCTGGTCGTGCTTGGCAGCGATAGCCGCTTCGATCTTCTCGATCATCTGCGGCAAATTCTTCAGCTCTTGAGTCTCTTTGAAACTCAGCTTGCCAGTCGCAGCGGGCGGTTTCTTAGTCGCCGGGATAGCAGCTTCGAATTTTTGCCCGGCGGTTTTCGACTTGCCATCACCGGATGATGTCGATTTCGAATCCGATTGACGTAGCCAATCGTCGTAACCGCCAATGTACTCGCCCACTCCGTCACCTTCGAACACAATGCAACTGGTCACGACATTGTTCAGAAACTCGCGATCGTGGCTGACGACCAGCATCGTACCTTGATACTGAATCAAACGCTCCTCGAGCATCTCCATCGTTTCCGCATCCAAGTCGTTGGTCGGTTCGTCGAGCACGATGACGTTGGCTGGTTTCGCAAACAGTTTGGCGAGCAACACGCGATTGCGTTCACCGCCGCTCAGTTGTTTGATCGGAGTGCGTGCGCGCTCGGGCGTGAATAGAAAGTCTTGCAAGTAACCGATGATATGAGTTGGTTTGCCGTTGATTTCAACCGTCTTGTAGCCGTCACCAACTTCATCTTCGATCGTTTTGTCCGCGTTGAGTTGACCGCGGAGTTGATCGAAGTAAGCGATCTGCAGATTCGTTCCCAAACGGACGGAACCGCTATCCGGTTTTTGTTCGCCGAGAAGCGTGCGCAGCAACGTCGTCTTGCCAGCTCCATTGCGACCGATGATGCCGACTTTGTCGCCGCGCATAATCGTGGTGGAAAAGCCATCGAGGATTTGACGATCGCCGAACGCGACAGACAACTCTTTGGCTTCGACGACAAGATTCCCCGAGCGAGCGCCTTCTTGAATTTTGAGATTAACTGAGCCGACTTTTTCACAGCGCTCGGAACGCTGCGTACGCAATTCTTTAAGAGCACGCACACGACCTTCGTTGCGAGTGCGCCGAGCTTTGATGCCTTGGCGAATCCAAACTTCTTCCTGAGCAAGTTTCTTATCGAACAAGGCGTTCTGTTTTTCTTCAGCGGCAAGCGCATCCTCTTTGCGTTTTAGAAACGTTGCATAGTCGCACGACCAGTCGAACATGCGTCCGCCGTCGATCTCAAGAATACGCGTCGCTAACTTGCGCAAGAACATTCGATCATGCGTAATGAACATGAACGCAGTCGGCCACCGCAGCAGAAAATTCTCCAGCCATTCGATCGCAGCGATATCCAAGTGGTTCGTCGGTTCGTCGAGCAGCAGCAGGTCTGGCGAATCGACTAACGCGCGAGCCAACAGCACACGCCGCTTCATTCCGGATGAAAGCGTTTCAAATCTCGCTTCGCCATCCAATTCCATGCGGCTGAGGATCTGGTCCGCCGCGTGTTCGCGTTGCCAGGCGCTTTCGTGATCGGAATGCGCTGCGACTTGCGAAACGACACCTTGCAACACAACTTCTGCAATCGTGCCAACAGTGTCCTGCGGCACATCTTGTTGAAGCAAGGCGACTTTCGCGCCTGGAGAAAACTGAACGGCCCCGTGATCTGGAGTAACTGTGCCTGCCAAGATTCGCATGAATGTTGTTTTGCCCGCACCGTTTCGGCCCAGCAAACCGATGCGTTGACCGCTTTCTATCAAGCAGTTGACACCATCGAGCAGAGCGGGACCGCGGAAGCGTATGGTAAGATCGGTGACGGTGACTAACGGCATATGGCGACTATCAATGAAAACCTGGAATCCAAAAACGCAGCTCAGCGTCGGATTGTAAGGTTATCGCCGATCAATTCTAGGTCTGTGCAGCAGGAGATTGGCATCGCCGGTGCTCATACTAGAATCACGGATTCATTTAGTCGGCCGATTCAACTCCGTTGATACCCGCGCCCAATCCGTAGCAACAAGGTCCAAGTCGGCAACATTCTTTGGCGATGACGGCTTAGATGTGCGAATTAAGCCATCGAACAGCCGTCCGTGTCAGCATTGGTCAGTTCGTTGAGATTCGCTTGCAGCACAGGTTGCGGGCAACTCCAGACCAGAAAGAAAAGCGCCTCTTTCGCCCAGCGACCGATCTCGCTTTCCGCTGAGAAGCCCGCACCTTTCGACACCGTCAAAGCGGCTTGAGTCGCACGAAGAACCAGCGAGTTCGCTTTAGTTCGCAATTCACTCGCAGACAGACGACTGGTCTTGTGACTTGCAAGAGCCATCAGCGCGGAGCGAAGTTCGTCAACTTCGGATTGAATGGCATCCGCCGCGGGAGCAATGTCGGGCCGATTCTTGGACTCATTGTGGAGGTAAGTCGATGCCGCCGTAGCAAGTCCAACGGCAAGCGTTGAGGTCTGCAACCCGCCAGTACCGCCGCCACCGCTGGTTTGCATCACATTCATCGCCGGACCGCCAACAATGTCGTGTGGCGGTACCACGACGTTTTCCAGTTGCAGCTTGTCGGTGCAGCTTGACGTGAGCGCGACCAAGCGTTGTCCCAAGTAAGTCGTTACGCCGGGAGCCAAACGCGGCACCAAGCATAGAATTTGGTTGCCATCGGGTAGGGTTGCGCCGACAACGATGTAGTCGGAGTAAGCGCCGCCGGTGACCCAGGCACTGAATCCATTTAGTACAAAACTGCCATCGGGCCTTCGTTGCGCGGTCAGAGCGGGTCGGGCTAAGTGTTGACGACTGGTGCTGAGGTGACTGATCGCTACCGTCGCAAATAACTCGCCGCTCGCCATGCGCGGCAGCAATTCTTCTCGCAGTTTTTGGTGCGCTCCGCTTGCTATGCGTCGACAAGCTGCGTTCCATTGCGTCAAGATAAAGGTCGTTGACATGCAACTCTGGCTAAGCGACAGATAGCCTTCGATAATCTTACTGTCGGACCAATTGAGTCCACCGAATTTCTGCTCAATGAACCAACGGAACACACCAGCTTCGGCGCACCAAGCCAACTGCTCTCGGGGCCAAGTTTCGTAGGCGTCAAGTCTCGCGGCTGACTCTCGCAGTCGTGCGCGAAGTACTTCGAGGCTAGTGGTTGAAAGCGTTTGTTCAGTGGGAATAGTCGTTGGCACGGAAGTTTTCGCTTTGTTTTCAAAAAGGTTTTTCAAGTGAAAACCATCAGTGTCCCTGATGCTCTCAGCTGTAACGTACCCATTATAAAGCGGCGAACATAGACCTGTCAGCGTCAACTGCTACTGTCCATTGAAAACTGCTACTGTCCATTGATGGTAGCCCGCTGCAAGTGGCTCCTTGTTACACGTCTGTCGCTAGCCGTCGCAACGCGCGCGTCACTCGGTTTGTTTTGCGATCGCTTCAACGGAACCCGCCCCCGTGATACTCTTCTCGACTTCTGGGCTGCCCACGTAACGCACTTGGCCTGCACCAGAGATCTTTACGACCAAGCGACTCGCGGCTTGCACGTTCGCGCTGCCGCTGCCCGTGATGCCCACGTTTACATCTTCGGCGATTAATTCAAGGCAGTTGAACGTCGCGCTTCCGCTCGCTTTCAAAGTCAGTTCATCAACTTTGCCTTTGCATTCGAGTTTTGCGCTTCCAGAAACATCGATTTCAAACTTAGGCTCTTCTAAGTTCTCAACTGTTCCATTGGCTGACCCCGAAACACTCAATCGACTTAAATGCGGCGTCGATAGCCAAATGCGCAGTGGATGCGAGCTCGTGGTGCTCTTCTCGAACGTTATTTTCAAATGGTTGTCTTCAACGGATGTTGAAACGTACTGCAACAAATTGTCGTCATATTCCACCTCGCACTTTGCTTCAGACTGGCCCGCGAGAATTTCAACTGTCGCACCGCCAAGAATGGACACCCGATCGAAATCAGCGATTTGTCGACTCTCACGGAGCACCGTTCCCGAACCGACTTCAGCGTTCGTCATCAGATTGCATCCGCTCGACGTTGCAAACACTAGGATTAAGCCAGGAATAAAGTTCTTTAACAAGTTGCTACCTTTCGAATTAAGTCCAGCACGAGGAGATTTCAACACAAAGAACCTGGAGTCGAACAAGCGTAGGGTCTGTTCGCTCGAATTGTGAAAAACTTGGGAATCATCGCGAATTCCGAAGCGTGGTGACTATTCTTCGCCAGCGGTAACTAAAATTAGAAAATCTGTTGAAAGGCAGCCCCACGTTTCAGCTCATTTCTTGAGAGGTCAAACATGTTCCGAAAATGTGTTTTCCGTGTCCTACCCCTTTTCGTTCTTGCTTTTGGGTTGAATGCTCACGCGGTTGACCCGGCGAAGCCCGCACCTGGTGGTAGTGGCACAATGATCAACTCAGCCGCTTCGAGTCCCACGAAAGCAAAGTACTGGGTGTTTCGCACAGAGAAAGATGCCGTTGCGATTCATATCGCTAACAAGATCGGTCCAAAGCCGAAGACGGTCGCTTACCTAATGGTTTACAGCCCAGGTGTCAGCGGCTTTCAACGATTGGCAAATATCCAAGTTGAAGTCAACGGTACCGTGCAGAATATCCCAGACATGCTTGAGGTAGATCTAGTGCCCGCGGCAAATGGAAAGTACTTTCAAATAATGTACAACGAAAAAGGAAACACTGCAAAGCTCGGCGTGCTTCGATATCGTGAAGGCAGCAATGGACGCGAATCGTCCGACTTGCAAGTTCAGCTTGATTCCGCAGTATTGAGATCTGTTGTACGAGGCAATCCATGCGACGAACCGCTGGTTGACGACATGGGCGAAGAAGAAGAACTGGAGCAAGATGCAGTCCTAATTCCGTTGTCAGTGCAAGTGGCTGGAATCGGCAAGTGATTCTGCCGTTGACTAATCGGTAGCAGTCTACTTAGGGATTGTGCGTGCTACGCGAAAGCCGGTTGAGCTTGATAGGTAGTTGGGCAGTTCATGCACACAGTAGTTGGAACAAGCCGCTTGCTCACCGAACTTGAAGCGACCGCCGGCGAGGAATCTATCTTCGCCGGCGGCTTTGCTCTTGTTTCCACTGTCAACAAAAAAGTATTGAAGTCTAGAACGCAAAGGAAAGCTCACCACATTATCCACCCACTCCGATAAGTTGCCGCCCATATCAAACAATCCGAAGTTGTTGGGACGCATGGTCGCAATTTCGTGAACAGCGCCTTCGGAGTGTGGCAAAGTCCATTCAAAGCGCGAGATCAGAGTTGGGTCGTTGCCGAAATGCCATGCGTCCTCCGAACCCGCAGCGCAAGCCCATTCTCGTTCCGCCAGTGTCGGCAAACGATAACCACTGCGATCCAAGTAGCCTGGTTCGAGTGCAACTTCCTGATCGTCCTCCCAAACGTGTGCATAACACCACTGCGATTCAGGAACATGTTCGCGCTCGGACAGCCATTGGCAGTAGCGAACTGCATGCTGCCAAGAAGCCGCTTGGGGGAGCCGATCGTCGGCTAACTTTGCATTGCGAGCGCGACGGTCACGATCGATCCACGCAGCAACTCGCGGATCCTGCAAGAATTCCGCATACTCCGCTCCAGTTACTTCGTGCGCCGCTACTGCATAGTTGCGATCGATCCGCACCCACACTCGGCGCTCGTCGTCTTTGCCCACGAGCACATGGGGTGGTGGTTTTACAATCACCATCGGCTGTCCAAGCGTGGTCGTGAACCAAGTCGCGTTTGCACTAAAGCTGGGTTGGCTGATTCGCCGCGACGTCTCTTGGTTCCATTGACGAAGGCACCACTGAGCATTGCTTAGCAGTGCGGCATTGGAAGCTTTCGCCGCCCATTCCTGTAGTCGCTGAGTCAAGTACTGGCGATTCTCTTCGGATAATTGAACGAAACGGTACCCACCTAGAATGGATACCAATGCACTTTGAAGCTGTTCCGTTGAAGCTTCGCGAAGCAGCGCAACAACACGTTCCGAGGGCAGGACGCTGGGCGCATGCACAATCAATGCCGTTTGAACTCCGCGTCCCAACTTCTCTTCGAGCCCATAGCGAAGTTCGTCCATTTCGCCAATGTGTGCCAACGCGAGGCTCAGCATTGCTATCCGTCGCGCTTCGCTTGCCAGCTCTGCGGTAGTGCGTTTCGCCCGCTTCCAAATCGAACTGACCAAGCGCCCCTCAGTATCGCTCGAATGCGAATTCAAACAGGTCGGCAACCATCCTTGTTCGCTTAGCTTCAGTGCGAGCTGGGAATGGTCTAGCACCGGACTGGCAAGGATCATTTGGCTCTCTTCATCGCTACGATTATCGCAACTCACCGTGACCAATTGCGACAGCCCTAGCAAATCCAAAAGCTGACGCCATGGTTCACGCCCGCAAACACCGTCAAAATCGACATCAAGGAACACCGCTTGTAAGTCCTCGTTTTTTGCTATCGACTGCGGAGCACGTGCGATCAGTTTCTGAAAAGCGGTGTCGGAAAGATCGTTCTGCGCCGTCGCAACCAGCGCAAGCGATCGCAGATAGTAATCATCCAAATTGTTCGACTCGTCAGCCACTTTCTCGAGGTTCCCTAATAGCTGCTCAACCTTTGCCTGATCCTGCTTGAGCAAAGCCAGTCGCAGGTACAGGTAGTCTTTCTCGCCTTGATGAAACTCGCCAATATTGATCGTTTCGTCGAGCAGCTTTTGCAGCTCATCAGCCTTTCCTAAACGCGCGTACGCTCGAGCCAACTGCCGCTGCCAACCACGCGTTGTCGAAGCACGCATCGAAGTCGGCAACTTCGCGAAATCACTCTCAGATAACTTCAGCAATCGACTGAGACTTTCTTCTGTTGAACCGCACGCAGACAGATAGGTACAAAGAACCACTTGCTCGCGTGCAGTTGGCTTGTCAGCGTTGCTCATTCCGTCGAGGTAGTGGTGATAGTCGAGCCAATTGGGACCGCGTGCCTTGGTCGGAGCGATCGGTTGGTAACGAAGGTCCATATAACAGAACGCAGGATAAAGGTCGCCGAACGCGCGTTGTACTCGCGTGGTTGAAAGCGACTTCAGAGTTGCAGTATCTTCAAAGCGGTTCCATAGTATGGCGTGTTCGCAATCGCCTTTGCCGTCGAGTTCGGTGCAGATCCGGATCTGAGTGTATCCGGCTGTCTCGGCCTCCTCGTCACCAAAAGTCAACAATTGCGATTGGCTCTCTGCCGACTCACCCGGGTTGTGCCAGATGGCCGCCCATTGGATTCCTTCCGCATCCGGAGCATTTGGAACCGTGTAGTTCGCCAAGTCAAGCATCACGGCTCCACGATCCCGTTGCTCATTGAAGCGACTGCGCAGCGCATCCTTGGTGAGCGCCGTTTCCACCAGAAAGTCGACTGCATTCTTCTGCCAAGTCAACGCAACAAAAATTTCTTTCCCAAGTTGGTACGGGCGAATCGAGTTCGGCGCGTAACCAGCCTCACGCATCATTGAAAGCACTTGTCGCAACTCGTCCCAGGGAACTTGCGATGCCCAGGCGCAGTTAGCGGTAACTTGGCCGTCGAAGCCTCGAATAACCTTCGAAATGACTTCATCCATGTTGAGCTGATCAATGCCCTTCGCGATTGATAGTTGCTTGCGTAGTTCGATGGAAAGCTGCACGCTTAAAGACTGCTCATCGAGCAAACTTACGAGCAGTTCGGGTGGGCAAAAAGCAACAGCCCGTGCGAGGCTGGCTTCATCGCCTTCCGCAAATGCCGACAACAAGTAAAAGTGATTCTCCAGTTTGGCTTCGCCCGCCTTCGATGACAGCTCGATCGCTTTTACCAACGCCGGCAACAACTGTTGGCGGACCGGCATCAGCAACTCTGGCCAATGATGGAGCTGGGTGCTTCGTTTGCCAACTAGAAACGGAACGATATCGTTGGCAATCTCCGTCCAGATCTCATGCTGAGGTTGCCGCGCGGCCAGCAGTGCCGAAAGCGGTAACGCGGTGGGAGAATGCTGCTGAATAGCTGTACGAACTTTCGTCAGCAGTTGATCGGTATCGAGCGATTGCCTTTGCATCAAGTAACTGATCAACGAACTCAAATGGCGATCTTCGACGTTGTGAAGTTCATTGAGAACGTACTCAGCGTGATTGGCGTCGCTATCAAAACTAGCAAGCGCGAAGTGCAGTCTGCGACGCGCAGCGGTTTCCGCTTCACCAGCATCCAAGTCAATCTGCTGAAGCCTTGATAGCACCTTCGCGCGGTAAGGCTCGACGGCCTGCAAGATACTTGCCACATTGCCAGTGTCGCCTTCCAGCAATCGGTCGACGAGCGATTGCGACTGAATCTCTTGCATCGTCAAGTAACCGACACCGCCAAGCGAAGCGACCACCGCACAAATCACAATCGCAAGCTGTCGCAAGCGTTTCTCAGCCGCACGCATCATGCGTCGCTCTTGGTTGGTCCACTCAATCGGATTCACAAACCAACGGATGGCTGACCATTCAGCCAATGACGGAAGTCGCTTAGCAGTTGGCTTGGCATTCCAAGCTACGGCCATCTCGCGCAGTTGTTGACGCACGCGGCCGCCACGCGTCCCTGAATCGAGTGATTCAAGCCACTTGCGCGTCGTTGGAACTAAGTAATCATGCGTCAACTGATAGGCCGGGTCAGAGATCGAAGAGCCCAGCGTGCTACCGGTCCCGGAATTCGGGAGGCTCGCGCTCGCACTGCTGGTCGGCGTTATCAAACGCACTTCCGTGTCCAGCAAGTTTAATAAACGCCGAATCAAATCGTCGGAAGCGATCCCGCTCAACCGGTCGAGCAACGCACTTTGCGAGCAAGCCGGTGGCTTGATCACGGTATCATCGACAGGCAGCATCTCCGTCAAAATTCGGCGTACAACCGGCAGTTCAGCTCGCAGCAACGGATGCGCATTAAGGCCCGCCAATCGTTCCTCAAGAAACGCAACTCCCAACCCCTCCACACCACCGAGGCTCTGTAGCGTGGCAACGTTCCAAGGCTTGTCTTTGATCATTTCCGACAGCACCGCCAACTGAACCGGAGCCATTCGACCCGCGTCTGCAAGCTGTTCGACAGCTTCGTCCAAGAAAGCCTGCTGTTCAAAACCGAGCCGCTCATTGAGCACGCCGTAGGCGCGACCGAATGCACACAAAACCCGCTTGGCATGCAACTGACCGAACGGTTCCACGGTTGCAAAATTTTGGTTCTGCAACAGGTACTCTTCGATCTGGTCCATAAAGTGAGTAAGGCCAGCTAAGAAGTCGTCGCGCACCAACAAGATCGCTTGCAAGTGCTCGCCATCACATTGACGAAGTGCTTCGTGCAGTTCCGTGGTGGCGTCGTCGCGATGATGATTCAGCCATTGCTCGAACTGGTCGATTACAATCACCAGCTTCTTGCCCGCTTGCTCCTTGCTGCTTTGACGAAACAGAGTCAAGGTTTCGCGTAGCGACTTGCCAAATTGTTTTGAAGGCAGCGTATGACGCAACTGCGCTAACAAGTTCGCTTCCAGCAGCTCCGGTTTCGCTTCGACATAGACCGCATGCACATCGCCTTTGACTTGAGGTAACACGCCCGCGCGCATCATCGAGGACTTGCCACTACCGCTGCGACCGAGCAACACACCGACTCGGAACGTCTCTGCTGGATTCCGATTTAGAATACGACTTGTCCAGAAACTGACGCAATCGGGAACGCCATAACGGTCGCGCGCACCAGGTAACAGGTAGTTAAAAAAGTCAGCGTCGCCAGAATCGAAAGGACGCAAGCCGTGAGGCACCACAGCTATATTGCCGATATCCAGCGATCGCAGCGATCGCAGCGACTTGGATTCCAGATGCTCGTCGGGAAGCATTGGAACGGTGCCAAGCGTCAGGGCGGAATGCACATCAGGCGACGTATTCCAAGTTCGCAGGTCGTTCGCGAGATCGCTTGCTGTGCTGTACCGATCCGAAATTTTCTTCGCGAGCGCTTTGAGACAGATTCTCTCCAATTCGCGCGGTATGCTCGAGTTCAATTGCCGCAGCGGTCGCACCTCGACGTTGCGAATGCAATCGAGCAGGTCGTCTTGGTTGCTGGCTTTGAAGGGGCGCGTTCCGGTCAGCAACTCGTAAAAGACCACACCTAGACTATATATATCGCTGCGACCATCAACACGATGACCTTCTGAACGCGCTTGCTCCGGGCTCATGTAGGCCGGCGTTCCAACGAATCGAGCCCCTTTTCCATAGCCCGTTTCATCGAGCGCCAAACCGAAATCAGCAAGAATCGGATCGCATCCGGCGTGGTTAAAATGTTGCTTGGTTTGATATCGCGATGCATGACTCCTTGGTGATGCAAGTAATCGAGAGCATCGGCTAATTGAAGCGCCGTTCGTACTGCTTCCTCGACGGTACAACCTTGTCGTGCAACGCGTTTGTTGAGCGTGCCACCGGACAGTAGCTTCGAGACGATATACGGTTGACCAGTATCTGTTTTACCAACATCGAAGACTGGAACAATCGCGGGGTGATCCAAACTGGCAAGGACACGCGCCTCGCTCAGCCAAGCGTCAACTTCGCTCTCGCGTTCGAAACGCGTAAGCAGCTTCAATGCAACGAACCGACCAAGCACTTCGTCGCGGGCGCGATGGACCACACCATAAGTGCCTGAACCGAGTTTTTCGAGCAGTATGTAGCGACCGATTTTCGAGGGCGGCGCGTACGCTTGATCATCCCACGAGATCTGTACAGCATCCTCCAAAGTTGGTGAATGCGGAATTCCGTCGCGCTGCAAACCGGCTTCCGTATCAATCGTCGAGTCTAAATTGTCATTCGGATTCGACGCGCGCAAGTCCGAGTGGTCCGGTTTTCTTGTGAATTCAGGGTCACGCTTATCATTTGGCCCCTGCTCGCCGGGGGCATCAGGCTCAGCCATTACTTATCGCCGTAGTTCATGTTGCTTCGAAATCCGAGACGATTAGAACCAGTTTGAAAAAGGGATCACGTCCCTTTTCACGTTGAACTAACCTTCGCGACTTACTTCAACCTGAAATTGTAACAGACAAATCATTCGTCAGCTTACTGATAGCTAACGCAACCCAACGATCACTTGCCCATACGGCACAGTTGCCTATCAAGTGCGGTAGCGACTTTCGCGCAGCGAATCATCGTGTCGTCAAACTGCTGGAAATCCAGCGATTGATAACCATCGCTCATCGCAGTCTCCGGTGTCGGGTGAACTTCGATAATCAGACCATCAGCGCCAGCGGCCACGGAAGCGACAGACATGTCAGGCACCAAATACGAATGGCCCGTCCCGTGACTTGGGTCGACGATAATCGGCAAGTGAGTCTTTCGATG
>JBGSJB010000814.1:0-6127 GCA_041742175.1 Pirellulaceae bacterium
GTGGTTGCCGCTGGCTACCTGACTGGATGCACCCCGGTGCGACACAACCTGCCGCCCGCTCAGCAATTGCTAGAGCCAGGCCCAGGTGTGGGTGGACCGGGTCCAGGCGTTCTCGGCGGCGCTGACGTAATGCCAGCAGCAGCCATGGGAATGGGCGGCGGAATGGGTATGGGCGGCATGGGCGGCATGGGCGGTGACGGATGCGTCGCTTGCTCAGGCGGAGGTGGCGGTGAAGGCGGAATGAGCATGATGGGAATGGGTATGGGCCCAGGACCAGCCGTGCAGATTCTCTTCAATCGCCCCGAGGGAATGCAAGTTCTCTACGATATCATCGGCGACGGTACGTTCACTAGCGAACCGCTGTACGTGCCTGGACGCTTGGAGTTTCCACAAGGCGGTATCTATCGCTTGAAACTAACCAACATCCAAGGCAAAGAAGGTGTTGAACTTTATCCGACGATCGAAGTTGCTAATGGCAGCCCTCGAACCGGCGCTTACCTCGCTCACAATGCGATTCCAGTTCAATTCACTACGGATGACTTTGAACAGGTGCTCTCGGGCAACTTTGTTACCAAAGTGATCTACCTGCCAGATCCAGAATTCCAAGGCGACGCACTCGTCGGCGTTGACGTGCTGGTCAGCAACCGCATCGATCCAGGCCTTGATCCAATCATCGAAGCCGACCGTCGCGGTGCTATCCTCGCGATCGTTCGCTTGGGTAACAAAGACATCGAATTGGCAGGCGTTGGAGCGGGTGGTTTGGGAATGGGTGGCGGCATGGCGATGTGCGGTCCAGACGGCTGTATGCCTGGCGGAATCCCAGCTTCATTGCCCGGATACGTCGCTGGTGTCACTGCACCTCAGTACGGAATGACATTCAGCGGCACTCCGATCGGGTTGCCTGGTCCTCCACACATTCCACTTGGCACACCAGCTGGGTTGAAGAAGCACACGATCAGCAACCACACCAAGGTGCACTTGCCAGACCCAGTTAACCACATGAAAGTGCATGTGCGTCAAACTCCTGGCCAAAGCTATCCGCAACCTGCAAGCCGCGCTTACATCCACGAACAGAACATCCATCCAGGTGTTCCAACTGGACAGCCAGCTTATATGCGTCATAGCCAATCCGTTACAGCTCAAGAAGCGGGTTATTGCCCACCGCAATAGTTTGCCCAACGGCTTAATAGAACACGCATTTCGAGCTCATCTGCAATTAAGAACTTAATTGCAATCAAACGAGATGCAACACAAGAACGAAAACACTTTAACCTGGCCAACGCAGGCTAAAGTTAGCAACCAAACCTCCGATGCATGTGAACAAATCTCTGCACCGGAGACTGAATAACGTGAATGAGTGAGGCGGTTGGGTGCAGTTGTACCCGACCGCTTTTTCCCATCCCGCGACCCAAGTGTATGGTGGCCAATGACCAACTTGAATCTATGGAACGACGCGCATGCCCGCTGTGCTGGCTACGCTGGTTGGTTAAGCCGATGCGGATTCGCCGTGGCAGCGATCGCATTTTTGCTCCCCTGCCCTGCCCTGCTCGCGCAGACTCGACAACGACCAAACGTACATTACTTCTTAGATGCTAAGGGCGAACCGGGAGTAGTGGCTGGCGCAGCGATCGCTCGACGCGTTCCCGGAGTTGGTTCCTACCAAGCTGTGGAAGTTAGTGGCCCAGCAGGGATGCAAGTCGCTTTAGCTCAAGACGGACAATTTCTGCATACGTTAGCAGCCCCCGTAAAAGTCGGCATGATTGTCGGCGCGGTGTATCGGGTCCGCGTAACAAGCATCCCGTTTCGACCTGGTGAAGAACTTTATCCAACCATCGAAGTCATAGACCGCGTTCATGCACCCGCCGGACGTGAGCATCGTTTCCCGATTCCGGTCGTGCTGGAAGAGACCGATTTGAAAGCCGCTTTGGATGGCGCGCTCGTTACACGCGTTATCTATCTCGAAGATAACGAACTCGCAGAGCCGGTCGCCACCACCCCTGGAACTCAGCGCGTTCTCGATGTGGGCGCGATGGACAACGCACTGAAAGCCGCCGATCAACTGGGACGCCCCGTGGCGATTCTGCGTATTGGCTCTCGAGTTCCAGCGAACTTGCAAGGCGATTTAACGGACTTCCTGTACGGCTGCCCTCCGTGGATTCCTGTCGCAGTGGCTCCGACGCGCGAAGCTATGGTCGAAAAAGGAATGTGGCCCGAGTCAATCCCTGTCGAACCAAGCAAACTGCGCAACGAGCCGCCGGCAAACGATGAACCTCGTACGCCGCCAGTGTGGTAACCAGGACGCTCAGGCTTCGGGCCCCTCAGGCTTCAGGCAACGAAAAACACGCGAAGGATGTACGCATGAGTCGACCTAGTTCTAGCCTCCCCGCCCAGTCAACACCGCACGGTAAACCTGTAGTCGCTTGCGTTGCACTCGTTGCACTCGCTGCACTCGTCGGCTGCAATTCAGTCGGCGGTTCCAATCTGCTCAGGTCCAAGCTGCGGTCGACGGAACGATCGACTAATCTGACAGCATCCAATTCACCTTCGGATACGTCAGTTGCCTTTTCAATGCACGACGATGACCTGCCAACGAAGTCGCGACCTCAATCGCCAATCACCAGCGAAGTTGCTCAGGTGAGCTACGAAGAACAACTGACTGCACCTAGTTCGGCTGTACCAAGTTCGGCCGTTCCTGTCTCCACACTGACGACCGCCACACAAGCCTCGTTTCAAGTCGCTGGCAACTGCTCAACCGGTTGCGAAAGAGGTTGCGGCTGCAGCTCTTGTGAAGCTAATTGCACACAGCCCGCGAGTGAAAGCCTGATCGACACACAAGAGTATCTGTTCGATGGTGGCGACATCGACCCCGCGCTCGTTGTACGCAAGGATTCAAGCATCGCAGGTCTGAATCCAACCGACACAGTCGCGTACTACGAAACCTATGATGGAAAACTGTGCGTCACTCCCACCAATCGGGTCCCCATCTACGCGCCTCGCTTCGGAGCCATTCGCCAAGTCACCGGTGTCGTGCTCTCTGAACACGCGCTGTCAACTGAACGAATCCTGGCACCGGTTTCACCAGGCCGGTTCGAAGACAACAATTTGGTTTCGTCCATGGTGCAGCCGATTGCACCGCAAGGCGAGGACAAAGTTAGCTTGATTGATGCTTTTCGCGACCGAAATGGTGGCGTTCCTCTCGCCCAGGTTATTCCTCCGCACCGCATGAGCGACGCAATTGTGCCATTCGAAGCAGTCGACTTCTTCCGGACTGGCGTGCTGAAGCAAGAAGAAATTGCAGTATTAGGACAATTTCTCCAAAACGCCGAAACCTGGGAGACTCCCGAATCGCTGGAAGTGCTTGTCGACGGCCAGGAAGCAGCCATCGTGCGTGACGCGAAACAGCCGCAAGACGTTCATGTTTACGAGCTTCCGCCAGGAAAATGTACATTACGAATCTGTAAAGCGGCTTCTCATATGATTGCTGATTCGGGGGATCAAATTACCTTTACCATCAGATTTGATAATCTAGGTGCACAGCCGATCGAAAAAGTTGTGATCGTTGATAGCCTTTCACCTCGTTTGGAGTATATTCAGGATAGTCAGCAAAGCAGTGTCGCCCCAGCACCTGAGTTCTCTGAAGTACCGAATGACGTAGGGTCAACCGTATTAAGATGGGAGCTTAAGAGCTCGATCAAACCAGGCGAAGGCGGAGTCTTGCACTTCCGCTGCCTTGTTCGTTGAGTTCTGGTTGACTGAGACAACAAACTCTCAAGTCACCAACCAAGTCGGCTGATGCATAGCACTCATCTTCGAAAAGACGCAATTCATGGCCTAATGACGGGCGTTGCCATTGGCGATGCTCTCGGCCTGCCGCGTGAAGGTCTTAAGCGACGCACCGCATTAAAGATGTTTGGGCGCCCTAAACTGCGTTTCGGACTTTTCCCGGGTATCGCACTTTACAGCGACGACACACAATTAATGTTGATGGCCGCTCAAGCGACTCTGCGCTCGCGGAGCGAATGGCGACCGTTCCGTAGTTCCTACCTCTGGCGACTTGCCTGGTACCCACTTAGCATTCCTGTTGGATCGGGCAGAGCGACCATCACGGCCGCACTAAAGAGCTGGCTGCGTTCGACTGGTTTATCAACAGGTTGTAGCTCCGCGGGCAACGGACCCGCCACACGCGCTCTGTTCTTGACATTGGCTTTAAATGGTACCGACCATCGCACGCTCAAGTGGATCGAAGATTCAACGCGACTCACTCACAACCACGCTCTCGCAGTTGACGGTTGTCAAACGCTTTCGCGGCTTGCAAAACTAGCCGGTGTTTCGACACGCAACACCATCGACCGTCGCGATGCGCTCGAACAACTGATCGCGGGCAGTAAAGAGGCCGCGATCAAAGGAAAATTGCAACAACTGCGATCCTTTCTGGAACAAGCGCGCAGTCCGTCAGCCGTCGCGCGTCACTTCGGTTGGGGCACAGGTATCAGTGGTTTCATCGTTCCGACCACAGTCATGTCCTGCTACTGCTTTTTAAGATACCCTACAAACTTTGATCGCGCGGTTTTATCTGCTATTGGGCTTGGCGGAGATACCGACTCGGTTGCGGCCATTGTTGGCGGCCTAGTCGGCGCTCATATTGGTTATGAAAAACTTCCTCAGCGCTTGATCGAACAAATTAGTTTCGCGCCCCAGAATGCGACCTGGATTGCAGCCATGGCCGAACGTCTCTCGCATTGGCCTCACGGTGTCGATGACCTCCACTCTGCCCCCGCCCTGCCCTCCGAGCCACTACTGCAAGTCTTCCGAAACTTGTTTATGCTTTCTCTCGTGCTGTTGCACCTGCTACTGCGAGCACCTTATGTACTAACAACTAAGTCGAAGCCGCGCCGCGCTCGTCGCTGCAAGTGAGCCCAAAACGCAGAACTTCAAATCACGAGTCACTCTGGTGGCGGATTGCTAAAAGTGTCACTCAATGTCGCGTAAAAGGATTATCCGCCTCGTACTACAAGCCATCTTGCTGCTGATAGTCGGAGTTGGGATCTTCCACAGCTCGCGCAAATCGGCGACACAGTTGAACGCCCAACGCAGCGAACTTACAGAGACCGCCAACTCGCTCGAAACGCAAGCCAATTCGACAATCGACGCAACTGAACGAACACGAATGCTCAACGAAGCGAATCGGTTGCGTCAGGTTGCCGATCGCTTCTGGCATGCCTCCCCTGCCCTGCTCGTCTTAGCTGCCATGTGTTACGCAGTTGGTCTGCTCCCAGCGAATTGGTATTGGCGACAGTGTCTGTTAACGATGGACCAACGCGCGCCGCTACTCGCGACCAGTTGGGCTTACTTCTACGGAGGACTTGGGAAGTACTTTCCCGGCAAAGCGATGGTGATCATCCTGCGCCTCGGTGCGTTAGCTGAGTATGACTTCAAGAAAATGGCGACAGCCATCACGATCTTCATGGAAACGCTGACCATGATGGCTGTCGGCGGTGCTGTCGCTGCAATATGCTTGATCGCGCTCAACATCGATTGGAAACTTACCGTCTTAGCTACCGGTTTGCTCGTCGGCATGTTCTTGCCCACGCTGCCGCCCGTTCTCCGTATGCTCATCCCCAAATTGCAACGCGGAGTATCGCCTGCGACCCTACGCGAATGGACGCAGCGTATCCATTACGGCTTGATCCTTAAAGGCTGGGCTGCCATGGCCATCGCGTGGATCATGTTCGGCCTCAGCCTGCTGTGCGTGCTGCGAGGTTTGCCGATTGCCGAACAAGTGACAACGAACTGGACGCAATTGTTACTCAGTTCGCTCGGTGCCTGCGCGCTCGCCGTTGTGTTAGGATTTGTTTCGTTATTGCCGGGCGGAGCAGGCGTTCGCGAAGTCGTGTTGTCAACGATCTTAGCACCCGTGGTCGGTCCTACCGCTGCGTTGTGTGCAGCGATATGGTTGCGAGTTACATGGTTGATTTCCGAGCTAGCTATCGTGGCTCTGCTAGCGGTGCTGCGGGTCGCTTGGAAGCAAACTCGCGCGAGCCAATCGCCCGCTGCTGAACCAACTATCAAAACCAGTTGACCATTCAACACAATATATCGCTTAAGTTTCAATATGTTATCGATCGTC
>JBGSJB010000815.1:0-4625 GCA_041742175.1 Pirellulaceae bacterium
CTTACCCGTAACAATGTCCTTCAATCCGTCGCCGTCGATGTCAGCTAGATTGACACTATGCAATTCGCTAAAGACCGCGCCGTACTTATTCTCCGACGGATGTTGGCCCATGATGACATGCCGCTTGAACGCAACATCATCACCCTTGCCGGTCTGTTCGTACCAAGTGAGTCCAAAGTCGTGCGCGGCTTCACTGGTGATCACATCGTTGTCACCATCGCCGTCCACATCGTAAGCGTACATTTCCGCGCCGCCGTAAGACTGCGAGAACTTCAGTGGATGAAATTTCCAGCGTCCTTTGTCGGCGCCGGTTTCCGGTTGTTCGAACCAACCTTCAGCTTGCAAAACATCCATCCGTCCATCGCCATTCACATCACCAACGCCCAGCCCATGGCCAAATCGCTCGGTGGCAACTTTCTCTGAGATCGGATGAAACGTCCAAGCACTCAGCGGCTTCGACCCATCGATCGATGCATAGCCGAAGAAGCCTTCGCGCGTGCATACCAGTTCCGGTCGTTCATCACCTACCAAGTTCGTGAAGGCCGGCGATTCGTTCGACACCCAGTCAAACACCTGGATCTTTTCCCAGTGCTTGTGCGAAGTGCTCGACGAACTGCCCCACATTCCAGGATTCTTGTACACAAACGCAGGTGTTCCGGGAAAACCTACCGTAAAGACATCTGCGTGCTTGTCGCCGTCGAAGTCGTAAACCCAAGCAAAAAAGTGATCCGCATATCTTTCCATCGGCTGCGGAACCGGAGCGAAAATTTCATGCTTCGTTTGAAAATCGGGACCTGCAAACCAGTACGGGCCATAGACGATGTCCTTCACGCCGTCGCCGTTCAAATCGCCAACCGCTGTGCCTTCGGAGAAGTAGGTGCCGGTTAGTTGCTGACGAGCAAACTCGTGAACGAAACACTCTTGAGCTCCGCAGTGCGAAGGTTCAACGAACTCAAGTCCGAGCACTATCGCGGCGACGCTTGCAACTGAAACGAACAACTCGCGCGTCGCGCGCAGCAAGCTTTGAACTTCGATGGACTGCTTCATCGCAATCTCCAGAACGATAAGAGGAGGGTTCCAAGGCAGGTAGCTGGCAGGTAGCCTATTGTATCTCAAACAAATCGGCTTGGTAATTCACTTCGAACACCGACAAATTTCATAGGCGGCTCATGTTACGTCAAACTGCACTTCCAATCGTCGCATTGCTTTCCGCATCGCTACTACTCAGCGCGTCATCCTTCGCTCAACCAGTCGAAGGTGACGGCAAGCTGCGAATCATCTGCTTCGGCGCTCATCCCGATGATGCAGAATATAAAAGCGGCGGCGCGGCGGCACTGTGGGCGAAGCAAGGTCACCACGTCAAACTGGTTTCCGTAACCAACGGTGACATCGGACATTGGCAAATGGCAGGTGGCGCACTTGCGAAACGACGCACCGCCGAATCCGCGCTTGTCGCGAAACGTCTAGGCGTCACCAGCCAAGTGCTCGACATCCACGACGGCGAGCTCGAACCCACACTCGAAAACCGTCGCACCATCACGCGACTGATTCGCGAGTGGGACGCGGACATCGTTATCGCGCATCGACCTTGGGACTACCACCCCGATCATCGCTACGTCGGCGTGCTGGTTCAAGACGCAGCCTACATGGTGATGGTTCCGTTCTTTTGTCCAGACACGCCGCCGCTCAAGAAAAATCCCGTGTTCCTCTATTCCAGTGATAGCTTCAAGAAGCCTTATCCGTTCGTAGCCGATATCGCAGTTGCCATCGACGAAGTTTTCGAACAAAAAGTCGATGCACTCACCGCGCTCGAATCGCAAACTTTCGAAGGCGGCGCACTCGGCAACGAAGAAGCCCTAGCCGCCGTGCCACCAGCTTCACAACCTGAACTCCGTCGCACGTGGCTGCGTGAACGCTGGGAAAAACGTTCCGGCAGCGAAGCTGACCGTTATCGCGACTCGCTCGTACGCTGGTACGGCGAAGAGAAAGCCAAGTCGGTCAAGTTTGCAGAAGCGTTCGAGATCTGCGAATACGGCAAACAACCCGAACCCGAAGAGATCCGCAAGTTGTTTCCATTCTTGAAATGATTTTAATTGCCACGTGCCTAGTGCAGCGCTGTCGACTTCGTGTGGCACCAGCGATACCAGTGTGAACGAAGTTTGTGACATGCCAAACCGTAGTTTTCGCAAACACATTCGCTGTTCGCACAAAGCTACCGAAGCGAAACAGTCCGGAAGGTCGCCGTGAAGGTGGTCGACATTTTGGGGAATAACACGATGACCATTTTCGAAGTGACGGTTGGCAAGAAAGGATCGGTATTCAAAGAGCGTGTCGAACTTGCTTCTCCACTACGCTTCCGTTTGTAGTTCGACGACATGTCTCGAGTAGTGTCGCTGCATCCCGAATTCCCTCAGTCGCCACATGCGTTTCTTGATCCTAGCGTACGGTGGTTTCCTGCAGATGAATCGCTTCGCGAGCAGTGGATGGATCGCAAAACGTCGTTAAGCACCCAGTTCTACACAATGCTGCCAGCCGATCACGTTTGCAAGAACGTCAGTCAAGCTCCTCGCTGCCCCCAGGCTCATCGAAGTAGTATTCTGGGATACGGAATACAGCGAACGACTTATTCTGAGTCGTAATGGGATACATGATCTCGAAATCCAACAACGGTTTTTGCTGGATACGGCGATCGACTAGCACCCAACGAAAACCGTAGCGGCGAGCGAGGCTGATCAACTGCTCTGACTTCCAACCCAGTCGCTCGTTCGTGCTGGATCGAGGTTGTCGACAAAGCACCAGACGCTCGTACCACTTGCGAACGCTCTCGTTATCCTGTGGGACATCTTTCCAGCAGACGACTTCCGCGCGTCCCGCATACCACTTAAAAGTCTGCTGGTATTCCGGAGTCAGCCACAGTGAATCGTCGGGAGAGTTCTTTGAGATCCAATCGCAAACCGCCAGCCAGTCGATGAAGCGATTCGTCTCAATTTCCCGGTTCGCGGGCGCCTTCATCAGAATTTCATCCGCTGCCGGAATCTGCTGCGTGTTGTTTGCTTGGGCGTGGCGCACGACAAGCAACAATACGACGGCTCCGCCAATCAGCTGTGCAGTGACCTTCGCTTTCGGAGGCCCGGATGACTTGGCCGCTCGACGCTTCGGTGAAGCGATATGTTCTGGATGACTACCTGGCGATAAGTCGCCACCGAGCGATGCTGCTCGATGCGTACCCCACTCAGTCAGTTTCCAAAAAGTAAGTGTCCAGGCAAGCGGCACAACAATGTCCGACCAGCGAAACCAGTAGAACCGCAAGAGCTGCGAAGCGAACATCGGTGCGGATCTGGAAAACAGTTGATCGATCAAAATCCCTGCCACCGAAAAACCAACAGAGATCCATGCTAGGGTCAAAAGCCAACTGACTGGATCTTTTCGCAAACGCCTGCGGTCCAAAGTGCGATACGCAAATACCGCAAAGGCTATTGTCGCGACGATCAATAACGTTAGTGAGATTGCGCCAGCCACATTTCGTTCGATCGAAAAATGGCTCGGGCACTGATGATGTTCCAAACGGTAGAACACATGGATTTGCGAAGCCACTAAACTGCCGACTTGATTTGGGCTGTTCAGCCCAGTTGCAGCTGGCACCACACCAATCAAGCCGAGCGCGGTCCCCGCAGCCAACCAGTTTGCCTCCGCTTGAAGTCGCGTCAACAAGTTCGGCATCATCAGCCAAGCGATTCCGAAACTCAGGCCGGCCCAACCACCAGCCAGCGGATGCCAAGCCACGGCCAGACCCAGCCAAACCCACACTCGAGGCCAGTTTCCGCGGAAAAGTTCAGAAAAGGCTACGATCACACAAGGGTAAGCCAGCGATTTCCCTTCAAATCCGCCAATAGCCCATTCACCTGCCCAGTTGCCGTAGTCGATGGCAAAGTACCAGCTGGCGAGCGCCGCCGCGCCTACGATCCAGTGCAACCCCAGCCCGACCCGCATTCTTTGCCAGGCCCATGCGAGGCACAGCCAACTCAGAAACCGCCCAATCCATGCCACGGCGGACAGAGGCAGAGCCAGTGCTAGCGCGCCGGCGACGCCGGCAGCGATTCCATGCGAATCATGCGATTCGAGGAACAGGTCTCCGGCACCGAAACTGGGGTCGAAAAGGTGCTTGGCTTTCGGCAAATAATGAGACTCGTTCACCCCCGGTACAGGCTCCCCAGCGAGTAGGCAGACAAGCGCGAACAGCACCAGAATTTCGCCGACTACTGAAGCGTTACCGGAACCTAAACGCGACTCGGAGAGAACCCGCTTGGCGACCGCTTGTGACATGGAAGGCACTTACTATGCTGCATCAAGGTAAAGTGAAACTGCGTTGATTTTCGCGGCTACCCCGACTCGGGTGACAAAAAATCACCAAAAAAATCGGTTGCAGTCACTTGTTTTCTTGACTGGGACCACTTCGTACGTACAGTGGATGTAGGAAGCCTCAAGAGCGTTACGGCTGAACCACTTCAGCCACCAAAAGGCAGACCTGCCGACCTATCCTCAGAAGTTCAGATGGTTCTGGCTCAGAAGGAATCGGCGTAGGGCCAATTTACCAAAGGAAGGGTCCGATGTTAGTACTATCTCGC
>JBGSJB010000816.1:0-4038 GCA_041742175.1 Pirellulaceae bacterium
CTCTTCTCAGCAGCCTTTACTGGCAACGTACCCGATTTTGTTTTCGGCTTGTCGGCTTCAGGAGCGGTCGCGGGCTTGTCCGTCTTCCGTACGATTACCATTTCATTGAGTACGAGTACGAGTACGAATTACTGGCGAAGATTGGATTGACGTTTGCGGCATCGCTGCGAAGTATTTTGCGTCATGACCCGGATATTGTTCTAATCGGGGAAATTCGTGACCATGAAACGGCTGAGAATGCGATTCAGGCTTCGTTGACGGGTCACTTGGTGTTTAGCACATTGCACACCAATGATGCTGCGGGGGCTTACACGCGTATTGTCGACATGGGCATTGAGCCGTTTTTGGTGGCGAGTACGGTTGAAGGCGTGATGGCTCAGCGATTGTTGCGAAAGCTTTGCCCGGACTGCAAAGAAGCGTACTATCCCAAGCCAGAGGATGTGCCGTCTGATTTTCCGTTGGAGCAACTGGAAGGCAAGCAACTGTATCGCGCAGTTGGTTGCCGGACTTGCCGGAATGTTGGTTACGGCGGTCGAATGGGTATTTATGAATTGATGGTGACGACAGAAGAGGTTCGTCAGTTGGCGCATGATCGCGTGAGCAGTTGGCAGATCAAGCAAGCGGCGCTGAAGAACGGAATGCGCACTCTGCGTATGGATGCTTGGCAGAAAGCGATACAAGGTCGCACGAGTGTGGATGAGGTCATTCGTGTGACGAAGGGTGACCGGTTGGGGTAGCTGGAGTTACAAGTCGCGATTCATAAGCACGCACAAGCACTAGGGACTAAAGATCGATAATGCCTGATTTTGCATACGTTGCTCGCGATTTTAAAGGGCAGCGGAAAACGGGAACGGTGACTGCGAACAGCCAACGCGAAGTGATTTCGCAGTTGGATGCTTTGTCGTTGTTTCCAGTTGAGATCACGGCGGCGAAAGGGGTTTCGACCACACGCACGCGACGGGTGAGCGGCCAAGTGATGGCAAATGCTTACAACCAGTTGGCGTCCTTATTGCGCAGCGGTGTGCCGTTGATGCGAGCGTTGACGGTGATGAGTCAGCAAGCCAGCAAGCCGGCTTTGAAAGCGGTGCTTGAAGACATCAAAATGCGAGTGGAGGATGGTGAGCCGTTGCCGGAAGCGATGGCGCGTTACCCACGAGTGTTCAACGACATGGCTGTCAACATGGTGCGAGCTGGTATGGAAGGCGGATTCTTGGAAGATGCGCTCGAGCGAGTCGCTTCGTTCACTGAGCAGCAAGAGGATATGAAGGGCCGCGCGATGGGTGCGTTGGCTTATCCGATCTTCTTGGGGTGTGTCGGTTCTGCGGTGGTGATGGTGTTGATTATTTTCTTCGTGCCGAAGTTCGAACCGTTGTTCGGAACGTTGCGAGAGAAAGGTCAGCTACCTTGGGCGACTGACGCATTGCTGGCGTTCAGCAACTTTTTGCAGGCTTATTGGTGGTTGATACTGGCGGTGATTGCGGCGTCGATTTTTGGGGCGATGAAGTTCTTGTCGACGGAAGCTGGCAAGACTTGGTTTGATTGGGCGAAGATCAAGGTGCCGATGTTTGGTGCGATCTTCTTGAACTTAGCTGTGGCCCGGTTTTGTCGCGTGCTGGGAACATTGTTGGGCAATGGTGTGCCGATTTTGAAGTCGCTGGACATTAGTCGCAATGCGGCTGGTAATCGGATTTTGTCGACTTCGATTGAAGCAGCTAGTCAGAATATCACGGCGGGTGAAAAGCTGGCGACTCCGCTGGCTGCCTCGGGGCACTTCCCAGCTCAGGTGACTGAGATGATCGCGGTGGCCGAAGAGTCGAATTCGCTGGACAAAGTGATGGTGCAAATTTCGGACAGTTTGGAACGAACAACGTTCAGGCGACTGGACGTAATGGTGCGGTTGCTTGAGCCGTTGATGTTGCTGGTCATGGCAGCGCTCGTATTTTTTATCGTTTTAGCTTTGATGGTGCCGCTACTTAATAGCTCAGGAGCGGTTTAACAGATTGTAATGGGTTGACTTCAATCGTTGGCAGTGAACACAATCGATAGTGTTACAGTTGAGCGAATACAAACACGGTTTTACAGGTTTTGGGAGAGATAGTGATGAATCGTCGCACAGGTTACCGTCGAGCTGGTCGGGTTGCTCGCAGCGGTTTTACGTTGATGGAAGTTATGTTGGTGTTAGTTATTATCGCGGCGATCGCGGGTATCGCGGTGGTGAACATTGGCGGCGTGCGCGAAAACGCATTCAAGCAGACGGCGAAGACAGACATCAACAACCTCAAGACGTTGATTGCGACTTACGAGTTGATGGTTGGGACATATCCGTCGACATTGGAAGCGCTGCATGAGCAGCCATCGGACTTGGCGGATCCAACCAAGTGGCAGCGAGTTTCTCGCGACCCGATCAAGCCAGATCCTTGGCAGCGTCCTTACGAATACAAAGTGAATGGTTCCGAGTACGAGCTGCGTAGTTTGGGGCCAGACGGTCAAAGTGGTACAGACGATGACATTACCGGTTAGCGTTCAGGCTCGGACGATTGTTCGAGCGCGAAGGGTTGAGCGACATCCGCCACGCCCTTCGCAGAGCCTCAGAGCATGCCAGCCTAGTATTCAATGTTGACCAAGCACTAACTAATGATTTGACCAGGGGTTTTGACCTCTGGTCAGTTTCGTAAACAGATCTAATCAGTCGGTCACGTTTCACGATCGAATCGCAGGTAGTTTGATGTTCATGGTATCCAGCAACTCGAATTTGCCGCGAGCGCCTTTTGGTGTTCGGCGAGCGTTCACGCTGTTGGAGTTGATGTTGGTGTTGGCGATCATTGTGGCGATTGGGGCTGTCGCGATACCATCGTTCACTGGCGTTTTTGAGCGTCAGCGATTGCAGGCTTCGGCGGAGAAGATCCGATTGGAGTTGGATCGAGCGCGGTTGGAAGCGATGCGAACTGGTCAAGCTCAGATGTTTGAGTGCATACCGGGTGCGGGGCAGTATTCGGTGCATCCGTTGTCGCAGCAGTCCGACATTGTGAACGCGGGTGAGGGTGCGACCGTGATGACTGCTGCGGGAACTGTGGCAGAGACGACTGCCGACGGAATGTTCGCGGCAGCTTCTGCTACGTCGCTAAGTGGTGAAGTCAAAGAGCTGGAAGAGAAGGGTTCGTTTGTTAGTTGTATCGTGGCAACCGATAGTCGCTCTTACAACTTGGCTCAGCAAACGATGACAACTGCGGGTCAGGTTTCGATTATGAACGTCGGTCAAGTCATCATTTTCTATCCTGATGGCAGCACGAGCAACGCGGAAGTGCGAGTGCAGAATTCGCGAGGCGAAGTGCGTGCGGTTCGCTTGCGTGGGTTGACTGGGCATAGCAAAGTGTTGACCGTGGCGAATGTTTCTTCGGCTGAACAGACAGAGAAATAAAGATGCGCAGATTAGCGAAGCAACGCGATGCGATTTCGCTTCTAGAAGTGATTCTAGCGCTAGCGATTCTGGGTATCGCTTCGGCGTATTTGACGCAGGCGATGCAGTTAGCGGCTCAAAATGCGATACGTGCGCAGCGGTTAACTCAGGCGGAGTTGGTTTCCGAAAGCGTGATGAATCAGGTGATTGGTGGCGTGATTCCCGCGCAGCCGGCAACTTGGTCGCCTTACAGTTCGGCTTCGACTTCGGGCGTTTGGAATTACAGTTTGGCGATCGTTCCGGCGGAGATGCAGGGGATGATCGGAATTCAGATTGCTGTTCAAGAAGTTGTGCCGGGCGCGGTGCTGGGAGCTCAACCTGCGGATCTGGTTTCGACGCGGTGGATTATCGATCCGGCGTTGGGATTGGATGTTCCGCCTGAGGAGGTTCCGGCTGAAGAAGAATCGGCTGCTGGTGGTCAGGGTGCTCAAGGCGGACAATCGGGGGCTGGTCAGTCGGCTCAGGGGCAAGGACAGGCCGGCCAAGGCGGCATGGGCGGCGGCTTTGGAGGCGGAGGTTTTGGAGGCGGAGGTGGTCCAGGCGGCGGTCGCGGGCAAGGTGGTCCTGGTGGCGACGGTGCG
>JBGSJB010000817.1:0-2667 GCA_041742175.1 Pirellulaceae bacterium
CGCGGTTCATCATCTGCGTCCAACCAGTCAAGCAACGAATCAGCCATGTAGGGTGTCATGTTGGGCAGAGACATCAAACGACTTCGCGATTCAACTTCACCGCTGCGGCTCAGGTCGAGCGAATGGATGTTGAGTTTGGCAGATTCCGAGTTTAAGCCGGGCATGAGCGACGTGCGAAAAACTTGGCGGTACAGCCCGGATCGATACTCGGGTGAAAGTGCTCCGAGTTCGAGCAAGTTGCTGTTGAAAACGTTATTGAGTATTCCGTGTCGCTGCTGGCGAGTCGCGTCTTTGAGCTGACTGCGCAGAGCATCAACCGCGCTGGTGGCGGTGAGTCTCAATTGCGTTTGACGCAACGTACTGCGAGTCGCTGAGTGCTCGAGGAAAGCTTGAGTCGCAAAGGTGTAGACCGCGAGGCTGAGCGCGGCGATAACAAGCAAGACCAGTACAGTTGCGAACCCGCGGCGCTGTAAGGTGATCTGCCGAAACTTAATCGGTTCACTCAAGTGTTTGATTGGCCTGTTATGAAATTGCATGGCTAGTGTGCGGGAAGTGTTATCCAGTGTTCGGACCGTGCGCGCTCTTCTTGCTGGCCGAAAGCCAACAGAACTTTGATAGCCGTTGGAACTGGTGGCTTTGCGTCTTGTCTATCGCCAACTTGTTCCTCAGCGACTTGTTCCCAGCTTTCGAGTCCCCAGTTATCGAGCAACGCACCTTCAACAAAGTACTGCAGCTTTAGATCTCTGGCTTCAGGCAGAATGACTTGACTGGTTTCCACTTCCTTGCCATGTGCATCAATGAAAAACTGGGTACGTATAAGTCCGCTTGCCTTGTCTGGAGCTTTAAGTGACCGCACGATCGGCAACTCGCCGCTGCGCCAGCCTTCAATGCGGGGCGAACTGCCTCGATAGATCCACCACACGACCAAGCTTTCACCGGATCCCATTACATTCGCTGGCGTGCGTGTGAAACGCGAATTCCAAGCTTTGGTGCGAAACGCAACGTAGTCACGCTTTCCAACAAACTCAGTCCATTCGGTACTTGCGCTGCGTGCGAAGGAGTCTTGTAAATTGAACGGCTGGGCAAGTAACTTGCTGCGCAATGTCGACAAGTTGCGAGTGGCTGGTCTTTGTAACTGCGGAGATTTTTGGAGTTCGCGGCCGATCGCTGCAAAGTCGCTTGAAAGATCACGAATTGCATTGGAAAGTGCTAGTCCACTCGCGTGATTTTCTCCCACCAGCATCCGATAGCGGGCGGCGACGAAGAAGGTTTCGAACACGGCAAGCATGAGGAACATGCCCAGCAGCATTGCGATTGAAACTTCCAGTAGTGAGAACGCACTCCGTTTTCGCATGTTTGTTCGCATACTTGTTCGCATGTTATCGACCCTCGATGAAAACGAGGCGACTGTACGAAACCAGCGATGGAGTGAATGAGTCAACGCGCGAAACGTCGACCGCTACTTGAAACAAATGAGGTTGTTTCGTCTCGCTCCAAGCGGCGCGGACGGAGAATGGAATCCCCTGCACGACGTCGCGCCACACGCGTGGTTTGTAGTTCTTCGGGCCGCGAGCGATCTCCTCAGCCAAGGTCGATTCCGCTTTGATTGCCGCCAATCGCTCGAGCGCGTTTGTGTTAGCCAATTGCAATGATTGCGAACCGAGTTGTCCGATCGCTAGCACGCAAGTCGCAAATATCAGTGTTGCCAGAAACAGGTCTAGGAGAATCGCGCCGCTTCGCAGTTTACGGCGACGTCGTTTCCAGCGTTTGTTGTTTGATTCGGTGCGCATTGTTTCCTCTACATGCTTGCGACGCGTTGAGGAATGCCAAGTCGTCGATGAACTTGAATAGCTTGCGATTGCGTTGGACCGACAACTATTAGCATGATGCCTTCGGTGCCGCCGTCTTCGCGAAAGATGATGCGATTGGTACTCAGCGGACTTCGACCGGCAATTTCTAAATGCACGTTTTTGGGCAGTTTAATCACTTGACGGTTAGATTCATCCATCGCACTAACTGGATAGATTTTCTGCACGTTCGAACCCGGGGTGAATTCATAGACAACTGGAGTGGCGGTTTGCACGGCGAGCTGTCGCGCGGCAAGTATCGATTCCATGACCTGCGAAACCGACTTGTCCATCACACGGTGCTCGAAGTAGCTTCGAAAGAACGACGGTAGTACAACCGCAGCAAACACGGCGAGCACTGCGAGCGCAAGTAGCAGCTCGATCAGTGTGTAAGCACTTCGGGGTCTGTCGTTAACTTCCGCGCACATGGTTTTCAATTCTGATCGGCCGACCAAGTGCCAATGTCATCCTCTGTTCCCGGAGATTTGTCTGGGCCCGCCGAGAACACATCGAATTCGCCTTGCCCATGCTTGCTCGGAATTTGATAGACCAAATCGTTGCCCCACGCGTCCTGCGGCATGCCGGTCAGGTAGGGACCACGCCAGCGACTGTCTTTGCCACGTGGCGGTTGGATCAACACGCGAAAACCTTCTGACATCGATGGATACTCGCCGAGATGATCGAGCGCATACATCCGCATCGCTTGCTCGGCGCCTTTGACGCTGCCGCGCGTCGCGTCGATGTTCGCATATTTTTGCCGACCCAATAAATTCGGAACGACCATCGACATAATCACACCAAGAATCGCAAGCACTAACAG
>JBGSJB010000818.1:0-7985 GCA_041742175.1 Pirellulaceae bacterium
GTCAACAACTTGGATGTCAACGGTGACGGCGCAGTTACTCCAAGCGACGCGCTGCTGGTCATCAATCACTTGAGTGCGTTTGGTTCGGGACCACTGACGCTACCGTGGACGGGCAGGTTCATCGATGTCAGCGGCGATGACTTCATTGCACCGCTGGATGCGTTGCAGGTAATCAACTTTTTGAATCGAAGAAATGCGGGTGAAGGTGAAGGCATTGAAGTTGCTGGCACCGCAACGGATCTTGCGATTGAAGATGCGACGACAGCGGACGAGTGGGCGGAGCTAGGTTCAGTTGCGTCACGTGTACCAACCGATTTTGCTTGGGCACTCTCTGACAGTTTTGCTGAAGATATTGCAAGGAAAAATCGTCGCATTTAATACATCGTACGCCGTACAGTGCACTCAACCCGAGGAGGCGGCTGTTGGCGGCTGACTTAAAGCAGTTGGCTTGCTGGAGTCGGCGATCGTGACTATTTCGACAGCGCTCCGCTCCGCAGTTAACGCCAGCCTAAGCGCTTGGCTTTGCGTATCGTGCGACAGATGAAATTTTGCGTGTGAGTTTCGTGTCGATGATGGCCGGGTTGAGCTGTGTTAGACTTATTATTCGTTTACCAAATCAGCGGGGGTGCCGGGGATGAGTTCGTTGTCGGTAGCTTCGGGTGATTTGACGAGGCACAGCAAGGCGCACAGGTCGATGAACTCCTGCTCGGTCATCTGCTCCTCAAGTCCATCGGGCATGAGGCTCTTGGTGCTGGTTTTCACCTGTTCGATATCCTTTTCCTTATCGAACTCAAGTACTTTGCCGCCTTGGATTTTCAGTCGCAAGAATCGTTCATCATCCGCGACGACCAAGCCAGCGACCACTTCGCCATCCACCGTCAATACCGTGCGGGCTTGGAAGGCGTTCCCTATAACTAGACTTGGATCGAGAATATTGGAAATCAACTGGTCAAGATTGCCTCGGCCGTTGTTAGTAATGTTGGGACCGACCTCGAGACCGTTGCCGTGCAGTTGATGGCACTGTGCACAGACTCGATTGAACACTAGTTGCCCGCGCGCAACGCTTCCTTTCGACTGATTGCCGCTCGAGTTCACGCCGCGCAGCAATTTGAGTCGCTGTTGCACAAGTTGCTGACGTTCTGCGTTGTCGGTTTCTCGGACTCGTCCCCAGACGGATTCGATCGCTGCCATCAAGTTTGCATCGCCAGATGCCTGCCATTTGCGAAGTTGGTTCGTGTTAATTAGTTCTTTGTTCACGTCACCTGATTTGACAGCTTCGACCAATTTGCGCATCGTGTTAGCTTGCGCAGTCAGAGGTTCAACGAGCGTGAACTGCTGTTCGACGGGCAGTTTCTTCCAATTCATGAAAATGATTTCGGCGGCGCGGTTGCGGTCGGTTGAAAGAGCGCGTTGAGTTACAACTGAAAGCGTCGTCGATTTGGTTCCAAGATTTGCAGCCAAGAAGTTGAATGCCGCTTCCGAATCAACTTTGAACCAAGTCTCTACAAGTAATTCAAGCGTCGTCGCCTCGGTCGCAAGCGCGTCCGCTTGGGTAATGGAATTGACTAGCTGGCTGACTATCGCTTTGTCGGAACTCTTGAGGATTGCCAGCCCTGCCAGACTGACGTGAAATCGAGGATCGTTCTTCGATGCAACGGCTTGTTCAAGCTGAGGTTGCAACGGTACGAGCGCTTCTACCAGGGCGGGTTGTTGGTCGCGATCCAAGGCGATCTTCAGCGACTTGGCGAGCGTCGTTGCGGCAGACTTGGGATTGGCGTTCCACAGCAACTTAACGATCTTGATCGAACTGGTAAGACTGGTTGAGGACTGTTCAGAAGTCTGTTGAGAAGTCTGTTCAGAAGCGGTTTGGGAAAGGGCATTGGGGAGTGACAGCACCGTGCACAGCGCGAACGCGGCGAGTGCTGCAGCGGAGTTCGATGGTCGCATGAGGTTTCTGTTTGCCTACGAATGAAAGCGGGACGCGCCGAGCGCGTCCTGCGGTTGAAATCGAGTGTGGGTCTTACTTGGCGTCTTGCAGTTTTTCTGCAACGCGTGGCAGCAACGCGGCGACGCCGGGTGCCGATTCAATGTTGATCTTTTCAACCATCGCCAGCAGACGCTCAGCATCGGCTGGCAATTTCGGATGCATGTTTTGCCAAACGATGTGGGGAATCAGTGGATCATCGCCGCAGTTCGCGAGCACATCCAACCAGACTTGCATCGCGTCGATGTGCTTCATCTTGTTGGCTGCAATCACGACTTGTAACTGAACGTCGCGGGCCGAATCCTTGGCAAGCTCGCTGACTTGTTTTGCTAACGATTCATTCTCCGCCAGCAGAGAACCGGTAGCTCGCACGCCCCAAGCTCGCACCGTCGTGTCCGCTTGGTGCATCAGTTTGTTCGCGAACTCAGGTGAGATCGCGTCGCCGCTCGTCAGCGCCCAGATCGCATGCATCCGTTGTTTATGATTAGCGTTGGTGTCCAGCGCGATTGTCTCTAGCTTCGAAACAACACCTTCGCAGGACTTCTCGCCCAGCAAACGTTGAGCGGTGTCACGCACATAAATGTTGGCGACGCCGAGAAACTTCACCAGCTCTTCGGGCGTTGATTTGTCGAGTGCGATTGGAGTTGGACGACCGGTGGCTTCGTGAACAACTCGGTACAGCCGACCGTGTCCTCGGTCGACACCTTCCGGATCCGCACTCGCATCTTGATAACAGTGATATCGGTCGTACCAATCGAGCACGTACAAGCAACCGTCTGGACCAACCTTTTCGACGACGGGCATGAACCAAACGTCGTTCGCGCTCAAGAAGTCCGGCTCACCGAACCCGCGATAGGTCGACTGATGGCGTTCGATTCGATCGACGTTTAAGCAGTTGCCGTGGATGTTACCCATGATCAAACGATCGCGATACTCGGCTGGATAGGCGGCCGAATCGAAGTAAGTGATGCCGCAGTAAGCAGCCATTTGATGTTTGTGTTTGACGATCGAGTCGATCTTCCAAGTGTGCGGCGGGTAGGGTCCACCTTGTCGATGGTAGTAACCCGTTTCAGTCAAGTGCCATAGATGGTCGATGACGCAAGCGCTGATAAAAGCGCTGCCTTGCGGGTCGAAGGTTACGCCCCAAGGATTGCTTGTTCCTTCGCAGAACAATTCAAACTTGTGGGTGCGTGGATGAATTCGGAATAGGGCGCACGTGAACTCGAATGACTTGCCTTGCGATTCCACTTTGCACGCGTTGAAGACACCGTTAAGACCGTACAGCCAACCGTCTGGGCCCCAAGTCAAACTGTTCGGCAGTTCGTGCGTATCGAAGCGGCCGAAGCCCGTGGCGATTACTTGTGTCTTATCGACTTTGTCGTCACCGTCAGTGTCTTGCATGAAAAGAATGTCAGGTGCGTTGGCGACCCAAACGCCACCATGACCGATCGCGATCCCTGACGGAATGAATAGACCTTCGGCGAAGACTTTGACCGTTTCGAATTTTCCGTCACCGTCAGTGTCCTCAAGAATCTTGATGCGATCGCGGCCTGGGCCTGGTTCGTGGCGAGGATATTCAAAACTTTCCGTAACCCAGATGCGACCACGTTCATCGAAGGCCATCGCGACAGGGTTCATCAGGTCGGGCTCGGAAGCGACCAACTCGACGCGGAAGCCCTCGGGGACGGTCATTTTTTTGATCGCTTCGGCAGGCGAAAGCGGCGGGCCGGGCGGCTTCGACTGCGTGCGCGGAATTGCGACTTTACCTTGCTGGGCCGAAAGGTAGTTAGCAGAACTGGCCAGGACCAGCAACATAATGAACAGTCTGGCGGACATTCGATGCAGCATCAATCGGCTCCGAGAGGTCGTGAGATTGGAGTTGGGTGGGTTGCGGAAGCGAGCGGGTCAGGGCGACGACGCTCGACATGCGGGGTGGGTTTTGAACGCGTTGCGACGAGAAGTCAGCTTGCGATTATGGACCCCACAAGCTCGACATTCAACCTTGCTATGGCCATAATAGCGGGCTGCGATTCAGAAAAACGCTTGATCAACTTGAGCGGGAGGAGGATCGCTTCCTGCATGACTGAAACGGCAGCACGTTTGTTGCTTCTTAGCTATTGCTTGTCGGCCACGAGGCCAAAGTTTGTTTGCTTTGTTATCGCGCCGCCATGACGCGAAATGATTCTTGTCACTCAGAGGATCCTAATCATGTTTCGGCCATTTCTTTTCAGTTGCTTGATGATCGCGATGTTGTTGACAACTTACAGCGGTTGTGGTGGCAGCACTGAAGTTGCTCAAGCGCCAGCAGCGGCAGCGCCGGCCCCAGCACCGAGTCCAAGTGGTCCGAGTATCGCTAGCGCTGATGCATCCGGTGGGTCGGGATCTGGAGGCGAGGGTTCCAGTGATGGGTCTTCAGGCGAGGGAATGTCGTTCGAAGATTCGTCTGGTTCTGGAATGGGGATGATGGGACCGCCGGCCCTGGGGGGCGAACCAGGCATGGAAGGCGAGATGGGAATGGGAATGGATATGGGCATGAATATGGGCATGGGGGGAGGTATGGATGGGATGCAGATGCCAGGTTCTGAAGGAGGAATGGGGATGCCAGGCTTTGAAGGTGGGATGGGAATGGGAATGATGGGCATGGGCAATCAGTTTGCGCCACCCGAAGACCCTGCGCCAGGCGAAGAGGATGATTACTTGACCAAAGGTCGCTATGCATTCTCGATCGGAAAAGAAAGCGAAGGCATCGATTACGCTCGCGCATTTGCAATTGTTGCACCGGAGGGCGCGGACGTATTGCAAAAGACAAAATGGTTCGGAATCGGCATGCGGCCAGCTACGACGATTCGTTTTGCTGTTGGTGTAGTGCTGGAAGCGCCGGCAATGATGACTGACTTTAAGCCGATCGGGTCAACACAAACCGGTGGTGGTGGCGGCGGCATGGCTGGCGGATCTTCAGGCGGTGGTGCGGCACTCGCGAAAACGAAAGAGCACGCTTTGTATGATTTAACGGGCACGTTTGGCGAAGCTGTCATCACTGGTTTGAAGGAACGTTGGTCAAGCGGAAATTTCGGGTCGGTATTCAGCGATGTTGAAAAGTTTGAACCGAAAGTTCCCGGTCCGAATAGTGGAATGGGGATGGGCATGGGAAGTGGCATGATGGGCATGAACGGAGGCCAACCCGGTTTAGGCATGGGAATGGAAGGCATGGGCATGGAAGGCATGTCGGGTTCAGAAGGTATGCCCGGGATGGGTGGCGGTGCTGCGGCACTGCCTACCGAGCGAATCATGCCCGGCAAAGTGATCGCTCCGGGTATGGTCTATATCGGTTCAGCCGAGAAGCAAGCTGATTTGATGCAGAAAGCGGTCGAGCGCGGCGTTGATGTTGTGGTGTTGTTCGACGTCAAAGCAACCGGTCCAAACCGTATCAATGGTATTGTTCAAAACGAAACTCGTGTGCGTGTTGTTTCAGCCAGAGGCGACATGCTCGCACGATCAGCCGAATTGCTGAATACAAAAGTGCAGCGCGCACTTGCGAGCCCGAACGGCGAAGATGAGGTGGGTAAGGCAATGGAGAAGTTCTTCTTTCAGTTTGACGAAAAAGTCAAGCTGACCGAATTGCCTGCCATGAAACCGGAGCACGCGACCGCCAGGTTGATCCAGTTGCTTTCGAGCCCTTCGTTCAGCAAGATCGACAAACTGTTCGAAGTCAGCTTGTACCACTCGTTGAAGCTAATCTCGGACGAAGACAAGACGAAAGCTTGCTTGATCGTGATGGAAGGCAGCGAAGGGGAATCGTTAGCAAACGGACGCCCCGAAGACAAACAAGCTGTGCTCGATCCTTTGCTTCCAGCTTACAAATGAACTGACTTTTGAATTGGCAGGACAGTGACATTTCTGGTTGACCGCCACCGCTTTCTGACTTGCCGTGCCAGCGATGGTGCCGTGCAAGCAGTAAGCGTTGCCAAGCGGTTAGTCGGCGCTTCGCAACGCCGTTGGAATGTGTTCGATGACGGAATCCAAAACGTCCGCAATTCGAGCTCGATGATTTGCATTGAAACGCTCAAAAGGAAGTGCTGGCAGATCGTTGCAGATTCCCAAGTGCTTTAGGCCCGCTTTCAGCGCTTTGGGAACTGCCGAATGACCGCTACCAACTTGATAGATCGCTTGCAATTCGCCAACAACCGACTCCAATTGCAAGGCGTTTTCGAACTCGCCGTCGCGAAGCGCTTCGTACCACTGTACAAACAGCTGCGGAAACAGATTCGCTCCACCATGAACACCGCCCGCTCCGCCACTCTGCATTGATGCGGCTAGCAAGTGCTCGGGACCGATCAGCAAACTCATGTCGGGTCGCTGCTCACTGAGTAACTGCGCCACAGAGGCGTAATAATCGAGATCGCCGCTACTATCCTTAATGGCCATCAACTTCGGCAACTCAATCAACTCTGTGAGAGTTGCTAACTCGAACGTGACCTTGGTAAGCCCTGGCATGTTGTACAGCACTAGCGGAAGCGGCACTTCCTCGTGCAATCTCTGTACATAGCCGCTCAACTCGGTTTGCGATGGGGCGAAATAATACGGAGCAGAAGCAACAACAGCAGTAGCACCGGCATCTTCAGCAAACTCCGCCAACGCGATTGACTCTGTGAAGGAAGAATCTGTGATTCCAACGAGAACGGGAGCTCGTCCGTTCGTGCGTTCGCACACTCTGGCGATCATCTCACGACGCAACCGGTAACTGAGGCTGGGGCCTTCCCCACACGAACCCAATATGAACAGCCCGTGAACGCCGCCTTGCACGAGATGCTCGATCAGGCGATCGACACCGTCAATATCCAACTCGTCTTGAGCGGCAAGCGGCGTCGCAACGGGTGGAATAATTCCTTGAAGTCGCAGCATGGATTCGCAGTCCAATAAAATGTCTGTGGTAACCAAAGCTATCGTTACACAATAGAATAGCCGAAGCCAGCGGAGAGGAAAGCGCCCCGGATCCGATTCGAGTCTTTAAGATGCGTTTCGCAGTACCTCATGCTTAGTAGGCAAGCTGTAGAGCTGTCTGCAATTTTGCTCAACTGAACCGCAATTCAACTAATCGTTCTTGATACTACAAACAAACTTTTATGCGATTTTCTACTGGTCTCTCGTGGCTCGACGAAGCGCTGGGTGGCGGCTTACTGCCGGGCAGTCTAACGATGGTTATTGGAGCGACGGGCGTCGGAAAAACGCAACTGGGGATGCACTTCAGTGAAGCGGGTCGTGCCGCCGAAGGACAACCTGCCGCCATCCTTGATCTTTCCAGTCGCGGTGACTCGCAGAACCACGCAGGCTACACTTCGCAGTTGTTTGACCAACAGCTCAGCACGCTTGACCCAGGCTCCGAAGCGATTCAAGATCCTTTCCAACAAGAGCGTCCAGCCGAAATTCTTCCGTTTCTCGGATACAGCGGCAAGCGTGTTTTGCGCAGCCAATTGGATGTCGATCAGTGGCATGCCTGGCAATCGGAACTGAATCGACGTTGGCCCTTGCTTTCCCGTTTCATCTACGGCCACCTTATTCATGGTACGCGACGGTTCATTGTGGACGGGATTGAACCGCAAGACGCACCTGAGGATTCGTTGCAACTCGATCTGCTCGAATCTGTTTATCATCGCATGCTGCGCATCGAGCATGATTGGTTGGCGCGCGAAGTTTTTCGGCAGAATTTTCGACAACTCGAACCGCAAGTTATGCAGTCCGCCTACGACCATCAGATCGCATCCGCAGTAGTCCTTGTCACCACAAAGCAGTCCATGCTGGAACAGTTGATGACGCAACCGTTAGCCGCTGGTGATCTTGCCGCGGGCGCTAACACGGTCATCTTGATGGGGCGGACGCTCAACGCAGGTAAAATGTCCCGCGGTCTCTACGTTGCCAAACATCGCGGCAGCTTTGCGGATGATCGAATTATCAACTTCGACATCAACGATCGGGGATTGCATTCGGTTTCGGCTAACAGCTT
>JBGSJB010000819.1:0-5327 GCA_041742175.1 Pirellulaceae bacterium
AACGCAACTTCGTTATGGTCGCTGGACTGAGCGTAGGTGTGGGATAGAACGATTTCGCGGACTAGTCTTTTGACGGACCACTGCTGATCCATGAACTGCTTGGCGAGATGATCGAGCAGAGCTTGATTGCTGGGCAGGTCGCCGGTGGTTCCGAAGTTGTCGACAGACTTAACGAGGCCTTGTCCGAACAGCCAGGACCAAACTCGGTTGACCATGACGCGCGCGGTCAGCGGATTGTGTTCAGCGGTGATCCAGTTTGCGAGTTGGAGTCGACCGCTTTGGTTCGGATCGATTTTGGCTTGTTTGTTACCGGTGAGAAAAACCGGCAGGCCGCGCGGTACGACTTCGCCTGGTTTGTCGATCTCGCCGCGAATTAGTTGCGGGCTGTCGATGATGCTCATCGCTTCCGCTGGACCGCCGCGACGGGGTTGCATGGCGCGAGCGAAGCGTTGCTGAAGGCGACTTGGCGCTGTGGCTGCGGGTTTATCGGAAACGCCCATAGCAAGTGCTTTGTTCGCGCCGGTTTCAGTAAGTCCAGCGAGTGTTGTTTCGAGTTGTGCGAGTTGGGTTTGGACGATAACAAAGTTTGGCGGTGGTGCACTTTCTTTGCCTTCGCGACGTTCGGCGAGGCGTTCGGCGAAGTATTCGCGTCGTTGTGTTTCGAGTTCTTCGACGCGTGATGTCAACTGTTCATACTGTTGTTTAGTCAGTGAACGAGTCGCTTGCGGGTTGTTGAATTCGTTGGGCAGTTCGATGGTGGTGGAGCGGTTGCGGCCGGCGACCGCGCCGACAGTTCCAAAGTGCGTTTTGGTGGAAAGAAAGATGCCGGCCATAGCGGTGTAGTCGCGCTGCGAAATCGGATCGAACTTGTGATCATGGCAGCGGGCGCAGGCGATCGTAACGCCGAGGAACGCTTGAGAGACGGTGTCAATTTGTTCGTCGGCTAGATCGACTGCGAACTGACGGGGATTCTGTTCGCTGAGGCTCTTAGTACCGATCGCTAGGAAGCCGGTTGCGATCGTTTGTCGGGCTGCGGCTTGTTTGTCGCCGGTCTTGATTAAGTCACCTGCGATCTGCTCTTTGACGAAGCGATCGTAGGGCAGGTCTTCGTTGAAGGCATCGATCACGTAATCGCGATAGCGCCAGGCGTGTGGGTAAGTGACGTTAACATCTTTACCAGTCGATTCAGCGTAGCGCGCGACGTCTAGCCAGCGGCGACCCATGCGTTCGCCGTATTGATCGCTGCTTAAATATTGGTCGACAAGTTCTTCAATTGGGGCGGGGGCTTGGGCGCGGGCGAACTTATCGATGTCTGATTGAGAAGGCGGGAGTCCGGTCAGATCGAACGCGATCCGCCGGACGAGGGTTATTCGGTCAGCGTCGGGTGAAGGCGTGATGCTTGCTTCAGCGAGGCCGGCCAAAATGTAGCGATCGACATCGTTCTTCGCCCAGTTGTGAGGATCGTTGACGGTGGGAACGGGAGTTGGTTTGAGAGGTTGCCAAGCCCACCACGAGCGAGATTCCTCTGAGCCAACTTGGGATTTGCTTTTCGAACCGCCTGCGCGCGGATCGGGCGCGCCGGCTTTGATCCAGTTCTCAAAATCGGCGATGACCGCGGCTGGTCGTTTGTCGCCGTAGTCTTTGGGCGGCATGATCAGCTTGGAATCGGAATGACGCATTGCGATCAGTAGCAGGCTGCTGCCAGGTTTGCCGGGCACAACGGCGGGGCCAGATTCGCCGCCAGCGCGGATGCCTTCGCGAGTATCGAGCAGCAGTTTGCCGCCTATCTCCTCACTCTTGGCGGAGTGGCATTCGTAGCAATGTTCAACGAGCACGGGGCGAATTTTGGCTTCGAAGAAACGCTGCTGATCGCGGCTTAAACGATCTTGAGCCGACGAAATTTGAGCTGACGAAACGAATGCCAAGCAACCGGCAAGACCGATCGCAGCAAGCTGTTGAATGTGCCGACGCATGTAGAGGCTCTCCGGCGGTTTCGAATCGTAGATGTTCACCCAATTGGCCTGGACGTGAGTATTGTCGCCGTTTCAAGAATCGAGGACAGTCACATCGATTGGGATGAAAGGTGGTCGGGTTTTAAACCAAATCTAGCTTGCGGAGTTTCGTCAGCGAGTCGAGTTTCCATGTTTAGTTAGCAGCGATATTGCCAGTTTTGACGACTAGGGTGCGATGGAAGGGGTTAGGGCTTACTGGTATTTTGCCAACTCGGGGAGTCTTTCGTTGGACGCCGCACAGTGGCGAAGTAGCTTTTAGCGTCAGCCCACTCGCTACTCCCCCTTTGGATTGCTGGATCTCCCATCGCGATGTCCTTCGCTACTGTTCCCGCACAGCAGACAGCCTCGTCGACCGCGAACGTGATCGGCGATTCGTTCGCGCATGGCGTGATGGTGATGCTGTTCATTAACCTGGGGCAGCGGGTCGTCGGGTTGCTGCGAAACTTTGGTTTCTGCCAGTTTCTGTCCGACAGCGAGCTTGGTCATTGGGCGCTTGCGAACAGTTTCTTCATGTTCGCGGCACCGTTGGTCGTGCTTGGCCTACCGGGTTCGTTTGGCAAATTCGTTGAGTACTATCGTCAGCGCGGTTGCTTGCGCATCTATCTGACTCGGACTGGGGTGATGATTGGTCTGAGCACAACGGTGTTGGCGATCTCGATGGCGGCTTGTCCGGAGCCGTTCGCTTGGCTGGTCTATCGCGATTCAGCGTCAATGCGAGTTGTGGGGTGGACTGTGGTCGCGCTGTTGGCCCAAGTCAGTTACAACTTTGTCTACGATGTAACGTTGTCCCTGCGGCAGGTGCGAGCGATTTCATGGATGCAGTTTGCAAACGGTGTGACTTTTGCGGTGCTCAGTATTTTCTGGCTGAGCATCGGGGCGGATTGGGCTGTGTTATTGTCGTCGTACGCGACGGCATGCATGGTGGGGATGTCAATTGGTGTTTGGAGCGTTTGGTCGAGTTGTCGCGCTGAATTGGTTCAAAGTGGGCCGATGACTCATCGCGAGCTGTGGCCTCGCATTTTGCCGTTTGCGGCAGCGCTGTGGACGACCAATCTGCTGACGAACACGTTCGATCTTTGCGACCGCTACATGCTGCTGCACTTCTCGCGGGGCGGAGTCGAAATTGGGCAGGCTTTAGTGGGGCAATATTACTGCGGGCGCATCATGCCCAACTTGGTGACTAGTTTGGCGTTGATGCTGAGCGGGTTAGTGTTGCCTTATTTGAGTGCTGATTGGGAGGCGGGCAATCATGAGAACATTCGACGGCGGATGATTCAGGTGATTTCCGTGACAAGTGTTGTGTTTACAGGATTAGGTGTGTCGGCATTGCTCGTGTCCCCGATTGTGTTTGAGCACTTTTTCGAGGGTCGCTACGCCGTTGCCCAGTCGATTTTGGGGCTGTCGTTCATACAGTGCATCTGGCAGAGTACTTACTTGATCGCTTCGTCTTACCTGGTGTGTGCGGAGCGGGCGAAGCAGTTTTGTCTGATTCTGGCGGTCGGCCTGGCGATCAACGTGGGACTCAATTGGGCGCTAATCCAGCCTTTCGGCCTGTGGGGAGCGGTCGTTGCGACACTGATCGCCAACGTTGTGGTGATGGCACTGACGTTTCGCAGTATGAGATGGTTGGGATGCGCCGTGGGTGCAAGAACGCTCATCCTGGCAACTTTTCCAGCTATTCTGCTGTTCGGCCCCCTGGCTTCGGCCGTAGCCATCGGAGTGTTGATCGTATTGGCTAGCCGAACAGATTACGTTCTGACTAGCCAAGATCGCGAAGACATTGATGAGCTTGTCATTCCGAAGTTGCGTGCGGTTGGCATTTCGCTTCGGAGTCTTTGGCCTTAGTTGACCGAAAGGAACGTTAGCCAAAAATGACGCGGGGTTAGGCTGAGAGGACTCGCCAAGTAGTCCCCCGGTTGGATCGAAGCCGGCGAGCGGTCTTGTTGACGGCGCGCTCGACGGATCGCAATTTTTGGTAGACCACAGGTCTGCTTTCGGCGAAGCGGTCGAGCGAGTTTCTGTACCTGAGGAAAAACATAAATGTCTCGGCGAAATCTTCGCATGCGCAGTTGGATGCGTAACCGGAGACGAAGTTCTTATAGAGCAGTTTGCGGTAAAGTTTCTTGCGAGTCTCTTCAGAACGGCAGCGAGCCAAACGAAGTTGGAGATCGAAGTTGTTTTGCAACTGCCGCTTCCAGGCTTCCAGCGCACGCGGATTGCAGTTCTGATACGGGGCTCCGAACGCGCGAACGAACCAGTCTTCGCGGAAGAATTTCGGATCGATGTAATACCAGGCGTGTGCGAACTCATGCCGAATCACGTCGATCAGAGTCAGGCCAGGCAGATTTGGAACGTTGGGAGTATCGCTTGGCAGATAGATCACGCCTGGTTTGTAGCCTTGGGTGACCCAAGGGCCAGGAGCTTCGAAGATGTACGCAGATTCGCCTTGGCTGGGGCGATCGGAGATCCAAAGCTCGATTTGATCTAAGTACTTGCCTTCAGCCAGCAAACCTACTTCGGCGAGCTCTTTTCGTACATGGTTATAGGCGCGATCGACGTCAGTCATTTTATCACCATAGAAAACCGCTGGATGCAAACTTATGTGCATCGGCTGGTTACCACAGTGGAAAAACAGCCGCGGCCGTCCATGCCTACGCCTCAAGTCTGCATGGTTTCTGCCCCATGTGCAAACGGATTTCTGTTAACTTTCATCCCCTCGCCGGGAGGGGGGCAGAAAGCGATGGTTAGCCGCAAAAGTCAGCACCTGTGGTGTTTTGCGCGGCTTTTTAGAGCGGTTTTTTTGCATGGAAAAAAGCGGAAAAGTGGGTTGCGTTTCCGATGATTTTGTGCGTCGGTTCGCGGCCCATTTTGCGGGGTTTCCGGTGCGGTGGGTTGGTGAGTTGCTCTTGTTGAGCGGAAGCGTTTACGCCGCCACCAAGTCGCCAATTAGAACGCTATGAGCAGCGTGTATAATTGGTTCTATCGCAATCGGTACCTTGGCAGCGGAAATGATCATGCCTTCACCCTTTCCAGGAATGGATCCATTTATCGAAAGTCAGAATTGGGAGGACTTTCACACTAGATTTTTAACGGCGCTTAGCGACGCGATCGTAATTGCGGTGCGTCCGCGCTATGTTGTGGAGGTGGAACGACGTATTTACTTGGAAACGCATGATCCCGAGACGCCTGTGCAGACGTTCATTGCAGACGATTCGCTCATAAAGTTTGGTAGAGCGATTACGCCAATCGACGAGTCTGACGGTGGCATAGCGGTGATGAAAGAGAGTTCTGTGGAACCGAAAACATGTACGATTC
>JBGSJB010000820.1:0-3434 GCA_041742175.1 Pirellulaceae bacterium
CGAAAACAAGCTGGCGAATGAGACTGCTGCTAACAAGAAAGCTCGCGCCGAAGCGATGCAGCGCGGTCGATAATCTCAAAACACCACACTTCGGAATGCAGTGCTGCAAGTGAAGCTGCTCGGTAATGGCCGAGCAGTTCCTCGGACATCTTTCCGCGCTGTGTGCGGCTAAACCAGTTGCAGCGAGTTGCATCCCGTTGCGTTACTGCGTCTCGCACTTAAAGTGCGTTCCAAAACGACCGTCGCATTGATTTCGAGGAAATTTATCGATGACTGAAAACAAGCGTTCGGGGGCTTGGCACCTTGCGTTCCTGGGAGTGATTCTCGCGGGAGGTCTTGCACCGTCAGTCGGTTGCCAAGCTACGGTGGCTGGCCAAACATTGCCAAGTCCTTCTTACTTGCACGACGACGTGCAGTACTTCCCAGCCGGTTCCGAAAACAAGCTGGCTAATGAAACTGCCGCGAACAAAAAGGCTCGCGCCGAAGCGATGCAGCGCGGTCGATAATCTCAAAACACGATGCCTCGGAACGTAATGTGGTGCAAGTGAAACTGCTCGGTAATGGCTGAGCAGTTCGCCAGCTCAAAATTCCGCACTTTCGGATTCCTCGGGGTTGAGTTTCAGACTTCGCAAGCCTCACGCGCTAAACCAACTGTCCCAAGTTACATCCAGTTGCGTCAATGCGTCGTGCAAACAAAGTGCGCTTCCGTGATTCTGATTCATCCTCAGAATTCCTAAGTGGACTAAGTCGCGCGAAGCGTCGTCGATATCGAACGCGATGGAAACGCCCGTCGCCTCAAGTAAGATCGCTTCGCACTCTTTGCGTATCTCACCAAACGAGATTTCAGTTCGATTAGCGAAAACAACTGCAGTTACAAAGTAGGCTAACACCGCTTCGCAGGCTTCCTGCTGCTCGCCATCTTCGAGTAACCGAAAGATGACTCCGCCATTGTTGTCGAGATTCTGGTAGTACAGACTTTGCGCCATGTTCAACTGGTAGCGACGTCGCGTGTTCGCAGAATAGGTAAACATGGATTTCAAACCAAAGCCGATCGCGAACAGCACAACGACAACCATCGCTACTGTCTTGAATAGTCCAACCAGAGTCAGCAGCAGCACGTTCCTCAGGATTCGCCACAGCGTCATTGCGAATGTATACATCGAAGGCAAAACGATGCGTGAATGATCCAGCCAAGTCATCTGAATGCCGCTGGCCGGCAACATCATATCGACATCTTGTTGGGGTACGTTCTTGAACATTCGCAAGTAGACTTTGCGAGAATCGTAACGTTCTGAAGACTTGTGACCGTCCAACGTTCGAAACACCACGACCAGCCGCTGGTATAGCGGTACATCAAACGTTTCGTACTGAAAGAACTTTCGCCAGTTCCGTCGTGAACTTCGACCGATGACATAGCCACGCGAATAGATCTCCATGCGTTGCAACAAATCAAAGTTGACACGCATGCGCACTCCCCACTGACTGGCCGCTGCCAAGGCTTGCTGTATGTCCTCCGAACTCAACCGGCGATAGTTCGCACGGTTCAGTGCGTCATCAACCTTAGAGAACACTTCGTCAACCAATGAATCGCGGTAGCGAGGGGTTGGAACGCGCGGCAACAAAGTATCGCGATCTGGATCGAGCGGCGCGTAAGCATAAGTCAAGCGTTCATGACGCTGACGATAGAGATGATGAAGCAGCGAAAGGATCAGCGAGGCCAACTGACGAAACTGAACTTGGTCTTCCCGCTTCAGCGACGGATGCTGCGCTAGAAAGTCGACTAGATCCGCCGTCTGCATCGGCACAAACGCCTCCGACGAGTCTCCAGGTCGAATACTGCCTTCTTCAAAAACCACTTTCGTCAATGCAAGCCACCCTTCGTTTTGCCGGATATCAGAGTCCGCGATTGTCGCGATTCACATTTTGAAGGACTGGGAACAACGGTGTGAATTAATCATAATCGTTTTGCAAATCGACTTGAATACAAACCGCTATTTACTCTCTCAACCTCCGACAATGATATGGACAGCATTCGCATTGGACTCGGTCACGACACCCATCGGCTGGAACAGGGAGGACCGTTGCGCCTGGGCGGAATTGACATCGAATTTGATTCTCATCTGGTCGGACATAGTGATGCCGACGTTTTACTGCATGCGATAACAGATGCGGTGCTCGGCGCTGCGAACCTTGGTGACATCGGTGAACTTTTCCCCGACACCGACATGATCAACAAAGGTCGTGACTCAGCCGATATGCTCTCGAAAGCATTTTCCAAAGTCGAACAAGCCGGCTGGCGCATCGTCAATCTCGACTGCGTCGTCCTAGCCGAGCGTCCCAAGTTGCTACCCCACCGAACCGCCATCTGCAATCGCATTGCCGCGATTCTCAATATTGAACCCTCGCAGATCAGCTTGAAAGGTAAAACTGGCGAAAAGAGCGGCGAAGTCGGCTTGGGCAAAATCCTGCAAGCCATGTGCGTCTGTTTGCTTGGAAAATAGCCTGCTAAACTTGCGGGCTAGATTTCCCACTTTCATTGTGGACCATGCGGCAGAATTCAGGCTCCTCTCGCGATAGACCGATACGACAAACAAATGCAGCGACATCGGCCCGTAAGCCGGGTATAATGACGCGATCCTGCCGATTGATCGCCCACCCGTTTTAAGCTCGTTCTCCAAGACGCCGATAATGTTCTACAACCTAGCCCTCCTGTCGCGGAACCGATCGCGAAACTGCACCCAACTCGCTCCAGCGTGCTGGGCTTTCCTCTTGATAGTTGCAAGTAGTGGTGCTGAACTTGTTCAAGCTCAGTCGGCCGCTTCTCAATCTGCAGCTTCCGACAACGCAGACCAACGTGACACAGTTGTATCGCTGCTGAAGAATAACTGTTTCGATTGTCACGGAAATGGCGAATCCGAAGGCAGCCTGCAACTCGACGCACTCCTTGAACAACCTGATACACCAGAGTCGCGTAGCCGTTGGTGGAAAGTGCTAAACAATGTTCGAGCCGGAACGATGCCGCCGCCGGACTCGGGTTACGGTTTGGCTGGCGAAGAAGCAGCGAAATTGCTCGAGTGGCTGAAGTACTCCGCGATGGCGATCGATCCCCAGCAACCCGACCCCGGTAGGCCGACCGTCCGCCGACTCAGTCGCCGCGAGTACGCAAACTCGATTCGAGATTTGATGGGTATCGACTACAACGCTGACGTGATGTTCCCACCGGACGACAGCGGTTACGGGTTTGACAACATCGGCGACGCGCAAAGTCTGTCGTTGATGATTTTGGAAAAGTACCTGACTGCCGCCAAAGAAATCGTCGACAAAGCGGTGCCGACCGTTTGTAAAGTGATCCCGCGTCAAACATTCAAATCGACCGACTTTCGCGGTAGCTCCAAGTCTCGCAACGGCGATAACATGCGGCTCGACAAAGCCCA
>JBGSJB010000821.1:0-21778 GCA_041742175.1 Pirellulaceae bacterium
CGCTGTAACAGTCAGTCCATCGAAGCTGGTCTAATTGTAGTTGAAGAAATTATTGGCTGCGAAGTAGATTCTGTTGTTCGCAACAACAGTCTGGTAGAAACGCTCTGGAAACGCGCTACCCATGTCACTTACACGTGTGACGCTACTACCATCCAGACGATACCACTCAATTCCAAAACCGTCATTGGAATCACCGCTCATGTAAAGAGTGTCATTTAGAACGGTCAAATTCTGAGGTAAGAAATCACCAACCGTATTGAAGTCACCGACGCGCTCAACTGCAGTGCCATCCGTCCGATAGAGTTCCCATCCGCTGCCGTCACCATTGTTGCCAGCAAAGTAAAGTTGGCCGTTGAACACAATTCCAGTGCCTTGGTCATACACGCCATCACCGTTCGGATTGAGATCAGCGACGCGCGTGTAAGTCTGGCCATCGAACTTCCACAACTCATTACCGCTTCCATCGCTACCTCGCGTGGCGAAGTACACGTTGGCACCGAAAGTGACGGTCCAAACTGGATCGGAAAGCCAGTTTGCGTCACTTGTCGTTGTCCAGATCGAACGGCTGGTCTCGACCGTGGGCAGATTGCTGGTTGGCGTTGCTAGTCCAATCAGATAAGCTCCGTCGGCAGGCAGCCCGATAAATTCATAGTTGCCGTTGACGTCGGTGATCGTTCGCGTTTCATTCGCGTTAAATAATCCGTTCGCGTTCGCATCGATAAACACAGTCAAGCCTTCGATGCCCTGCTCCGTCGCATCGCGAATATCATCGCGATTGACGTCGTTGAATACCGTTCCTCCTAAGTTCGTCAATCCAAAACTAACCGGGATGCGAAGCGTTTGAGTACGACCGTCCAATGAGTTGGCAGACGCTGGCGCATCACTAACAAACAAAGTGACCATACCTCTGCCCACAAATCCACCGGGGGCCGATACCAACAAATTCGTTCCAGAAATCGATGCCGAAATCTGAGGAACATCACTCAACGCTGTGAACCGAAGCGGTTGACTATCCGTTGCAATACTGGCCAGTGGGATCGAAATCAAACTGTTCACCGCTGCGCTCTGCGCACCGACCGGCGTCGCTAGGGTTGGTGCACTGTTCGGCGTGACCGCAATGCCTTCAATCAGTTGACGCGTTGCCGAATCGTCAACTATCGCCCGGAGCTCATCGCCATTCGGCTGAGCGAACAGTCGCGGCGACTCAAGTGCTGGAAGCATCGTATCGAACGCGCGATTGTTCAGCGGATTGTCCCGCAGATCAACGACACTCAAATTCGGCAAAGCAGCCTTTGACAAACGCACCGCATCCGCAACGTAAGCTGCGTTCGATTGCACTTCAACTCGCAAGTAACCATCCGACCCTTCCGGCACGGTCACACTGCGCAGCGATTGCCACTGCACACCACCCAACACTTCGCTGTTCGGTGCAAACTTCTGCGAAAGCGTTACCGAGTTGGCAAGGACGTCTGGCAGCAAGTAACTCGCCTGTCCATTGCTCAGCTTGACCTTCTCGACTTGGATAAGGCCGTTGTTTACATCAGCCCGCGAAGCCCCGAACGCAAACTCAGTTCGAGAACTCGGAACCAACGTTGCGTAGATCTGGTACGCACCCAAACTGGTGAGCGCCACATCGCCAGCGCCGCCGTACAACGGATCGCGCGCCCAACCGCCTTGCAAAACTGGTTGCAACACTCCGTCGACTCCCAGCCGTGGGTTCTCGAGCGCAGTGCCGCTCAAATTCACCAGCAGCAACATGTCATATCCGACATAATCTCCGCTGTATCCCGCAGGCCCAAGATCAACTCGCACAAGCGCCGCCATAGCTCCATCCGGCGCAAGGTTTTCCAGTACATCGGCTGACAAGACTTCGCGCGCATCCAGCGGTTCGTAAGCATCGGTCGCTTCGTCGTAGTCGCCTAGCAAACCGAACGCTTCCGCGCCACCAACCAAGTTGACGATGTTCGGCGTCAGTTCACTATTGCGCAGAAACGCATTCGCACTGCGGACTCCTGCGAACGTTTCAGTTCGCGCACCGCTCGTACTCAATCCTGTTACGCCAGCCAAATTCGTGCCGAGCAGCAAGCGGCCGTTTCCACCCGCGTTACCACTGCCCATGCTCGGTCCGCCATTCGTCGCAACTGAAGCTGACTCGGCAGCCACGGTCGACCCGAAGACCTTGACCGTCCCACCAGCTCCACCGCCCCCCGCTCCGCTCGTGCCACCTTGGCCACCCGTCCCACCACGTGCACCTGTCCCGCCGGTTCCGACTGAGCCACCGTTGCCGCCATGGCTACTCGTTGTCCAGATCGTTCCATTTCCGGACCCGCCACTACCGAAGAAACCGTCCCTTCCCGATGTACTTCCCGATTGCTGATTCTCGCTCCGTCCTCCAATCGCACGTAAAGTCGACTGTACCAATTTGACACTTCCGCCAACAAGAAATTCAAATGCGCCACCGCCAGCGCCACCTCTTGCGCCTGATGCACCGGTGCCACCATATCCGCCGTACCCACCGGATCCTCCAACTCCGCCAACTGTAAATCCTGACGTTGCTGGTTGCCCCGAACCACGCGCCCCTACCGCGCAGAAACCGTTGATCACAAATCGGTTGTGAGCACCCTGACCGCCGCCACCGCCACCGCTGCCTCCGCCTCCTTGTCCCCCGCTACCACCAGCACTGCCGCCACCGCCACCTGCGCCACCAAGACCACCGGAAATTGCTGGACCTGAGACAAAGTTGATGCCACCACTTCCTGCATTTCCGGTGTTTCCTGGGTTACCAGTACCACCGCCTGAGGATGGTGTCTTGCCTGGGTCTCCGTTGTCCCCGGCGGCTGCTTTTGCGGAAGTGTTCTGAACTGGGCGACCTGTTCCGCCAATCCCGCCTGATACGTTCGTGCCTCCGCCTCCACCACCACCACCGCTACTTGCTGCCGATCCGCCTGGTACCGAAGTGTTCTGCGGATTGTTAAATGCCGTGGAAGGTGTGAAACCGCTCGAACCAATGCCTCCACTGCGACCCGTTGCTCCGCCGCTACTCGACGCTCCCGTTCCGCCCGCTCCGCTAGTACCAAGTGCATCACAAGTACTCGCAGTGTTGGATCCGCCATTACCTGCAATTCCACCATTCGAGTTGAAGTTGCTCGTATTCCCGAATCCTCCACTTCCACCCGAACCGCCACCACTTCCACCAGGGCCAGCGAAACTACCACCGAGCGATGAAGTTGTGTTGTCGCGCGCCGAGGCGTCGACGATCGTACCCGGAGACAAATACAAGTTGTTTCCAACAGTCAACGAAAACGCGCGGAATCCGGTCAGTGTGATCGTGCCGGGCGGCAACTCGAGATCGCCCGCAACAAAGATCCGCATCATCTGACCATCTGCTTCGATAATGTACGGCTGACCAAAGAAAGTGGCCGCACTGCTATCATCTCCGGTGACCGTCAAACTCGACGTATCAATCGTCGTACTGCGACTCGTCAGTGTCGGTGCAGCGGGCTCTGTCGGAGTTCGAGCGATAAACGGACTCGGTGTGTTCACAACGGTCGGACCATTGTCAACATAATAAGTGACTCGCCCCGACAGAAAATCGTTCTCAGGCCACGTTGCCGACAGATCATAAGTTCCCGGCGTCAAGTTATAGAACTCATAATACGTCCGCGCACTCGCATCCGTATGCGGCATACGATAGTCGCCATCAAACGCTCCGGGGTGCACACCGCCCACATAGTTGCTACCAACCTCGCTATAGCCTTCATCGAAGTTGTCGACGATCGTCTGACCACCCAACGCATCGATGCTCGCGACCTGATTGCCGCGCAGTTCCAACCACTTCAATGCATCCAAAGTCGCCAGAGGCCGAACGTCGCGCAGCCGGTTGTAAGACACATTCAAGTACTGAAGCGAATCCAAGTCACTCAGCGGTGCGAGACCATCGACAGCATAACTCGGTAAGTTTGGCCCAAGCGGCAGGTAAGTATCCGAGATGTTGTTGCCAACTACGCTCAACCACTTCAACTTCTGCTTGCCCTCAAATGCAGCCAAGTCATAAGTGGCTGCGCCCGTCAATCGATCGGCGCTCACGTAGACCAAATTCTCCAGCCCTGCGAGCGGCGCTAACGGTGCAAGCGCCGTCGGCGGATTACCCTGACTTGGACTCACGATCAAAGGATTAAAGTCCAGATCAAGATAAGCCAAACTGCGCAGACCGAGTTCACCTTGAGCTTCACGACCGAAGTGCACACCGCGCTCAAACAGCGACATGCTCGATATCGCATTTCGCGACAGATTCAAGAACTGAAGATTGACCGCATACTGCAAACCTTCCGTCGCAAAGGTCCATGTGCTACCCAGCCAGAAATCGGTCAGCCCCATGTTCGACGCATCCAGCTCGACCAATCGCGTCAAATCGCTCGCCTTCAGCGGCCTGACCAAATGCAGTTGCTGATCGACGTTCAGAGTCGTCAGCCCCAATTGCAATCCGACGCGCGCTGCCAAACGATCGTCGTTGAACTCAACAACAAAGTCTTCAGGCCGCGCAACCAAATTCGAAACTTCACTGACCGCAGGCGGCGTGGGATCCACTTCTGGACTCGATGTTGTGTAACCGCGAAGGTCACGCACTTCGAGAATCTCACCAACGAACGTATCGTTGCCGCGCTCACCAAATAATCGATCCAAGTAATTGTTGCCGCTTATAAAATCATCGCCATCGCCACCGTAAATTGCGTCGCGATCCGACGGTGCATCAGCATCACCCAACTTCGGAGCTTCAATCTCTAACACGTACTGCAGCGGTTGCGAACGCGAGTAAGCTGGACTGTAAAGCCGATTGCCAACGGTCGCAAACGGGTCGTACACTCGAATCAGATACTCGCCAGCCGGGAAGTTTCGCAAGTCGACAATCGTCTGCTCTTCAGCTAACAGCCTACCTTGCACGTCCAATACATCCGCGACCACACCATCGCGTCGCGCGGTCCTAAAGTCGAATTTGCTAGTCGATCCCAATCCAAGTTTCGGAATCACCAGTGTCTCTGTCAGCGAATCGGAACCTTCTAGCCCGATGCTCAACCGTGTCTTGCCAGCCGCCAGCGCTTCGCGAACTTGCGTCAACAAATTGAAAGTGATCTTTCCGCGACGAGCGTTCACGGCATCCGGTACCGGCGTTACAACAGCTACCGCTCCGTTGCTCTGACGGAATCGCAAATCACTCCACTCCGCGTCCGACAGACTGATAACTCCGTTCGATTCGTCGTCCAGTACTTTAGCCGTCACTGTTCCCTGTAAATTGTTTGACGAACTGTATTCATACGGCAGCGTCAATGTCGCCAACAGAACATCATTCGGCGCGTTCACATAACTTTGGAAGCGACTCAAATCCAACTCGACAACCGAACGGAACTTCTTCGCACTCGTTCCATCCAACCGCAAGAAGGCATCGCCTTGCAGCTGATAGCTCTCAGCGACTTTCTCGAAACTTCCACTGGTCACGAAGATCTCGGGCTGAGCCAAGCCGGTATCAAGATCAACCACTCCGCGCTGCGCATCGACCGCACTGGTTGAATAAATGCGAGTGAATTCAGGGCGTGAAATCGCTTCAACATCACCCTTCACCGTCGACACGCGAATTTGATCGGAAATGCGACCATCACCCAGCGTCTTGAACGAATACCAATCTTCATTCGGCACGCCAATTCCGCTCGGATCCAATTCATGTGCGTAGCGGAACATCTGACCGTTCGACTGTTCAACTACGAAGTCCCCAAGTCCATCGATCGAGCGATTAGCCAAGCGAGCGATCGGCAGAGTCGTTGGAGTTACCGACTTACCTGCTCCGTAGTAAACATAGATCTTGCCCGCAGCGCTGAACGAAGTCGTTAGACCACTGGCGATACTTACATTCGCTGCGCCTACCACCAAGTCGCTGTATCCATCCGCATTCAAATCCGTCATCGGCGTCGTGGATAGAGTTCCAAACTGGTCCGTCGGCAACTGACCACGCAAGTGCGCATTCGCACTGCTCATCACCAACCGTCGATCTGAAATCGGGATCGTCGAATCCACTGCTACGCTGCCGCGATCATAAAATACATACGCGCGATTCGCATCGACACTGTTCGCTGTCCCTGGAACTTTCGGATCTGTTGATCGAATTCCAACCGGCAAGCCGAGCGCAATATCGATCTTGCCGTTGCCATCAAAGTCACCCGCAGTGACTTGCATCGTACCGAAAGCGAATTCGTTGGCTGGTACGATCCTTCGGAACTCAGCGATCAACGTGTTGCGTCGATCCGCCAGCGTTGGATCGCCCATCGCACCGACATAAACTTGCGTCGCTGCAGTGCGTGAAAGCGATTGCGAGCCAGCCAGCACGAACGCACTACCGCGAATCGACCCACCTTCTAACTCACGACTGATCGCAAAGTCGTCGTAACCGTCGGAGTTGACATCGCCTACCGTATAGACGCCAGCACCCAACGCAAAGTCTTCCCAAATCACGCTGGAGTTGGCCAACGATGAAGTTCCTAAACCGAAGCCACCACGACCCAATACCAAGTACGCGCGGCCGTAAGATGCCTGCGACGAACTGCCGTCGATAATGTCGATGTAGTGCGCATCACCAAACAACAGATCATCGAAACCGTCACCGTTCACGTCGCCCGGCGATGTCGCAACAATTGCACTGTTCCGCGGCCCCGCTGAGTATCCTCCACCGGGTAATAATGTCCCCAAACGAACTCCGCGATCGCTATCGTCAGACACGATCGTCGCCAATAGACTGATGAAGCCAGAATCGATCGAGCTGCCAGAGAAGACGTAAGCCACTACGCTACCGGGCGTATTTGCGGACCGCGTACTCACCATCAAGTCCGGTCGACGGTCGCCGTTCATATCCAGCGTCGTCATACTGATGTCTGCGACACTGCCCGCGAACGAAGCTGGCAATTCGAATGTTCGCAACCTACTCGGATTCGCGGCGCGCCAAGCGGCATCGAAGGTTCGCGGTACACTCGAGCTGCCCGCCAAAACAGTAATTTGATAGTTAGAGTTGGACAGCCGACGTATGAAGAACATTTCGTTGCGAGTCACACGCTCCGACAAATCAACTCCAAAGTTCAACAAGTTTGCGCCCGGCATCTGCGCTGGAACACCGAAGTCAGCCACCGGAATAATCGCATCCGCGCGACCCAAGATGCGATGCACATTCATCGCCGAATTCAACTCGTCGGTCGACTCAATCTGAACCACGAACGAACCGTCGACGAAGCGAACTCTTACGTCAGGGAACAGCAGACTTCCTGCAAACTCACCAATCTCAGTCTGGTTAAGACTGTTCGCCTCAATCGGCCCCAATAACAAGTAGTTATTCAACGTACCGCTGGCAATAAAATCTGAAATACCATCGCCGTTCACGTCACCAACATCAGCAAAACGACTGATCTTCTCGCCCGCTGCTGTACCCTCGAACGCGAAAGCTTGCGTGGCGAGAACCGGCGCAGCATACGTCCCGCCTAATTCAGCTCCTAATGCCGATGAATCAAGAACAATCGGATTCGCCAGCACATCGGCAGCGAACTGTCGCGGAGCGGTCGGCGCTGGCGGCAACGTTGCACTGTCCGGTGTGCCAGCTAACAGAACGGCAGGGATGCCAACTAACGTCTTACCGAACAACTGATCGTTCTCGGTTCCACCCAGAATTCTATCGTCACCGTCTCCGCCAGCGATAAAGTCAGTTTGCGCGCCACCTTGAAGAATGTCGTCGCCAACACCACCCAAGATGATATCCGATCCGTTGCCGCCACGCACTTCTAACTTCGCGAAGGAAACCGCTCCCGCTTGCACGTCGCCGCGATTAACGCCCCACGATTGACCTTGCAAGACGTAACCCGCGTCTGCATGGAAGATGTCATCGCCGCTGCCCAAATCGATAACGGTGCTTTCGACCGATCGCGTTTGGAAGTAGGCGTATTATTGCGCATACACACCGCCAGCTTGAACGAACTGCTGGTTCGCATAATCGTATTGCAAAGCCGTCAAGCGTTGACGACCCAAGAATCGATCATACCCAATCGCCACAAAGTCACGGACCACAACGCCCTGAACCAAGTCGCCTCCCAAGTACAGCACTTGGTCCTGACCGCTTCCACCAACAAACAGGTCCGCCGATCCATCGTCAAACTGAACGCCCGTCACCGGATTCGTCGCTAAGCCGTCGGTCCAAACTTGGAATATATCATCGCCGTTGCCGCCAAACATTAAATCCGAAGCTTGCCCGTCGAGGCCACCGGTCAACACGTCATTGCCGTCGCCGCCGAACAACCATTCTTCACCCGATCCACCTTGCAGGCGGTCGTTGCCTGGTCCTCCAATCAACACGTCGCGACGTTCAACTACTGGTCGACGATAAGCACTATTGGTGACTTGCGGCGAAATGCGGACATCTCGCTTCGGCAACCGATTCTCCGCTGAACTGATCTCAAAACTCAGCGGCAACGTCGCCCCCACTGCCCCAGTCAATCGCACTCGATAATTGCCCGGCTCCAAACCGTTCACATCAAGTATCGAAAGCGGATCCGCTGCGTTGCCAGTCGATCGCGACAATTCATTGCCCGAGTCATCCAACAACGTCAGCGTCACGAAGCGTGTCAACGAAGTCTGATCACTGCCGTCTTCCATCGGACGCGCGATAAACCCTTGCCCCGGTTTTCCGGATTCCAACAAAGTGAAACTGAACCAGCGCTCAGCTTCCGTCGCATCTAACGTCTGCTCGAGCGGTCGAAGATTCGCAAGCGACTGGATTTCGAACGCTGTGGTTGCTGAATTGTTGCCCGAAGGTTGGAACTGCGACACGACAGCCGTCAACCGGTACTGCGTCGCTCCAGTGCTGGTTACTCGCAAACGATACGATCCCGCAGCGATTCCATTCAAACTAAGATTCGCACTTCCCGAAGCTACGGAAGCCACGACCGTGCTGATAACTGTTCCCTCATCGTTCGTCAAAGCGATCCGCACTGGGAAACCGCCGCCCAAAGTAGACACGTTGATGCGGTCCGTGGCGCCACCCGTCGCACGCAAGTTGAAACTGTACCAATCGATATCCGACGCTTGATCAATTGTCGCGCCGACCACGTTGCCAACTTCGTCGATATTGCCCAGCGGCGTTGAGACATCAACCGTATCGTTCGGCTCAGCCGAGTCAGGTGTCTTCGCCAATGCAAACTGCAGTTCAACTTCTGTTGGTGTTGCATCCACGACGCCACCAGGACTCGTCCCGGGAGCAACATGCAAATAGTAAGTTCGATTTGCAACCAACGACGATAAACTCAGCGCGACCGACTGCGTGTTCTTGCCCGTCGAACTCGCCGAAACCAGCTCCGTGGTTCGATTCGAATCGAGAATGCGCAGCTTCAGACGCGCTGGCAATCCGCTGCTCGGCGTCACTCGAATGACATCGCCCACCACCGGAGCTGAAGACAATCGGAACGCGTAGTAATCGTTGTCGGGACTCTCCGGACGATTGCTGTCCAGCGTGAGACCGTCAAACAGCAACGAACCCGAAATGGATCCCAAATTGAAGGCCGTTTGCGGCGTATCATTGCGATCACCAAATCCGTCCGTCAGGTCCGGTAAGAACGAACGCTGCGGTTGAATGACCATCGTATCGTTGCCTGCACCACCATCAGCCCATACAGTTGTCTGCACAGTTTCACCGATGGTGATCGTATCCGATCCGCCCAACGCATCGATAATGATCGCGTCGAATTTCGCTTCCGGTCCGAACACGCGTTGAACGATGTCCGTCGATGTTACATTGAAATTCGCAAAGACCTCGAACGCGCTGCGATCTGTTCTCGGCAGACCCGTTTCGCGATCAAAAATAATGTCCTCAGCGTCGTAGACTCCATCCGTGCTCGAATGAATCTCTTCATCGTCCTCGAATGCAGTGAATGTATCGAATCCATTAAAACGAGGATCGAAACTGCCCGCGTTCGTAAACGTCACCAAGTGCCGACCATACAGCGGATTGTACGGATTGGTCACGAAGTCGACGTTGATCTGATCTGCATTGTCCGAACCCGACAAATACCAAACGTTGCTCTGCTCCTTCGCGTACTCTTTCCAGCCATCATCCGCTGCAACGTTCCCATCGCTGTTTTCAAACAACACGCCTGTACGCGTATACAGTTCATCGCCACCCGGACCACCGCCACCATTGCCGTACAGCAGATCGAGTCCGGTACCGCCATACAACTTGTCGGCTCGCGTCGCATTCTCGCTGCCCAACATGCGATTCAAACCGGTGTCTTCCAGCTTCGTCCCGGCTCGCACACCAAACAACTTGTTCGGATCGATAATCAACTGCCGATTCGTTCCAAAGAACTGAGTCACCTGAGTCCCATTCAATGCGACCGGCGACAGCGGATGATACGTCCAAGCGTACAGCTCATTGCCGCCCGTGCCACCAATCAAGTCGTCGTTGCCCGCGCCAGCAAACAATCGATCCGTGTCCGACGAATCTCCATCAAAGAAATCGCCCCACAAGCGATCACTGCCGGCAAACCCGAAAATATGATCGCTGCCCGAGCCGCCGTTAATGCGATCGCGTCCCAGCGTTCCGCCAAGGATGTCATTGCCCGGACCACCGCTTATTACCGTCACCCAATCCGAACCCGGCAACGCCGCCAAGTCCGTTATCGTCGACTGCAACAAGTCGACCTGAATCGTGTCGTCGCCCATCAAGCCTGCGATCTGGAACTGTTCGACCAGCGGCTTTTGCTGGCCAGCCGGAGTTGTATTCGTTCCGGACCGCCAATCGACAAAGATCTGTCGCGGCGCAGCGGTAGAAACTGTCGGGGTGTAATCAACCCGCAGCTTTCGCTTACCACCACTGTTCACTTCCGACACACTGATGCGATCATTCAGCACCGCATTCGCTCCAACAAACGTCTTGTCACCTTCGATCAAGAGAATGTCCGCTGCATCATCTGCGGTCAGCGCATCGCCTGGCGCGTTCGCTCCGTGGCCATCAATCGCATCATCAAAATTCGTGTAACGCGAATCCACATCCAACACCAACACATCGACTCCGTTACCGCCAAACAACTCGTCCTGTCCATCCATCCCCTCCAAGAAATCGGAGTCGCGACCACCGTACAATCGATCGTTGCCGCCGCCACCGAACATCTGATCCGAACCATAACCACCAATCAGTACGTCGCCCCCGCCCAGTCGCCCCGCATCCGTCGACCGCGCATACAGCGGCCCCATCAAGTAATCTCCATGCAAGTAGTCAGCGCCGCTGATCGTTTCCGTAACACTGTCGCCAATGAGTAGCTCGCGCCGCAAGTTGCCGTAAAGCAAGTCGCCATCGCCGCCGCCAATTAGCTCATCGCCAAACGACTCGCGCTCTACGACGTTATTTAGTGAAGGCGCATACGCATACAGAGTATCGACACCCGGTCCACCCCACAGCCGCTGACCGGCTTGACTACCCGCTTCGGTCCCCGCGTCACCAAACAACAAATCGTCGCCCTGATCACCGTACAACTGATCGATACCCGCACCGCCACGAGCCGTGTCGTTGTTCTGACCACCGCGAATGACATCGTCGCCATCGCCACCGCGCAGAACGTCATCACCCGCTCCGCCATCGATGTAATCATTACCTACTCCGCCTTCGATCAAATCGCTTTCACTTCCGCCGAAAATCCAGTCGGTGCCTTCGCCGCCATCGATCTGATCTTGGCCATCACCCAAGAATCCCTGAGTCGGCCCGGAACCATCGATGGAACGATTTGCCAGGTCCTTCGGAGTTATCAGCGGCGCAACATAAGCCGCGCGTCCCATCACTCCGCTCGCATAAGTCTCCGCCGCCGCAAAACCCAACGGCAATGCGAAGTTCGCTGCGTTGGTAAGGTTGAACTTCGTTGTCCACCAAGTAAAACTACCGCTGAAAGTCGACGTCCAAGTTGCGTTGACCGACTCCGATTCGCCGCCCCAAATCAAATCCGTCCCGGCCCCACCTGTTAGCACATCCGCTCCCAAGTGACCGACAATCAAATCGTTGCCAGCTCCACCATCCATCACATCGTCACCCTCGTTGCCCAGCAGACGGTCATCGCCAGCTCCACCCGACACGGTATCGTTACCAGCTCCCGCACCAACGAGGTCATCGCCACCGCCGACATCGATATCATCCATTCCGATTCCCGTGAGAACCGAATCGTTGCCGTTGCCAGTGCGTATAAAGTTGTTGCCGTCGCCAGCGCTGATCGTCTTGTTGCCATTGCCCGTTGTAATGCGATCGTGACCGCCCAACGTCGTGATCGAGTCGTCACCGGTTCCAGTAACAATCACGTTATCGCCCGCACCCGCCATGATCGTCTTGTTACCGTCGCCAGTTTCAATACGATCACGCCCCGCGCCTACGACTATTCGATCAACGCCATTGCCCGTGGTCACAACGTTATCGCCTTCACCCGCGTTGATAACGTTGTCACCATCACCCGCATGAATAACATCTTGTCCACCTAAAGCCGCAATCACATCGGCACCCGCCCCAGCATACACCGTGTTGTTACCATCGCCGGCTGCGATAGAGTTGTTGCCCTCCATCGCATCGATCCAGTCATCGCCCAGACCAGTAGAAATCACATCTCGTCCAATGTCGCCGTAGATTCGATCCGAATGCTCAAGTGGATCACCGGCGATCGTTGCCGAAAGATGCGAGTCGCCAAAGATCGTATTCACATCTGCGACATTTGTACCTCGCGAACCGGCGCCACCATAAATCGTGTCGCTCTGCCAACCACCGATCAAGCGATCGCTGCCAGCCAGACCGTAAATCACATCATTGCCCGCTGAACCGTAGATGGTGTCGGCATCCACATCACCATAAATAATGTCGTTGTGATCCGACGGCACCCCAGGCAACACTTGATCTACATTTTCTAAGTCGCCGTAGATCAGGTGTGTTTCGCCCACCGCACCACCACCCGTCGCGCCCGTCCCAGCGAAAATCCTGTCGCGTCCCAAACCGCCGATGATCGTATCTGACCCAAGCCCACCATAAACCGTGTCATTGCCAGCGCCAGCATCGATCGTGTCATCGCCGCGACCTCCGTCCATATCGTCATCGCCATCTTGCCCAAAGATCAAATCGTTTCCTTGGTCGCCGTCAACCTTGTCGTTGCCACCACCGGCATAGATAACGTCGTTTCCAAGTCCGCCCAACAACTCGTCGCGACCGCTGCCGGAGAACGCACTCACGTTCAACGTCGTTCCAATCACTCCCGTGACTGTCGCCACGTCACCGATCAAAACGTCATCACCTAAATCGCCCGACAGAATGTCGTCGCCAAGTCCACCGATCAGTTGATCATTGCCCTCTTCACCGAACAAAGCATCGTTGCCGTCATCGCCCAGCAGCACGTCGTTGCCACGGCCGCCCAACAAACGATCGTCATCATCGCCGCCAACCAGTCGATCGTTGCCGTCGTCGCCATTCAGCAAATCAGTGCCCGCGCCGCCTTCCAACGTGTCTTGACCGTCACCACCAAACAGCTTGTCATTGCCTTCGTCACCGAACATCAAGTCGTTGCCAGTGCCACCCGTTAACTCATCATTGCCGCGACCACCGCGCATCGTCGCACGCCCCGGTCCGGCGATCAACGAATCGTCACCGTCACCACCCTCCAGCGTCGATACTCCTCCGCCCGATTTCAACCTGTCCCGACCAGCTCCACCGCGCAGTGTTGCTGGTACAGTCACCAGTGGGCTTACCGTAATCTCATCATCACCTTCGCCACCGTCGAACAGAATGCTTGTCACGTTGTCGAACGTCTGAGATCGGCCTTGCGATTCAACGCGAACTTGATTCGCATTTGCACCCGGCAAAATAATCACATCATCGCGTTGATCCGAGGTCACCACAGTCAGCAATCCGGCCGAGATCGTGGCCAGTGGCGGCAACTCTGGCGAAGTCGGTCGTGGCAACGAAAAGTCGAGTAGCTTGACTTCAGCTAAATCAAAATTCTTGTCGAGCAGTGTCACGAAGCCGAATGGCGTTGGGAAGCCGATCTTCACGTAAGCGAACAACTTGCCGGTCAGCGCGCCGGACACATCGAATACATGGATCGGTCCGAGCGCAAAGTTAGCGGCTAACTCTTGAAAGCGAATCTTGCCATCGTTGTCATTGTCATGCAAATTGAAGAACACATCGATGAACACACCACCGCCAACGCCCGCGCGAGCCACCACCACATTCAACTCAGCCGCCGCAGTCAGCGAACCGTACAAAGTCACTTCAGGAACATCGGAACCCGTCCCATCAACATTGGCCGTGTCGCTGATATAAAAGCCGTTGAAAATCTTGGCTGGATTCGTAAAGCCGCTATCCGCAAACTCGCGCAGACCAAGCGTATCGAAGCCGAACGCAAAATCTGCTTTCGCTCCAATTGTTCCGCTAATCCGAGCCCCCAGAGGTCCGATGATCGGGAAGAACTGGCTGTACGTAAACTCCAATCCCATCGCTGGCATGTCGTAGCCGAACAACGTCACGTCGCGGCCCAGCAACAGCGCCATCGCGCTCGACGGATTCTCGATAATTGGGAACTTGAACCCGCCGCCGTTGACGTCGCGCGACGTGTTAAACGCAGTGCTCATCGAAGCCGGCGCAGTGGTATTGATCTGCGACTGAATCGCCGCCAGCGTTCGCGCTTGAACATTCTTCGGCATCAAACTTCCCGCTGCCGATGGAGTTCGAGCTTGCTTGCCATCGATCGAGAACTGCCCCAGATCGATCCAAATCTCGCTCGCTCCAATTGATCCAAGCTTGGTCGCCAAGTCGTTAATGTCAGCGACTGCATCAATGAAGTTCGCGACATCGGCATAACCGAACAGCCTCGCGACATCCACCAAAGTTGTCGGACCCGCCAAGTCGGAAATAACCGGCAACGGCGCCGTCAACACATCCAACACCGGCTGTACCGGTTTCAGCGCCTTCTGCACTTCGCCAACGATAGGACTTAAGAAATCTCGCAAGAACGATCCCAACCCGAGCTGCACCGAGTTGTATCGCAGAGTCGGCGATCCGCCAAAACCATCCAAGCCCGTTGCCGTGCTGGCGTTCGCAAACACCCAGTCGAGCGCCAATCCGCTGCGCAGTCGCGGGAATTTCGCGCTGCCACCAAAGCTCGCCACTAAATCCAAATCAACATCCAATGCACCATTGAACCTCGCGTTCACATTGATGCCAGACGCAGCCGACAGATCCGACAAATACACGATGCCGCTCGCCGGAACTTGCAAATCAAGCGCGAACTCGCCGTTCAGCGTCGCATTGCGATTGATCACATCCAACTGCAAGAAACCTAACTTGCCCGTCAACGTCGCTTGACTCAACGAAGCACCCACCGTCAACTTCAAGTCATCCGTCTTCGAGGGCGCAAATTTAAAGTAAGCACCTTTTGTCTTATCAACACCAACAATAATTTCAAACGAAAAATTCGACGTCATCGTGATCGTCGCATTGTCCAGGTTCAATCCCAAACCCGGCAATTCCAAATCGAAATCCAAGTTCGCGGGAACACGGATCGCTCCACCCAGTCGCATCGCGTACTCAACCGTTGTCGCCGTCGTCGTCAACCCAATGTCCGCGACATTGATCGTTCCATCGCCGTTGCGGTCGACCAAGAACCCATCATCGATACCCGACAAAGCACTGAACAATCGCTGACGCAGGAATGTCGTCGCATCCGATCGTATCAACTGCGCTGGGCTGGTGATCGTCGACGAAATTCCATCGCGCAATTTCTGCACGAACTCGCCGACCTCTTGCAAACTATCGCCGATTACCGGCAACTTCACCGCCAGAACTTTGCTCGACACCGCAAAGTCCAAGAACGACATCAGCCCATCCCAACCATCTAAGAACGCACCAAGATTCGAACCGATGTCAACATTCGCCAAAGTTGCAGCGATGTTTGGCGGAGTGATCAACTCGGTCGTGCCCAGAATGTTGCCAAGATTATTCACTCGCAACAGAACTTGATTGTCCGGAACTCCATCGCTGTTCGTGTCCCCAGTTGTCCCGCCCAATGGATTCGATATCAGCGGCGCGAACAGCGGCAGCCGCGTTTCTGCTCGACCATCGACCGCTGTCGTAACATCCGACAACGAGAATTGATCCAAGTACAATCGTCCGTCACCGTCGGTATCGCGGAATCCAAGGGTGAAAGTAGCCGGGGCTGTGCCAGCCGCCGACGCGCCCAACCGAGCCGAACCGTTAGCAACGAAAACTCCCAAAGGTCCAATCGCAGCGGTGAAGCTCATCGGCGCCGAGTTATCAACGCGCGCCCCCAATTGCCATGAAGTCAGCGATGGATTCGTGAACAAAAATGTCTTGGGCGAATTCGCTACCGTCAAATCGATACCCAGCGAAAACTTCAGATCCGAAGTCGCATTAAACGTCAGCGGCGCTTTCGCTTTCAAATCCACCAAGTCACCCGGAATAGCATTTCCCAAATCGACTTCTAACGTTCGATTTTGCTTTTCAGGTGCCAGCGACTGTTGATTGCGAATGTCGATGCGCAACACCTTGCCCACCAAACTTAGCGCAACCGCGTTCGCCGGCAACCCTAATGCCGCTTCGAGAAACTGCTCCAAACGCTGAATCGACTGCGCTGGATTGCGCTTGATCTGCTCGAGCGATCGATCAAACTCCGTCACCGCCGCGAGCGCGTCTTTCAAACTGACTTCGATCAACGGCAACTTCTGCGTCAGCAACGCATTGCCGCTATCGATCTGCTGCAGAATGGCGCTCAGTTGCTCGAGCGCGCCGAGAATTCCGCGCACGTAAACCGTCGAACCTACGATGACTCCATCATTGTCCGTATCGCTTCCACCCAACCCCAAGTTCGATAACGTGGCCGCACCGTTCAAAATCGCCAATGCGAAGCGACGCGCGCCTGTAGTTGTATCCACTAACTGAAAACTATCGCCAACCGAGGTGATTTCCAATCGCACGTCACCATCCGTTGCGGTGCGAATCACCGCCATCAACTCTCCAACCGTCTTCACACCGTCAATGTCGATATTGATGTCGCGTCCATCGCTCAATCGCAACTGAAAATCCGGCAAGCCAAAAACAGATTGAACGCCAGCGCCGTCGCGCAGCCTAGACAGTGGCAGCGACTCCGAAATGCCGCTGGTCGTTAAACTCTCCAGAGTCTTCAGCGCATCTAACCCTTGCGCGACCACCTGAAATGAACTTGGGTTGAGCACATCCGACCAACTCAGTTGAATCCGTGGCGACACACCCAACGTCAAACCTGCGATCGAAGTCGACAGTGATACAGGCAAAGTTGCATTCATCGTTCCGCCAAGTGTCGCAGTCAAAACCTTGGACCAGTCTTGAGCCTGACCGTTGCTTCGCAACGCATCAGAAATCTCTGACAAGAAGATCTTTCCATCAGCCGTTGATGTTCCCGGATCTTTCAAGCGAACGTTGGCTTGCACCTGCGCGCTTCCGCTCGCACCCGCCATCGCAATCTCAACGAAGCCGAAATTCGCCGTTCCCGCGAAACTCGGCACCGCCAAGTTCACCAAACCAGTGAAGTTCGCATCGCGAATGTAGAACTGATCAGCCAGCGTCTCACCATGCAGCGGCTGGCCGTTGATCTTGCCGGTTGCATCGTCGTCGCGGCCCAGAAGCCCGAGACCAAACGCAGCCAACGAACCGTTAGCCGCTGACACTTTGAATTTATTGGTCGATGTGCTAGTAAACGTTGTATCGGTCAACACAAAGCGATCATTCTCAACGTCCAATGCCACAGTCACACGCGGCGCTCCGCCTCCGATCTTGGACGCGTTCTCAATCAGCACGCGAACATTCTGCACGTTCTGCGCTAGCCGCAGATTCACGTTGTAAGAAGTCCCATCGCTCAAGCTGACCGTTAGATGATGCGGTTTGTCAGCCTCAATCGTTACGCCCTTGCCGCCATTCAATTCGCTCAGCGGCGTCGTCAGCGCGTAAGTTGCATTCAGTCCAAGCGGCTTCAGCTTCAAACCAAACGTCAATCCGGTCGTTGAACGCAACTCGGAAGTCAGCGCCGCTTGACCGCTCGTTTGAATATTCGAAAGCGCTCCGGTATCAAACTGAAAACCCAAATTTGCATTGGCCAAGGTGATCGTCTTGGTAAACGCCGGCAACTGCAAAGTTAACTCTTGCGTTGTCGTGTTGTAATTCAAACCGACCTGAGCGACCGCCACGCCCAAAGCACTCGCCAGCGCGGTTCGCAATTGCTGCACAGTCGCGAACAACAGACCGTTGACTTCATCAACCGCCGAAAATCCAAGCGCCGTGCCGCCATCCAATTTCAAACTTGAGATCGCTGAACTCTTCGCCGCCAACCCAATCCGACCACCATCGATAACCGCTTCAACCAACCCTTCGAACTCAGTACCCTGCAGCGCAGTTGCTAACACGGTCGACAAATCCACTCGCAAATCCGCCAAACTCAAGTTCGAAGAAGTCGCGCTCGCTGGCAACCTGAACTCCAGTTCCGTTGTTCCATTGATCGTCAGTTTCAGATTCACATCAGCCGACAAACGCAAACTCGACGGCGCTCCGACCGACGCACGCACGCGCACGCGCCCAATCTGGTCAATCAGCGCTTGAGTGAACAACGCACCCAAGTCCAGCGTTCTGCCCAGTGTCTGTGAACTCAGCGGAATGTTGATTCCAAAATCTGGATTTCCACCTAAACCACTCAGCAAAGTTGCGAACTGATCCAGCGCCGACACGAACGACTTCGAAGACACTAAATCAAACGGAGCCAGCTGAGTCACGAAGTTCGAATTGCGAATCAATTCGATGTCGTCGCCAGAGAACACATCCGGAACATTGAGACTCCACGCAGCCAACGAACTGCTGAACGAACCGACTTGAACCGACACCGGCAACGTACCGCTCAGCGATCCCGTCATTGAGAACTGAAACAGCGACTCGCCCGGCGTGCCATTCAATTCGCTCAACGAAAGCGGCGCGCCCGCGCCGACGTTCACATCGATCTGTCCACCCAAGGTAAAATTGCCACCCGAAATCGAAGCTTCAGCAAAACCAATATTCGCCGAACCACTCAATGCAGTCGCGCCCGCTTGCAAGTCCAACACCAGATCGTTTACTTGGATAAAGAACCCATTCGGCCCAACTCCAAACGTGACGTCGGTCGTTAAATTGGCTTGCAAACTAACGTTCGCACCAACTGACAGATTCAATTCGTCGACACCACCAGCCGATAGATCGATCCGCGCGGCCCGCGAACCGGTGCTCGTCAACGTCAAACGATAAGCCGACTGTTGATTCGCGTTCGTCCCGCTAACCGACGCTGGCACCACGCGGCTAACGAAACCATCGACATCCGCTTGGAAAGTTGCCAGCGCGTTCAATACATCGATCTGTGATGCGTTTGGATTCGCGGTGAGGTAACTGCGCAACGGATTGACGACTGCCGAGCGAACGATCGACTCGAGATCAAACAGATCGCCTGCAGAGATCTCATCGAGTGTATCGGTCGCTGTCACTAAACCCGGCAACGCCTTCGCCACGGGCCCCGCTTCACGAATCGCATTCAAACGACCAGCCGCAGCATCCAAGCCAGCCAACAAACTCGCTTGCTCAGTTGCCGTAAGCGGCTTCACGGGCAGTGGCACTGCGATCACGACCTGCAAAGTGGCAGCCGCGGAGGCATCGAGCACCGCTACGGTTCGTCCAACTGCGGCGTTCAGGGCGTTCACCAACTTGGCGTTGCCCATTCGCAACTCGGCAACACGCGCACCTTTAAATTGAGCGTTCGACAAACCGACCAACAACTTCAACCACTGCGTCTCATTACCGCTCAGCGCCGTCCCGGCACTCGAAGCGCGCACGGCGTTCGGGATCGCGACATCGATGTCCATCCCAGCTTGATGCCCAGTGACACCGCTGATCGCGCGACCTGCCGGTTGACTTATCCTCAGTACTGATACTGGCAACGAAGCTGGCATGCCCGCCGCGCGACTCGCGCGCACTCCGGACCTGAACGTCTCGATCGCCCAGTCGGTTCCGTACACCGGCGCGGCATTAGCAATCACGTAATCGCCCGCAGCGATCGGTGCAGCCAACTCTATCCAGCGCGGCGCGTTCTCAGCGTTGATGAAAGCCAGCGCATCCGCCGACAACTTCGTATCGTTCGTAACGTTGGTTCGAGCGACAGCCGCATTGAATAAACTTTGCGACTGCTGAGTCAACGGACCAATGATGCCATCGACCACCACGGCATTACCCGCCGCGTCTGGGAAACCTAAGGAGCGTAAACGTTGCTGCGTGCGAGCTGCATCGAACACCGCATCGGTACTGCTACCAACTGCTAGTGGACCGCCCGCAGCAAATCCTTTGTTGATCGTCAATGGCACGCGTTGCACAACGCCGTCAACGATCACAACCGCTTCGATTCGGCCCTGAAAACCAGGAGCCGATGAATCCACATCCCCGGTCTGTCCATTCGCCGTACCAGGCGCAAAATAGAATCGACCCGATTGCCCAAAAGGCACGCCCGTTCCACCCACGCGATCCGTGAACAGCACATGGCCCGCGGCGCCATCGTTCAGCGCCCAATCGCCGCGAGCTGCATTGATCGTTCGCGTCAACGCCACGCTCGAGGCACCGTTCACGACATCAAAACGCGCAAGCTGAAATGTCTCACCTGGAAACATCGCTGCGACATCGACCAAGAACACGTCACCCGTATTGCCGCCGGGAACCAGTTGGAAATTGTCCAGCCGCAACACGCCTTCGACCGCTGCTCCACCTTGCACGAGACGCACTGTAAAGTTGCGAACTTCGCCACGCAACACAGCCGGTATCACAATCGTTCGACGCGCATTACCCGTCGCGGTGATCCCCAACGTCTCGACCACTTGGTTGTCGATCAGCAATTGGAACTGATCATCCGCACTGGTCGTCGTCACGTTCATGTCAAACGAAATCGCCGCTGCGCCTTGCGGAATGTAAAGCGCATTGTGAGTTCGCGATCGACCTGCACTGTTCAATTCAAGGAACCGCGCTCCAGCGACATCGCGCACATGGGCATCGCCACCGCCACCGTGATGAGACCATCCCGGCACAATGTTCGAAGCACTCGAACCCGTCACGCGCTGGATCTCATCACCTGGCGCAGCAAAGTCGCCGTTCTCGATTGAATAACTGTTCCACAGCGGCTGGTAACTCGCATTCGTAATCGCGCTCTGAGCTGAAGTGGGAATCGCGGGCGCGCCGGTGGAAGTTACCAGCCCCGGTGAAGTGAGCTTATGATCCTGCCCAGTAAAGAACTGAGGCGCTGGCCGCAGCGCTTCAATGCTGGTCGCCGTAAGCGTTGGATTCGCCAATCGAGAGTAACGATAGCCCCAGCTCTCCGACTGCGGGTTCGTTATTGTCTGCGCGTAAGCCACACTCCAGATCGTGTTATGAGGATTTGCTCCACCCGGCTCAAGTGGCAAATTGTAGGCACCAGGAATAGGACGACCGTCAGGAATCAATGGCGTTAGCGTTGTCTGATAGTACACATCCGCAAAGTCAACGTTATCCCAAACAGTAGCACCATAGTTGAACTGCGATCCAGGCAACCCAGCCGCGATCGGTTGCGGCAGACCAACGGTGTACTGCATCTGTTCACCGTCAACCGGAATACCCGATTGGTCCATGTCGTGCGGATCAAGCAGCGTCACATGATCAACG
>JBGSJB010000822.1:0-6392 GCA_041742175.1 Pirellulaceae bacterium
AGCTGGAAGAAGTACCCCTCCTTGAAAAATGCGTTCTGACGCTCGCTGAAGCAAGACTGAAAGCTGCAACCCTTCGCCAACTTGCCAAGGCAGGACGCGATCCCATCGCTGAACTTTTGCGGGATCGGTCACCGGTTCCAAACTTTCGCGATGCCGCCCGGCAGGCGTACGAAGCCAAGTTGCCCGAATGGTCTGAAACGACTGCAGAATCGTTCATGTCTTCTATGGAAAAACACGCATTTCCCAAGCTGGGTAAAATTCTAGTGAGTGATGTTGATGCAGCGACCATCGCCAAAACGCTTTCTGCGATTTGGATGACTACCCCGCAAATTGCACTAAAGGTTCGACAACGCATTGGTTTGGTTTTGAACTATGCTGAAGCACAGTCATGGCGCGCATCATCAATGCCCAATGATGCCATTTCTATGCTACTGCCTAAGCAGCTTGAAGGCGGACATTTTGATGCGATGCCCTACAAAGACGTGCCTGCGTTCGTCGCCTCGCTGAATACAACTCTAAGCATTGGACGCCTTGCTCTCTTGTTCCTCATCTTTACGGCTGCGCGTTCAGGTGAAGTTCGCGGTGCTAAATGGAATCAAATCGATATGGCAGAACGTCTTTGGCACCGGCCCGCAGAGTTGATGAAAGGCCGCAACGCTAAGGCTCACACGGTAACCTTGAATAGTGAAGCGCTGGCCATAATCAAAATCGCCAGCCAATTCCGCCGAAATTCAAGCGATCTAATTTTCCCTAGCAGAAGTGGAGGCGAATTGTCAGATATGGCACTTTCGTCATTCATGGATGGCATATTCGGCACGCCTCATGGATTTCGTTCGTCATTCCGAGACTGGGCGGCGGAGAAGATGCCGCATATTCCTGACCCAGTTGCCGAGGCAGCTATTGCACATAAGGTATCCAATAAAGTGGTCGCCGCTTATAAGCGCACGGCCTTTCTAGAAATGCGCCGCGTACTCTTAGACGAGTGGGGTATCTTTGCTGGACCTAGTATTTCTTTAGAGAAGCCGGATGAACGGCTTGCAGTCTGACAGTGCGCCAGTTCATGTTGACGAACTGAGCCCAATCCAGTCAACCTTGAGCCGGTCAAGGCCAGCTTGAACGCCTTCAAGTATGACATTGCCGGACGAAGGTAAATCGAGCCCTTCAGAAAGATCGATGATCCATGTTTCCCGTCGTCAGTGATAAGGGCTGGTCCGCGCGCCAATTGCTGCAGAGACCCAGATAATCGAATTCGCGATTTACGCGTCACCACAGCCCCCTAATCATTGCAAATTCCATCGACCAATGACGCTCCGCACATAGCTCGGAGTTTCACTATTCAACGGGATGCCCTTTGCTTTGCCCACTGCGCCGGGACCTGCGTTATATGCGGCAAGAGCCAGATGCACCATGCCAAAACGATCAAGCATCTGCCGCAAATAGCTTGCAGCCCCTTGAATGTTAGATTGTGGGTCAAAGCGGTTGCGCACACCTAAGTCCTTTGCCGTCCCCGGCATCAGCTGCCAAAGTCCCGCAGCACCGGCAGTGCTTACCGCACGAGGATTGTATCGAGATTCTGTCCAGATCAATGCATCGAGGAGCCCGTGAGGGATTCCAAAGCGTGCTTCAGCTGCATGTACGTCGCCCAGGTAGCTTGTGCGCTGAAAGTTCGATCGAAATTTCGCGGATTTATTAACATGGTGCGTGCGCTGGGCGGGAAATACGGCGTCGGAGACCAAAAACTGGGTTGTTGGTGGCTGGGTCGGTGGCGACCAATGGCCGTGCTCAACAATCTGAAAATCACCCCGGTCGCTGATTCGATACCCTTGTTCAACACAGGCATTGCCCGTTGACGGCTGATCCGATTGCTCGACAGTTTGTGCAGAAAGCGTGGAAGCCGCAGTTGGTGTCGCGAATACTAAGCCAAGCCCCAATGACCCCAAAAACAAGATATTCATTTCCATTCCTTTTCGAAAACCTAGAAAAGAACATACAATGAACATTGACGGGATGGAATAGCTGTGGCTTATTTAGAGCGGAGGTGGCGCTCGATTGCAGGTAGCAACAGCAGGACTTCAGCATGCCCAGCAGAAATTCTATTCTCCAATCTTCTCTTGAGACCCGGGCGCGTCAAATCGTCAAAGCCCTTGGTGGCCATTGGTCGCGCAAATCAGGCATGTGCTGCTGCCCAGCGCATGCGCCTGCGCTCACCGCCATTGTCGCCGCCTTTAAGACACAGAAACCATATGCCGGTCTCGATCGCGCAACAAATTTTTACCAGCTGATCGGTTCTGTTCAGCATCGCGGGATCGAAGCTTCGTTTTCGGGTGAAATCGCACCCGGGCTGTCGATAGTCGCTGGCGGCGTTTATCTTCGTCCAAGGCTTTCCGGCGCTGCCGTAACTGAAGGCATTATTGGTTCAGTACCAGTTGGTGTCCCCTCTTGGCGGGCGATTGGCAGCGCCAGCTATGCCGTTCGCCAGCTGACCGGTCTGTCGGTCGATCTTGGTATGGAATATACAGGAGCGCAGGCAGCGCGTTCAGGTTTCACCGGTCTCAATTTGCGGCAAACAATGCTGCCATCAAATATCGTTTTTGATGCTGGCGCACGTTACAGCTTTGAGGCTGTGGGTCGTCCCGTAACCGCGCGTCTGCGGATACTCAATCTGACCAACAGTTACGGTTGGCAGGTCAATGGGGCGGAAACGCTGGATTATACCCGACCCCGCCGGTTTGCATTCGCAGTAACGACAGAATTCTGACTATCTGCCTGATCTGTACCATCGCAGACACCGAAATTTACCCAAATCGAAAGGACGAACATGATTACGCTTTACGACTATTTGCCCTCCCAGAATGCGTGGAAAGTCAGACAGATACTTCATCATCTTGAAATGCCATATCAGACTGAAATCATCAGCATTTTTGAAGGACAGGGACAGTCTCCCGAATATCTGAAGATCAACCCTTGGGGAGCCGTTCCTGCAATCAAGCTCGATAGCGGACAGGTGCTGTCCGAATCGAATGCCCTATTATGGTACCTGAGCACCGACACACGGTACAGGCCATCCACACCATTCGAGGCTGCGAAGATCATGCAATGGCTGTCATTTGAAGCGGACTATATCCAGACGAGTGTTGGCTCGCTTCGGTACTGGACGATGACCGGCAAGCTTAAATCGCGTGGACCGGATATGGTCGATGGAAAGCGCTCAACCGCGACGCGCGCACTCAGAATACTTGACGCGCAACTGGCCCAGACGCCATTCATCTGCGGCGATGACTACACTATCGCAGATATTTCGATTTTTGCTTATGCCCATCTAGCACATGAAGCAGACCTTGATACCAGTGGGCTTGTCGCTTTTATGCGATGGACTGAACGCTTACGCAAGCAGGACAACCATCTCTCGGAAATGTACCCTTATGCCATTGACGCACATGCAATGCTTGAACTTCCCTGATCAAATGGAATGCTGCAAAGCCACTAAAAACTGTGCTGATGAGGCTGGGTTTTAGAAGCGCGTTGGATATTGATGACCTGATGGAAAAAGCAAGGTCTAGGGGCACAGAAAACAAGAAGATCGCTGAAGATGGGCCTATTTAGATCATGACTTTGTCTGCGGAAACATCTGTCGATCAGCCACTCTTGAAAAACCAATCTTAGCCCTCGTCAATCAGCCTCTCATACGCAACTTGCAACTGACCTAAGACTGACACGCCACTGAAGTGCTGGTTGAGATGCATGCCCCGAAGCTCCTTCATCAACGCATCCCACATCGCGGGGCCGCCGTCTTCAAGGAGCTCCGCTCTGATCGACAGTTCCTTGGATACCGGAGCATGGCGCCTGCCCCAAGCCCCCATGAGTGCAAGCAACGGTACCAACTGAATGGCGGGTTCGGTCAGGCTGTAGATCGCACTTTGCTTGTGGCGCGGATCATCGGCCTTTGACAGCAGCCCGGCGGCCACCAGGCGCTTCAGCCGGTCCGCGAGCACGTTGGACGCGATCCCCTCTTCGGACTGGGTCTGCAGCTCGCGATAGCGCCTGCGGTTGCCGAAAATGATATCGCGAATGACGATCAAGCTCCAGCGATCGCCAAGCACTTCAAGCGTGAGATTTATGGGGCAGCCCGAGCGGTGTTTATCCTGCAATTCATCATCCTTCTGCTTGCACAATAGGATCAGTTTGGATATCAAACAACTGATTGCACTATGCAAGCAGATAAGGAGCCTCACCAATGTCCCTTACACTCTATTCCCACCCGTTTTCGTCTTACTGCCAGAAGGTGCTAATCGCGCTGTGGGAGAATGACATCCCGTTCAGGTATCGCCATCTGGAGGATGAAGGCGCGGGCGATGAACGCGCAGCGCTATGGCCGCTCGGTCGTTTCCCGGTGTTGGTCGACAACGGCAAAACGATCGCGGAATCGAGCATCATCATCGAGCATATAGATATGCATCATCCCGGCCCTGTCCGGTTTCTGCCCGATGATCGCGCCGCCTCGCTGGAAGTCCGTTTCATGGACAGGTTCTTCGATAATTACATCATGACCGAAATGCAAAAACCGGTGTTTGAGGCAATCAGGGCGGATGGCACCCGAAAGGACGAAGCTAAGGCGGCCGCACGGACCGCGCTCGACACGGCATACGCTTGGCTCGAAACACGATTGCAAGGCCGGGCGTGGGCGGCAGGAGACGATTTCAGCCTTGCGGACTGCGCGGCTGCGCCGTCACTCTTTTATGCCGATTGGGTGCACCAGATTGGATCTGAATTCCCGACAGTACGCGACTATAGAACGCGCTTGCTGGCGAGGCCGTCGGTTGCGCGTGCCGTCGACGAAGGCCGCCCATATCGCCACTTTTTCCCGCTCGGCGCGCCGGACCGGGATTGAGAGCGATCATTATGACACAGGCAATAGATATCGCAAAAGCGATATTCACGGCATTTGTCTCCAAGGACAGGGCCTTAGCAGAGGCTTTGGTTGCTGACGAATTGAGCTTCACCAGTCCCTATGACAACGGCATTGATCGCGCTGCCTATTTCGAAATTTGTTGGCCCAATAGTGAATGGATGGACGACATCCACTTCGCTCGTGTCGCCGAAAGCGATGGGGATGTGTTTGTTACGTATGAGGCCACGACAACCAGTGGGAAGCGCTTTCGCAACACAGAAATGTTGGCCGTGCGCGACGGTAAGATCACGGCGATCGAGGTCTATTTCGGCTGGAACGTGCCGCATGAAGTGCAATCAGGGCAGCACAAATCGCCGCGTTAAAAGGGATAGCGAAACATGATCACCGTATTCGGCGAAGGCAGGGGTTTTCGGGTCGTCTGGCTGCTGGAAGAAATGGGGCTGCCCTATCGGCTGCGGGACGTCGACCTGATGGCAGGTGTAGAGAATGATCCGGAGTTTCTGGCGATCAACCCTGCTGGCTTCATCCCTGCGCTTCAGGATGGCGAGATCACCATGGTAGAATCGATTGCGATCATGGAATATCTGATCGCCCGTTACGGTCCGACGCCGCTCGCGCCGGCCCTGCGTGATGCCGCCTTTTCGCTCTACCAACAATTCCTGCATCTGGGTGAGGCCGGATTGATGGGCTTCCTGTTCATGGTCTTCGCCGACAATGTGCTGGCGCCCGAAGACGAGCGGCACAGCTGGACCGGCAATTATGCACTGGAATTGTTCGAGAGCAGGCGCGGGCTGGTGGCCCGGCGACTGGCCACATCGCCTTATATGGCTGGTGAAGCGTTCACAGCGGCGGACATCTCGGTGACATACGCACTTGAGTTTGCCACAAGAAACGCGGGCGTCACGCTCAACGACGCCGAGCAAGCCTATGTCGCCCGCACTAGCGCACGTGTCGGCTATGCGCGGGCCATGGATAGGCGAAGTCAGGATTATGCTATGAATAAAGTGACAATTAATACGTTCAGGGCAGGCTTGAAACCAGACACTCAAATGACTGTCGATGCGCTGCGCGACATTATCACCTCATCGCATGATGGTTTGGTAGAAAGCTTAAAATGGAACGGACCGAGTTTTTCTCACAATGGTGAACACAGATTTACCCTTGGTCTGACCCGGTCAGCGGCCGTGCAAGTGGTAATCCTTCGAGGTGCCAAAGCGAAAGATGTAACCAACTTTGCATTCGACGATACTGCCGGACTTGCACGCTGGCCGGCCAAGGACCGAGGTGTGTTGATTTTCGAGAACGTCGCGGAAGTATCATCAAAATCCGACGCACTTCGCTTACTCTTTCACGAATGGATCAAGGCAACCATCTAGCACATAACTGCCAATGTGTGGCCGGGGGGTATCAACCTAATTTGCCCAAATTCGGTGGTTAACGTCGCTTCAATAGGTTTAGCGCCCATCAACGTTGAAATGGCTAA
>JBGSJB010000823.1:0-2643 GCA_041742175.1 Pirellulaceae bacterium
TGAAGACCCGCACCGACCGTGTCATCGTGGAAGCTGGTCATGATCACAGGGAAACCAGGCTGGCCGATTATCTCAACCGTTCCGCCGATGCGATCATTTGCATTCGTCGTTGTACCGGTCGCTGTAATACCAGTACCGGCAAGGTAGTTGAAGTTCGATCCATAACCAAGCAGTTTCACAACCAGCGACTCGGTCGGCGCACTTTGCAAGCGCAAGCCGCCTTCGTGTACGAAGTTACTGACAGTGATGGAATTGAACAGCACGTGCACGATGTCTGTATCGTCCCACACGCTTTCAGTCATCAATTCATCGCCGCGAATCTCCAGACCATTGATCTCGTTATTGATCATCCGGTTTTCGCGAATGAGCGGACCACGGTTGCTGTCGAACTCTTCGAGTCGCTCTACCAATCCATTCGATCTGCCGTAATCAACGTTCAAGTCCGAGGTCAAACTGTTCGCATCAATATTGATTGCTGCTCCGCGATTATTGCGGAAGATATTGCCGACCAGGATCGGTTGCGCGCCGCGAACAAAAATTGTTGCCGCACGATTGTCGAGTCGTCCAAGTCGGTTCAGTGGGCCCTGACCGCCGATACCGTCTTCGTTGAACTCAAAGGTCGAATTGGTGATTCTCGCATCGGCTTGCTGCAATTCGATCGGGTTGAAGGCCTTGAATGTACCTTCCAACTTCGTCACACCACCGGCGTACGCGATCGTCACATAATCAAGGCTTAACGTCGATCCGCTACTCGCATAAATACCGCCCCAATCACGAGGCTGCGGCGTTGAACCGGTGCTGTCGTTGTTTGTGTCGAAGCTGCCACCAGCTCCGTATCGATCATCCAACTTGCTTGTGAAGATAATTGGAGCCCCATCAGTACCCTCGGCGATCAAGTTCGCTCCCGGACCGATCTCAATTCGAGCGCCTTCAAACTTAAGGACCGCACCCGGATCGATTACCAAGCTGGCATCCAAACGCGGACGCAACGTTCCCAAACTGAACAGCGACAATTCTGTACCAAGATCAGTACCAGTATCAACAAACGTCGTTTTGGTCATGTTCGTTGAATCGAAAAGTTCGGCGACCAACGTGTAAGTACCGTTGCCGCCTGGAGCACTTCGATACAAACGGCGACCACTGTAACCGCTTTGTGTCAGCGGTAGATTGCTGATTGTCACTCGTTGATTGGACGCCACTGTAACGTTGGCTGTCACATCAGAAGCGATGCTCTCGCGACCCGCTTCGTCGATCATCACTAAACGGTAATTGTAGACACCGGCAGAAAGCGAGCCGCCTGCCTGCGTAGTGAGCGTCACGCTACCCAGATTCACTCGATCACGGACTAACACGCCACCTGACGTCTGCCCTAAATCAATGAAGCCTGAAGATGTCGCATCGATTTGAGCAACTTGAACATACTGGCCACCGCCACTGTTATTGCTGCGATAGAGCCGTCGCGCGACGTACTCGCCCGAGGTCAGCGGCAAACCAAACAACTGAATCGCTGTCTCACCAACATTCAATGTGACGTCGCCCGTCGCATCGGATGCAGGCGTCTCGTAGCCGTTAGCGTCGACAAACGTTACTTTGTAGTTGTAAGTACCGGGAACCAGGGTACCGCCAACTGTTGGTTGCAGAGCCGTCAAGTTTGCTAACGGTCGAGTCGTATCCAGTATCGCTCCACCTGGCGTTGCAGAAACAAATATATTCTCCGAAATGATATACGGAATATCGATTTCATCGAAACGCGCCGCCACCGTCAAGGGACGAATCGATTGCCCGGCCGGAGTGTCAACACGCACGAACAAACCATTCAACGAATTGTTCGTTAGTACGTTGTGGTGAATCTCTGGTCCCACACGGTCATAGTCGCTGGTGAATCGACCGTTTTGCTGGAAGCGGGGCTCGTTGAAGTTCGTTTCTTCGAAGCTGTTCGGAGCAGCGCTCATCGCTGCGTTCGCGCTATTGCTAATGCGATTAAACGTAATCGTCGGGCGCATGTCGATCATCTGAATCGGATTAACAACTTGTTGCACCGAATCGATGACTACGTTACCACCACCGCCGAAACGAATGTCAGCATGGTTGACATACTGCAGGAAGATGCCTTCGTCTTCCAAGTTCCGCCGACCGGCCGCTTGATCCACATCACGTCGGAACGAGATACCACCCCAGTCACCTACGGCAGGGGTTGTCTGCGGCGCGTAAGTATCAAAGCCTAGCGTCTGATCCAGCCAAGAAGTGAAGAACACACTGCCTGGAATCACCGATCCATCCGCAGCTCGCAAAAGCCGCCCATTGTTATCCGTCAGCGCCGGCGTTCCGAGCACTTGCAGCGCACCATTGCTTCGATCAACACCTTGGCTAGAGCTGCCCACTCCGATGCGAGCACGACGCAGCTTGAAGATCGCGCCAGCGTCGATCATCGCTGTGACGCCCTTGGGCACATCCATGGAACTGCCGTCGCTCAGCGCAGACCCGTTGAGCAGATCGATACCAATCTCATAGGCAATATTGTCTGCCGTTGTGGCTAGCGAACGATCTTGCCCGCCGTTGCCGACGATACGAACAATGTCACCCGACAAGGCGGAACCGAATGCATTGGCGACGCCAGTACCAGCAATATTATTAAACGGACGC
>JBGSJB010000824.1:0-2589 GCA_041742175.1 Pirellulaceae bacterium
GGGGCCAACGCCAAATACCCAGGTGTCCTTTGCGGTTGCCGTTGCACGATCAACACCGGATTGCCAAAGTGGGGCGCGGGTGCTGCGATCATAGGCAAAAGCAGAGACTTTGACCGCTGCGACCCGTGACTCGCGTCGAGCCAGCGCGATCTCTGGGACCGCAGATACCGCCGGGGCTCCGGGGATCAAGGATACCGCGGCTGACACTACATTGTTTTCCGGCAACCCAAAAGTCACACGATGATCGTCGGCGCCCAGCGTTCCAATTCTTGCCTCGATGATCACATCCGCTTCGGAGGCCGCATCTTGAATCAAGCATCCGGCGCCAACGATCTGTTGTCGCAGGGCACTGGTCACATATTCGGCGTTGACGAAACTGTCGTTTTTGACCTGCCGAAGATAGCTTGCGTCCAGATAGACTTTGCGGCCGGTGAGTGAGCGAAAATCTAGTTTTGCGACACTCGAATCGACGGCATCACTCAGCACCAACTGTTCGGTGGCTCTGTATTCGCGAGTCGTACCGCAACCGCCGACGATCAACAACATTGCCACCAGCGCAGCAGCCGTCCGGGAACGCGGGTTCTGATCCGTGTTCACGGTGGATGCGCACGACTGACGCGGTTCATGATTCCATCGGCACCAATGCAACAATGGTCATCCTCGTTTACAGGCAACAGATTGCGAAGCTCTAACTGTTGTCTGAATAACGACGATCCGGCGAGGTAGGCAAGTGCAGTTCGCCTCTGTAGCGTTTCACGGCGAACGTTTCACGCAAGAGAGTAACCGAGTACCGTGGATGCTGACCTTAGGAAGCCAGTTCTTCGGACTTGGATGTACGCCGGCGGCGTTTGCGAGGTTTGGCCACACCCCATTCCTTTGTCAAGGCTTCGAAAACCTCGGCCGACTCGTAGCGAACGATGTTCTTGCCCTCGGGGATCGGGCCAATCAGACCGCGAAATACGGGCATTCCACGTAGGTCCAGATCGGTGCTGCAGTCGTCGGTCCCGACTTGCAGATGCATTTTCAGTAGTGGACCACAGCTGGGATAATCGCGAATCAGCAGCGAACCGTCACTCGCACGAGTGACGATACGAAACGTATCTTTTTTGGGCATGTTGCGCTCGGGAGGGAAGCGTGTTGGGAAGGTGACCGGTTCCGACACAGGATCCGGAACGGTCAAACAAGCCTTAGATCGTCCGATCCGTTGGGCGACACGAACAAAGTTTCACGAGTCGTTACACGACTTTCGACTCTTCGATTGCGCACAACCCGAATGATCCTGCCCGTGGACATAAGCTAGCTGAACGGCGCGAGCTGTCCGGTGACGAAAGTCCGACAACCGTAACCGGGCGGCTTGCGCTGCACCGCTACCCCGTTAGCCGGCAACCGTCGCCCATAGCTTTAATCTCAAACCACTGGGGCTACGTCTCGACGGAGCGAGACGGCTACTTTTTAAGCCGCAAACCACGAGATGCACTCGGGATGAATTCAATTAAAGCGGACTAACTTCATCGTCGTCGCCGCGCCAACAGCCCCGCGATCGTCAACATTCCAAACGCTGTGGTACTGGGCTCGGGGGTACTTGCGACTCGAAAGCCAATGTTGCCGAACATGATGGACGGATCGTAGCTGACGCGGACAGACGTCGACAAGATGACGGAACTGCCCTGCCAATCGCCACTACGCAACCCGCGAGTAGATAAACTGGAGTCATTGACCAAGTCCCATTCCGTCTCTTCCCATTCATTTACATTTCCGCCCTGGCCCATCGTTCCGTAGGGGCTCAGGCCACCGGCCTGAGTGATGTCCGCTGGTCCTGTGACGAATGACTGATTGTAAACTGCCGTGTTGGCTGCGGTCCCAGTGGCCACGGCCGTGGGCGCTGTGTCGCTGCCGGTCGGGTAATTGTAATACGGACCGCTGGTCGGGTCGAAGTACGCCGCCTTGTACCACTCGTCGGCGCTCGGCAGGAAGTAACGCGAGTCTTTGTGGCGGATTTTAAAAACAATCAAGTTTCTCAAAAATTTGCACGCAACTCGCCAATCGCCAACACGGTCTGCCCCGATTGCAAAGAGATTTCAGGCCATTAGCCCCGGATCGCGTTGCACATCCGGGGACCACTGGATTGAATAGAACCGCAATTCCCTGGAAGCGCACTGCGTGACCTCCGGCTAATCGCTTTGAAACTCTTCGAGGTAATGGTAATGATTAGCCAGAAGCGTAAAAATTTTAGAAATTTTCGACACGGTCGGCTGCTGTTTGGCACCTTACCAGTGGAGGTTACCGCAATTGGACTCTGTTTCGAACTCTGATGTCGAGTTGTTGATCTGTTGTGCTCGCGGCGGATGTGCTGATTCGTTGGGGCGACTGTTGGAACTTTACCGCCGATACTTGAGTTTGGTCGCCCAGCTACAGTTGAGCGACGGGATGATTCAGGCCAAACTGTCACCATCCGATGTGGTCCAAGAGACCTTCATGTATGCGAACCAAGCGTTTCCCAATTTCGCTGGGTGTAGCGAAGGGGAGTTGATCGCTTGGCTACGAAGCATTTTGGCATCTCAATTGGCAATGCAGCAGAGACATTTCCGC
>JBGSJB010000825.1:0-3180 GCA_041742175.1 Pirellulaceae bacterium
GCGGTGGTTCGAGCGTTCGATGGCGAGGAAGGGATAAGGCAGTCACGCGAAAGAAAAGTGGACGCTGTTTTGGTCGACTTCGAATTGCCCCGGGCCAACGGATTCGAAGTTCTAGAAGCCCTCCGAGAGCATGAAAGCACGCGTTACTTACCGGTGCTTGTCATCACTGGCCGTACCGACAAGCGTCTGAAACTGCGCATGAAAGAGCTTGGTGCGGTGGCGCATCTAACGAAGCCGCTGAAATTCGATGACTTGCGCAGGCATCTCGCCCGACACATCGATGTCCTTCCGCGACCGTGTTTGCCTCCACTTTCGCCATCCATGCCCAAGGAATAAAAGAGCGAAATCGCGGGCGCCCTTTGGCTGTTTGCTTGAATTAGACTTTGTCCCAGCGGGCAGATTTCGTTACGATAGAGGTTACCGATAATTTGACGTTCTTTCGGCTGAAACGAATTAACATTGAATGACAAGCGGATGCATGCCGCTTAAAAGCAAACTTCTACGGAGCGATTTTATGTTGAGACTTACGCATATTGCGATCCTCGTTACGCTCATCGCTTTACCCGCGACTAGTTGGGCGCAAAACGAGGGGCAAGACAAACTGGACGAGGCGACCAGTTTGAAGTTGGACGCGAAGACGCCAGAGCAACTGAAGAAAGTGATCAAGCTTTGCGACGAAGCGATAGAGGCCGGATTGGATGAAGGCAACAAGGCGCTGGCTGATCAAGTGCTGGCTGCAGCCGCCTTCCAACGGGCTGATCTGATCATTCAACAGTTGCCGCGAGTCGCCAAGAATCCAGGTGCGGTGCGACGATTGCGAGACGAAACAATGGCGGATCTCGATAGAGCATTGACGGCCAACCCGGAACTTGTCGAAGCGCTGTTATTGAAAACACAGATTGAGGCTTTACCGGGCGGCAGTCGAGAAAACGCGATCAAAACCATCACCAAGGCGATTCAGCTGCTGAGCGACAAACCCGTGGATCAAGCTTCGGCATACATGATGCGTGCGGGGCTGCAGGAGGGTACTGACGACAAGTTAAAAGATCTGCAAAAAGCGATCGAAACCGATTCGACCAACTCGAAGGCTTGGCAAGCTCGCATTGCGGTGTTGCTGGGCAATAACAAGTTGGCTGAAGCGATCACCGATGCCGAGAAGTTGCTCGAGAAAGAACCCGATAACATGTTTGCTCTCGAAGGAGCGATAACGGCGCTGTTTGGGCTGAAGAAGTATGACGAAGCTGTGAAGCTGCTTTCCACTCGCATAGAAAAGACGCCCAACGCCGGTCCGATCTATCGCGCACGAGCGAAAGCGTACGTTCTGCAAGAAGATGTCGACAATGCACTGAATGACCTGAACAAAGCGATCGAAATTGATGCGAAAGACGCCGAATCATTGCTGCTCCGCAGTCGCGTTTACATCAGCAAGGGCGAAGTCGAAAAGGCTAGTCGTGATGTTAGCGATGCGCTGGCAATCGCGCCTGACGCAGTTGATGGAATCTTGGTGCGCAGCATTGTTGCTGCTCAGGAAGGTCGTTTCGCGGATGCGATCAACGACTTGGAGATGCTAGTTCGGTTCGATCCAACGCAGACTAACTGGGTAATTCAACTCGGTTCGCTCTATCAAGCGGACAAGCGTCCGCGACTGGCGATTAAGTTGTTCGACGAATTGTTGAAGCAAAATCCGGAGGAGCCCGGCGCGCTGCGAGCACGTGGAGATGCCAAGTTGAGTATTAATGATCATGTTGGAGCGATCGAAGATTACGAGTCTGCTATTAAATTAATCGAAGGCAACAAAGACAAAGCGAACGTTGACAAGGACGCGAAAGAAGAGACTTCCAGAGAGTACAGCGGTCTGCTCAACAATCTGGCTTGGTTGCTTTCAACTTCGACAAAAGATTCGGTTCGCAACGGCAAACGCGCGCTCGAGTTAGGTCTTAAGGCTTGCGAAGTGACGGACTACAAGCAAGCCCACATTGTTAGCACTTTGGCGGCTTGCTATGCCGAAACAGGTGATTTCGAAAATGCTCGCAAATGGGCAGCCAAAGCCGTCGAACTCGGTGCAGAAGAAGACAGCGAACAGCTTGAGCAACTGAAGAAAGAGCTCGAAAGCTACAAAGAGAATAAACCATGGCGCGAGGAACAAGAGACTGAAGAGAACACCAAGCCACTCAACGCTGGTGAAGTCATTGACACCTAATCTCTTGGCATCTCTTGGCGAATTCGATTTGCAGGCTAACTCACTGAAACGTTCAACCAGCTTGGTGATTTCATGTCGCACGGCACGCAACCATCATTGAAGTACTCTTACCGCGAGTACGAGTGTTTTCCTAATGATGGCTTTCGGCATGAAATCATCGATGGAGAGCACTACATGAGCCCCGCTCCATCGTCGAACCATCAGCGCGTGTCGCGGAAATTACAGTTCCAGTTGTACACGCAAATTGAGCTGGAAAAACTTGGTGAAGTTTTTAATGCACCGTTCGATGTCGAATTAGCCCCGCACGACATTGTGCAGCCCGACATCGTGGTCATTCTCAATGATCGCCATGGGATCATTACTCCTAAGAAGTGCAAAGGCGTTCCGAGTCTGGTCATCGAGATTCTCTCAGACGCAAATCCGCGGCACGATCTGGTTTTGAAGTTTGAAATGTACCAACGGACGGAGGTTCCTGAGTACTGGATTGTTGACCCCGACGAACAAACGGTTCAGCAGTTTGTGTTAATGAATGGACGTTACCTCGACTGCGGCAAGCATCGTGACAAGCTCGTTCCGCAGTCGATTGGAAATGTGACGGTTGACTTAACGGAAGTCTGGCAATAACGCACTGGCATATCGCATTCACAACATCTCCATCTCCTTGGGGGTTTTGCGCGGTTTGGGTAGAAGTGAATCGCGCGCAAGCACGATTTTGGCGTTTTCGCAGCGAGCCGATCTAGCTAAACTGCGAAACCGCAAAGCCCACTGTGCTTTGAAGTCCGAACGAAAATACTTCGACGAAGGATCGGTCGAAGTCGCAGAACGAATGACTGGAATCGAAGGCTGGTTCCTCACTTGCTAAGGATGGCTGCATGTATCGATGGCTGCTCTGTTGGCGTTATCTACGCACTCGTTACATCGCATTGGCTTCGGTAGTCAGTGTCACGCTTGGCGTGGCAACGATGATTATCGTCAACGCC
>JBGSJB010000826.1:0-7040 GCA_041742175.1 Pirellulaceae bacterium
GTCCCAAAACGGGATTCGATATCGAAGGCCGGCCTTTCTATGTCACCAAAGACGCGAAAGGCGAAGCGGTCCGCGAACTGTTCGCGTAGCTTTTCCGCAATCGAAGTTCGATGAAAATCAACTAACAAAGAAGATCACGACATGTATTTGCGAATGGCGAGTCGACTGATTCGCGAGACGGACAAGCGACTGCTCTGGAAACTCGCTTACCTCGCAGGTTGGAAGGGATTTCGCAGTGTTCAAAAGCATCGCTCAAGGCTGAAGAAAGGCGAGTTCTTCCCGCCTTTTCTGTACATGTCGATTATCAACAGTTGCAATCTTCGCTGCCAAGGTTGCTGGGTCGACGTCGCCGCCAAGCAAACGAAAATCGATATCGAATCACTCAATCGCACCGTGAATCAAGCTAAAGCGATGGGCAATTCGTTCTTTGGGATCTTGGGTGGCGAGCCGTTTTTGCACAAAGAGTTACTCGACTTTCTCGAAGGCCAACCGGACGTCTACTTCCAAGTCTTCACCAATGGGCACTTCATCACCGACGAAGTTGCTAAGCGGTTGCGGAAGATGGGAAACGTAACTCCGTTGATCAGTGTCGAAGGAACGGAGATTGTCAGCGACCAACGGCGCGGACGCAGCGACGTGTTCAGCCAGACCATGCAAGGCGTTCACAATTGCTTGAAGAACAAGGTGCTCACGGGTGTTTGCACCAGCGTCTGCAAGACAAATATCGACGACCTACTGACGGAGCAATGGGTCGATCGCTTGGTTGAGATGGGCGTGATGTATTGCTGGTTCCACGTCTATCGACCGATGGGACCCGAGGCGATGCCCGAGCTTTCGCTCGATACGGCTGAACTGCGTCGTGTTCGTCAATTCGTGGTCGATACGCGAGCCACGAAGCCAATCATTGTTATTGATGCTTATCACGATGGTGAAGGTCGTGCGCTGTGCCCAGCGGTCACTGGTTTCACGCATCACATCGGACCCGCCGGTGACATCGAGCCTTGCCCGATCATTCAGTTAGCGAAGGAAAGCATCTACGATGATCGGCCGCTGAAGGATACGTTCAACAACAGCGAGTTCCTTCGCGACTTCCGCACACTTGTCGCTCAGAACACTCGCGGTTGCGTGGTGCTCGAGCGTCCAGATCTGCTGGTTCAGCTAGCCGAAAAGCATGGCGCCCGCGACACAACTCAACGGAAGTCATCGATCGCCGAGTTGCAAGCCGTCGTGCCGCGTCGGTCGCAATACGTCCCCGGAGCCGAGATTCCGGAGCGCAGTTGGGCGGTACGATTCGCGAAGTGGGTTGCGTTCAATGACTTCGGGGCTTACGGCAAGCACTTTGAGCCGAACAATTGGGTCGACCCTGAACTGGAATCGCCATCAAAGCCCAAAATTGAGTTGCCGGTCGTTAGCAATCAACTTTAGCCCTGGCATTGATGGCATTTTCGTTGACGGCCATGTGGCTTTCAATCGTCAAACCGCGTGCCCATCGGGCTGCATTCGCAGCAGCGCAATCGCAGGGCGTTCCCCCCTCTGTTAAACGATAACGCTTGAGGATGGTGCGTCCTAATTGGCGACTGAAAGTCGCCACTACTTATTCCTCGCCTGCTCCCTACCGTTGCACGCGCGCGGTGCCACCAGCGGCGAGCGCTTCGACTTCGGGAAGTTTAGCCATGGTGACGTCGCCAGTGAATGTGGTTAGCAGCGCACCGTGTGCCCAACCCAATCGCAGCGCTTGATCAGGCGTCTTGCCAGCCAACATGCCGTAGATCAAACCAGCCGCGAATCCATCGCCACCGCCAATTCGACAAACGACGTCTAACTTGAGCGTTGGGCTCACGTAACGCTGGCCGTCGTACCACACAACCGCTGCCCAATCATGACGATTGGTCGAATGGACTTCGCGCAGTGTGGTGGCGACCAGCTTGACGTTTGGAAACTTCTTGGTGACCTTTTCGATCATTCCGAAGAATTGCTCGGGATCCAATTTCGAAGCTGATTCGACATCCTGACCTTCGATGCCTAGTCCCTTTTGTAGGTCTTCTTCGTTGCCGATCAACACATCGCAGTGCGATGCGATCTCGCGGCACATTTCTTGTCCCTTCGATTCATCGCCAATTGTCTTCCACAGTTTCGCGCGATAGTTCAAATCGAACGAAGTCACCGCGCCGGCTGCTTTGGCCGCTTTCATACCTTCGACGATCAATTGCGAAGTGGTCGGTGATAACGCAGCGAAGATACCGCCCGAATGAAACCAACGCACACCGGAGGCGAAGATCGTTTTCCAGTCAAAGTCACCGGGCTGGAGCATCGCGCCTGCTTCGTTGGCTCGATTGTAGAACACCACTGGTGCGCGAACGCCCAAACCGCGATCGCTGTACACGGTAGCGATGTTAGGTCCGCGCACACCATCATGTTGGAACCATTTGTAAAAAGGCTTTACACCAGTTTCGCGCACAGCTCGCTGCACAATTTCGCCCACGCCATAATCGACCATAGCGGTTGCGATGCCCGTCTTCATACCAAAGCAATCGGACAAGTTGGCTGCGACGTTGTATTCGCCACCGGATACATGCACTTCGAACGAACGCGCTTTGCGGAATGGAATCGTGCCCGGATCAAGTCGATGCACCAGAGCACCGAGCGATAGGAAATCGAGTTCGCTGGCTTCCGATCGAATCTTTAACTGTGCCATTATTTCATTCTCTTTCTAAGAACATGGTTGGAGGGGTTGTGTGTATCGGTGTGGTATGGAATCTACAAGTTGTGAATTGAGAGCTTAGATCGTGACGGAAGAAAATCCACCGTCGACGACAATGTTTTGTCCCGTAACGAATGAAGCAGCGGAGTGCGAAGCCAGCCACACGGTGGCTCCACCAAGTTCTTCGGGTTCGCCGAAGCGAGCCATCGGAGTATGACCGATAATTTGCGAACCGCGATCCGAGAGGCTGCCATCCTCTTTGTACAGCAACCCACGATTCTGCTCGGCGGGAAAGAAACCGGGACTGATCGCATTGACTCGAACACCAGTCGTCGCCCATTCACGTGCGAGGAACTGAGTCAGGTTGATCACCGCAGCTTTGGAGGCTGAGTAAGCGACAACTCGGGACAGTGGAATCATGCCGGACATCGAAGCGATATTGATGATGCTGCCCTTGCGATTGGCGACCATCGATTCACCGAAGACTTGGCAAGGCAACAGCACGCCGCCGACCAAGTTCAAATCGAACACGTCGCGCCAAGCTTCGAGCGGCAATTTCCAAAAATCGCTGCCTGGTGGCAAAGTTGCATCGGGGCGGTTGCCGCCGGCGGCGTTGACAAGAATCGTCACATTACCAAGTTGCGATTGAATGCTCTCGCGTGCCGCGACCAACGAGTCCGGTTCGAACGCGTCGGCAGCCTGAAAGATAGCTTTGCCACCTGCTGCTTCGATTTCGGCGACTCGCTCCGCTCCGCGATCTGCGTTGCGACCGACAACAGCCACCTTGGCTCCGTGCGCACCCAGAGCGTCCGCCATTGCGCCACCCAAACTGCCGGTTCCGCCAATGACGACCGCCACTTCGGCTGAAAGGTCAAATAGTCCCGCCATCTGCTCACCTCCAATATCACCTGCGAATTGCAGTCCCGAAAATCGATCGAATCCCGCAAAAGCATGGGCGGAATGCGTCATTTATTCAAGGGGCGGCAAGAGATTGGTTCGGATGTGGGGCAGATTGTCCGTTACATTGCCCGTGAGATCGCCAACTAGATTGTCAGGCGAAGCCCACAGCACATCATTCCCTTGTGCCGGGCCGTGGAAGTAAACTGTCAGTGCGTCGAACCTCCCTCCGAACAGCCCCCGCCTCGCCTCAAAAAAGGAATCCGCGATGATTCGACTCAACTCGCTCGCTTTCGCGATCGTAGCGATTTTCATCCCGCTCGCAACCTTGCTCGCGGCTGACACGAAAAAACCGAACATTATCTTCATTATGGCGGACGATCTCGGCTACACCGACGTCGCCAACTACGGCAGCAAGTATTACGAAACACCCAACATCGATCGGCTCGCTGCACAGGGCACGAAGCTGCTCAGCCACCATCATTGCCAGAACTGCACGCCCACCCGCGCCGCACTGATGAGCGGCCAGTACGGGGCGCGAACCGGCGTTTACACCGTCGGCGGTATCGACCGCTTCAACTGGAGCAAGCGACCGCTACGTCCCGTCGATAACGTTACCGACTTGCCGCTCGACCTCGAACTTTTTCCGGCGAAACTTAAGGCGGCCGGCTATGTCACCGGCATGTTCGGCAAGTGGCATATCGGCCAGCGGGGAGACTATCATCCAAGCAAACGTGGCTTCGACGAAGCGATCGCGAGCGCAGGCAAGCACTTCAATTTCGAGACCGATCCAAAAACAGATTATCCCGAAGGAGAGTACCTTGCGGATTTTTTGACGAACAAAGCGGTCGACTTCATCGCTCGTCACAAAGACGAACCATTCTTTCTGTACCTACCGCACTTCGCTGTGCATTCGCCGATCCATGCCAAAGAAGATCTCATTGCCAAGTTCAAAACTAAACCCGGAGTCGAAGGCCACAAGAATCCAACTTACGCAGCCATGATCTACTCGGTCGATGAAAGCGTCGGACGCATCATGCGAACGCTGGACGAGCTGAAGATCGCTGACAACACCGTGCTGATTTTCACGAGCGATAATGGCGGCGTCGGTGGTTATGTTCGCGAAGGAATTAAGAAGGGTGGCGACATCACTGACAACGCGCCGCTGCGCAGCGGCAAAGGCAGTCTTTACGAAGGCGGCACGCGCGAACCGTTTATCGTGCGTTGGCCTGGAGTCACGAAACCGGGAACAACTTGTGACGTGCCCACGATTCATGTCGACATCTATCCGACCATGCTGGAACTCGGCGGCGCATCCAAACCAACTCAAGTGCTCGATGGCGAGAGCCTCGTGAAACTCTTTCGCGACCCTGCTGCGAAACTCGAGCGCGATGCGATCTACCAACATTTTCCCGGCTACCTCGGCGCTGGTGAAGACACTTGGCGGACCACGCCCGTCAGTTTGATTCAGGTCGGCGAATGGAAACTGATGGAGTTCCTCGAAGATGGTCGCCTCGAACTCTACAACCTGCGCGAAGACATCGGCGAGTCGCAGAACTTGGCGACTGAAATGCCTGACAAAGCGAAAGAACTACACAGTCGGTTGGTCGCTTGGCGAGCTGAAGTGAAAGCTCCGATGCCGACGAAGAACGACAGCGCCGCTGCAACTGAGAAGCCGAAAGGTAACGCTAAGGGTCGCAAGAAAAAAGCCGCTTGATGCAATTCGGTCTGCGATTCGCTAACGGCTTGCAATAACCATCGGCAAAACCTTGCGACTTGAAATTTCTATGACCACATCAAACAAGCTGCTAACGCTTGGGGGCTTTGTCGCTTTCTTCGCATTCGGTTTTACGGATAACTTGAAAGGCCCGTTGCTGCCGGAAATTCTCCGCAGCGGCGAGCTCAGTTACAGCCAAGGTGGCGCGATCGTTTTCGCGGGCTACCTCGGCTTCATCTTCGCCACGCTCACCAGCGGCTTGATAGCCGACAAGTTCAGCAACCGCAGTGTGCTGTTGTTGGCTGCAATCTGTCTGTGCGCTGGCGCCATCGGCTTCGGCGCGTCGCACACCTACGCTGGCTTGATTGTGTTCATGGCGATCTCAGGAATCGGCTTGGGCGCGATCGAATTGGGTGCGAACGGACTAATAGTCGAACTGCATAATGAAGCTCGAGGGCGGTTCCTGAATCTGCTGGCAACCTTTCACGGTTGCGGTTCGTTAGTCGCACCGTTGTACGTGGCGACAATGATCGGCAGCGGTCGAAGCTGGCAATGGGTTTATGCGTCCAGCGTCGCTCTTGCAGTCCCATTGATCGCGATCTTCTGGCCTCGTAACGATCCGATTAAGAACACAGCAGTTTCAAAGTCGCCGTCCATTCGCGAGGAAAACAGTTGGCGGCAGATATGGCAAGTCGGTTTCACGCCGCAGATGTGCGGCTACTATGTGCTGATTGCCGCGTATGTCGCCGTCGAATTGAGTGTGGCGGCGTGGATGATGCAATTTCTACAGCAAGTTCGTGGGATGACGGTCGGTGTCAGCTCGATTTATCTTTCGAGTTTCTTCGTGCTGCTGATGCTAGGTCGATTGTTTGGTTCATTTGTAGTCGATCGCTTCGAGCCGTTGCGCATCGTGTTTTTGGCGATTGCGGCCAGCGGCGTTTGCTTGGTGGGTGGATTGTTCGGCAGCGAGGAACTGGTTTTTCTTTTGCCTGCATCGGCGTTTTTTATGTCGATCGTTTTCCCAACCATCACCGCAGCGGTAACTCAGTTGCATGAGCACAACACCGGAACCATTCTTGGGCTACTGTTCGCGAGCGGTGGGGTTGGCGGTGCGTTCGGTCCGTGGACCGTCGGACTGCTCAGCGACGCTTTCAGTTTGCAGTATGGTCTGTCAGCTTCAATTGTCTTCGCATTGATCGCGTTGGGGGCGATCGTGGCGCTGCGAAGACTACCGCGATGATTTTTTTACCCAACAAGTTAACCTAATAACTTCGCAGCGAATTTGTCGGCGCAAGTTGCGATGATCGCTGCGACCGCCTGGTCGACTTCTTCGCTGTTCAGCGTGCGATCCATGCTTTGGAACTGCAAAGTCAACAGAGTGCGTTTCTTGTTGACGCCATCCTTTTTCGGATCGCGATAAGTCTCTTGATACTGCACCGACTTTAGAAACTCACCACCCGCAGCGCGGCAAGCAGCTTCGAGCTCGGACCAGCGCAGCGGTTCGTCAACGATAAAATTCAAATCGCGAGCGATCGATGGGAAAGCACTCACCGCATCAGCCCGTCGGACCTCTTCCAACGTTGAAGTCAGCAGATCCACGCTCAGTTCCGCCGCAGCCACGGGTTGATCGAGCGACAACTTGTTTTGAATCTTTGGATTCACCAAGCCAACGTAACCGAGCACCGATCCGTTCAGTTCCACGCGCTGGCAACTGCCACTGGCGAA
>JBGSJB010000827.1:0-1605 GCA_041742175.1 Pirellulaceae bacterium
GGCTGGAAGCGGCCGATTCGGAGTCGGATGTGCATCGCGATCGATTGGCATTGCTGGCCGTAGTTCGCGGACTGGAAGCGCTCGAGCAACCGAGCCAAGTGACACTGGTCACGACCAGCCGCTATGTATCGCGAGGATTACGTTATGGATTGAACGAGTGGCGAGAAGCTGAGTACACATGGGAACACTTTGGAATTCAAAAACCGATTCGCAATGCCGATCTTTGGCAACGCATCGACCGAGCTATGAGCTTTCACCAAGTGACATGTCGCCTCCTGCAATCGCCGCTCGCGCAAGCGATGGTTGAAACCGCCACCGAGTTGGACGAGCTGACAATCCTAACTAATCCGCTCGATGCACCTTTTGATATCGCCGCCGATCGAGCCCAAAGAGCCACTGAAAATCAGACTGCAGCAGCCCTCGCGCGTCGCGAAGTGGCGGCCGGAATGATCCAGCGGGTTGACTCCGCGCACGGCTCGATCGGCTCGGGAAAAATAAATTCGCCTTCGCACGGCATCACAGATGCAGTGGGGTCATCGGAATTGCAAGCGCCGGCGTTTAATGTCGTTCATTCAGCGGCGATTCTGCAGTCGGCTGCGGAAATGGTGGAATTTCGATCAACCGCTGGTCGGAGTCCAATCGTGCAGAGCGATGCAGCTTTGATAACTGAGCTGAGCGAATTGAACGGATACTCGAAGCTTGAGCAACTCCCCAAATCACCATTTGCTTATCATCGACCGCGGATTTCGATCCCATTGCCAGCTTCATGTTTTAAGTGGATGGAATGGGCGATGCATTGGGTTCGCTGCGGGCGGGTTCGCTGCGGGCGGTGGCAAGCGATGAACCGGCTGTTGCATCGCCTTGCCGGCGTGATTTGGCATCCGATTGCGAGCTGGAGGAGTTTCTTCGCGCATACACATGGTGCTGACACGCGCGCCGCGATGGCGCCGACCTGAAGGGCCTATTGGTCGCACAAACAGATCGACTTTCAGCAAACGGAACACGACTTGAGGTAAACAAGCGAAAGTAACTTCCCCTTCGCGGCGGCTAAGGGGGCTGGGGCAGATCGACGCATTGAACTTACACGTGGTGGCAGGCATACGCCCGCTGTCATGACGATATTGAATTTCCTGGTTATATTCACATTCCGGGCCGAAGCGGATTGCGAGTCGATCGCGGTCATCTTCGACTGGACAAGATGTCACGAAACGGAGTCCCTGGTGCGAACACAGTTGTCATTGCAAGGAATAAGTCGCTTAGTTGAAGGAACGCTCGATAACCCAGCGCAGATGCTCGGCCCGCACCAAATCGAATGCGGCGACCGTCAAGCTCTGTCGGTACGAGCCTTCTTGCCCAGCAGCGAACAAGCTTGGTTAGTGGATCACAACCAGAGCGAAGTGCGACCGATGCGACGAATTCACCCTTCCGGATTTTATGAAGCGATTTGCCCAGCCGGCGATTCGAATCAAACTGCAAATTACCGACTCCGAGTTGCCTCGAAGAATGGCGAAATCACTGAGATGCACGACCCCTACGCCGTACAACCACTGTTAACTGAGTTCGATCTGTTCCTGTTCGGCGAAGGTCGCAACTGGAAGATTTACG
>JBGSJB010000828.1:0-1789 GCA_041742175.1 Pirellulaceae bacterium
CCCATCTACTACCTCCAGCATCTTGCTGACGACGTATCCAGCTTAAGCTGTTGCGGAGTTGAGGTTGCGATCTATTCGCAGCGGTCGCCACTCAAACAAACTCCGAACGAAGACGCGGCAGTTGTTATTCCGGTCGGACCCGAGTCGGCGGTGTTTGCGGTGGCCGATGGTGTTGGCGGGTGTCGCGGCGGAGAACAAGCCTCTAACCTGGCTCTAAAAACGCTTGCCGAGACCCTACATGACGAATGCACCGACCCGTCGCTGATGCGAGTCTGTATTCTGGATGCGATCGAAAAAGCCAATCGCGAGATTTTGGCTTTGAACATTGGCGCGGCGACAACCATCGCTGTGATTGAGTATCACGCTGGTTCAATGCGACCGTATCATGTGGGCGATTCAATGATTTTGACGACCGGTTTGCGTGGCCGGGTGCGTTATCAGTCGGTTTGCCATTCGCCGGTCGGTTTCGCCGTCGAGTCAGGGATGATGGCTGACGAAGAAGCCATGCTGCATGCGGATCGGCATATGGTTTCGAATGTTGTCGGCGACGCAACGATGCGAATTGAAATCGGCCCGACGATTACGCTCGCGCAGCGTGACACGACTGTGATCGCTAGCGATGGATTGTTCGACAACTTGTCGGTGCAGCAAGTTGTTGAGATTATGCGCAAAGGTCGGCTGGACTTATCGACTCGGACGGCTAGTCACCTGGCTCGCCAGCGGATGACGCAGTCGACGGTGATGCCGTTCAAGCCCGATGACCTCACGTTGCTTGCATTCCGCCGAAGTGCTCCGAGTCGGCTAACGTAGCGAGCTCAGATGGCTTTTCACCGCGTCGTCTGTCATTGCTAGCGACGCGAAGTTTGTCTTGCTGCTTGACGCGAAATCTTGTAACTACCTCAGCGGTGGAAGAAGTTCCGACCACCGGACCAACATCGCTGCGGGAATCGCGAACGCATGGACGCTTACAACTACACTCGGCTCATACGAATTCAGTTCTGTGTTTTCTGTTTAGTGAGCAGCGTAGGCTGGCTGGCTTGCGGCTCCGAGCCGCCATTGGCGAAGAATGTGGAAACAGTTTATGTCGCGGTCGAACAAGCGCGGCTTTACGCTGGACCATCGAGCGATTTTTATCCGACTGGGAACGTCGCGCGCGGCGCAGCTCTCGAAGTCTATCATCGAACGTCGACAGGGTGGTTAGGTGTTCGTCCGACCCAAGGCAGTTTTAGTTGGGTTCCAGCGTCGCACGCTTACCTGTTGCCCGGCGGTCGCGTGATCGAAATAACCGATGCGAACGCGGTTAGCTGGATTGGGACAGAACTGGGTTCAGCCAAGCAATATCGCTGGCAAGTGCAATTGAATGTCGGCGAGCAACTTAGCGTGTTAGGTGAAGCGTCAGTGAAAAACGGTCCCGATGAGCGCGAAGCATTGTGGTTCAAAGTCTCACCACCAGCCGGCGAGTTTCGTTGGATCGAAGAATCGGCGATCTCCAAAACTCCCGTTCAACCCAGCACACTCAGCCCGACGAGTCCCAATGAGCAGGTCGCCGCTGCGCAAAGCGAAAATCCTTTGCCAACTGCGATAAGTGCGTCGGAAGTGGGACGCGTGAGTCAAGCGAGCTTTAACGCTGCATCGAAACAAACCAATGCACCAGAGAATGCAAGTTCAAAGCCAGCTCCCCAATCGCAAGCCACAAGACGCAGCGCTGGACAAGTGAAAACGAAAAGCAAAGTGGACAGTGAATGGGATGGTTGGTACGCGTTTGAAATGAGCGATGATGGTGTGAAGA
>JBGSJB010000829.1:0-4414 GCA_041742175.1 Pirellulaceae bacterium
CCGACGCATTCCTTCCTTCGGGATTGGCAAGAATGCGATAAATCCGAGCATTGGGATCAAGTGATTCCCAACAATCATTTCCATTCACTTTTTAGATTAACACCGATCAGCCTTCACTCCATTTCACGCTGAACCAAAACAGCGAGGGCGTGGCGGATGTCGCTCAAAACACGCGCAAATGCCGCACTGGATTAGCGACACTCTATTCCATACGCTCAATTCCCAACGATTGTGTGTTTACCTTCTGCTCCACAATTCGACTGTTTCCTGTCCGCCGACTACCATGCTGCGGCCATCCACCCACCTCCTGCAACTCTGGCATCAACTCAACCATCTGCTCAAACAGCATTGTTGCTAGTCGTTGTACCCGAGGTGGACCGCCAGCCTCTTTGATTGCCACCACTGTCTTCATAATCTTGACCAGCATCGCTCGATCCTTCACCGGCGAAGATAACGGTTGCAAATCGTCTTCAATCAAGTCGACCATCGGCAGTTCCAACGCCAATTGCCACGCACGCAATTCGCTCAGCTTCATGTCCGTTTTGGGATTCTCATGGGCTCGCAGAGTGCGGAGATCGATTCCCGTCCGTCGAGCAATCGTCCGTAAACTGAAACCTTGCTGCTTCCTCGCTTCAGCGACTCGCTGCAAATTCTCCGGTAACTTAACATCAGCTTCGCTTCCAGGAACCCCACCCCCAGTAATCCCGCTGCTGGTAACACCGCTTGCTGTAACCGCAATGTAGATGTGCTCGCCGGACTCATCACGCTCCAAATTCCGATCATCGGCCGATTCGTCAGCGGAGCTAGCGAAGTTCTTGGCAGAATTGCTCGCTACCGGAAGGCGAGCGATGGATGCTCCGAAATTCGACGCGTCCGACGATGCTGGTGCTGAAGCTTGCTTTGCCGAAGACCGCGATGCTGGTTCTTGCTGGGAAGACTCTCGTTTAGCCGACGAAGGAGCAGCCTGACCGACGAAATTCAGTGTCGTAGAATTGAGCTCGTAAGGGTTGATTCCTGCGGACATATTGGATTCCTAACACCAAAGTTACCCCCACCACCACGAAGGAGAAATTTGGAAGCGTCGCCAAACCGCCAACTTCGACGTCCACGCTGTTTCGAAAGTTCCAATCTATTGACACAGATTCAAAGTAAGCTCCAGATTCCCGTGAACTTCCTAGGAACACAGTCGCTGCGTTGCACCAATTCTCTCAGCAAAGTGCTCCGCGCCAGCAATCAAAACAGCCTCGCACTGCGGCAATCGCAACAAACGCCACTCCTCTTTAAGGCGTTTTTAGGTTAAGATAGTACTCATGTTCAGTCTGCAAACGCTGCGATGTTGGCAGACGAAACCGTCCAAGCGTTGCTGCTCTAGGCAACCGTCGCAAATTGAAAGTGCAATATATGTCGGTACAGGAAAAGGTTCGTTGGAAGAATTGGGCTGATCAATTGCGCAAGGATATGATGACGAGCCTCACGCCTGAGGTCACGAAGTCAGTGAACACGATCACACAAGAAACGGCAACTACGAAAGCAGAAAGTACTCTGCGAAGCGTCCGCTTCTGGAAGTCTTGTCAGGAAGGCAAGAGCCCAAATGACACCCTCGTCATGGCTGGCTTCGTTATCGAATTTCAGGAAGAAGAGCGCGTTGTTAGCGACATTACGCTGCGACTCAACCCCACTTGGATGAGCATCATGCAGCGAGTCATCGATCGCAAGCCAACGACCGCTTGATCACGCACTGAACACCTCCTCACCTTGATACACATCGCCGTACTCAAACGTTCTGCCAACGTAACCTAAGATGCCCCATTATTCGCACACCGCAAATTTTGGGGCTGGCGTGAGAAGTAGCCGAGTGTTACGCTGAACTAAGGTGAATGTAGTCACTAATCATCCTAAATTTGATGCGCCACTTCCAAAATCGCATTGCGATCGGCCGCGGCAACTCCTCTGAAGTTTGATTTCGCGGCCTGAGTTTTCACAACTGCAGATTCATTGTCTGCAAGTGTGGAGTAGCGAATGATGGCCAGTGTACCGTCGGCTGGCGCAGCCAACCGTGCAACGTAATTTCGTCTCTGCTTTCGCTGCGCCGTGCTTAGGAGCATCCTATCGCTCGACTTAATCAAGAAAACAACATGGCTGAGCGCACGCCACTCCGCTCTGCTCTTAACCTCTCATACGTTCGGAACGGGGTAGTATGGCTAAAGATCGCAACACAATGGCAAAGCGTCAACGCGAAGTCGACAAACGACAAAAGCAAATGGACAAACGCGATAACCGCGAACGCAAGAAAACCGAGACTCCCATCGCTACCGAAGTATCCACACCCAACCCACAACGACTATCCGACGGCGAACTCCATGTGCTCGCGATGTTCCGCAAGTACTTGATGACTCCGGGAAAAATGCTGTGCATCAGTACCCAAGACCTGGTGTCCATGAAGAAATCGGTCGACAAACTAGTCTTGGCAGGCCTTCTCGTCCCAGAAGAATTTAAAGGTGGCTACTCACTAACTCGCTCCGGCTACGAAGCGATGCAAGAAATTTCTTAGCCACGTATCGATTTCTACTCTATCAAAAGCGAACTTATCGACAAACCGAAAACCTTTCAGTGATCAGCCTCGATCTCTGTAAATCCACAAGCTCTGTACGCGCGTGCCCTGGAATTACATCGATCTCGTGTGCAGTCCGCAGTTGCCTGCCACAAGAATTCCTTGCGTGCAAAAATACAAACAGTGGATGAATGATATGGCCATCGGAAGTCAAGTTCCAGACAAAACCCTATTGCGCAGCGTCACTCAAAAGTTGGCTCAGCGCTGCAGCGGGTCCGGCAGCAAGATCAATGTCGACGTTCAAAGCGGCACAGTAACGCTCACCGGTGCCCTCGCGCAAGAGTACCAACGCAAAGCGATCATCAGCTCAATGAACACCATCACAGGTGTCAAAAGAGTCGTCGACAAAATGCTCGTCGCTCCCCCGAAAAAACGCGAAGACCGCTAAGCTATATACCGCTGACCAACACAGCGGAGCACACTCTTTCATTACTGCGTCTCCCGAGACGCAGTCTATTATCGCCTCACCGCTAATCTCCCAACGCGTCGAGCCACGCGTGAGCTTCAGCGTCGCTCGGCATCCGCCAATCACCTCGCGGAGAAAGACTAACCGTTCCAACTTTCGGTCCATCCGGCACGCAAGATCGCTTGAACTGATTGCTGAAAAATCGCGATACAAAAGTCCGTAGCGTCTTGCGAATCTCCTCCGCACTGTAGTCCTTGGCAAACTTAGCCATGCTCGCCAAATGCAAAATCTTTTCAGGTGAAGCTCCAAAGCGCACGAAGTGATAGAGGAAAAAATCGTGCAGCTCATAAGCCCCTATGCTTCCCTCCGTTAACTGCTGAACCTGACCACTCTGATCCAGCGGCAGCAACTCAGGCGAAATCGGCGCACCGGCAATGTCCAACAAACACTGCCGAACTTCTCCACTGAACTCGTTCTCCGCAACATACTGCACCAAAAACTTCACCAGCGTCTTTGGTATCGATGTATTCACGTTGTACATCGACATGTGATCACCGTTGTAAGTGCTCCACCCCAACGCTTGCTCAGACAGGTCACCGGTACCCAAAACGAATCCACGATTCATCAACAACAACGTGCGCACTCGCGCCTGCACGTTCTCAAAAACCAAGTCATTGCGATTCGCCGCAGCTTTATTTCGCAACGCATCTACAAAGTCCGGCAACTCCATCCCACTCACATCAATGCCAAATGGCTGATGCTGCAAGCTCTTGAACGTATCCAAGCAAAGCTGACGGATATCGATCTCCTCAGCCGTAATGCCCAAGTGCTTCATCAAAGTTCGCGCCGCTGCTAAGGTGCGCGATGTCGTGCCAAAGCCGGGCATGGTAATGCCCGCCACGCGACTCGGCGGCCAACCACGATGCTCGCAAGCCTTCACCGCGACCAACAAAGCCAACGTACTGTCCAGCCCGCCAGACACTCCGATGTTCAGCGATGCGTTCGCAGGCAAACGCGAAACTCGTTTCGCCAATCCCGCGCACTGAATCCCGAATACTTCTGCGCATCGCGCATGCAGTTCACTGTCTCGGTTCGGCACGAAAGGATGCGCAACCACCACCCGCCGCGATCCATCACTAGCTAACCGACCCTCAAACCGAACGCGGCGGTACTCGCTCGTAAACCGCTTCGCTGCCTGCAACCAACTCTGCGTCACCTGCCTATCATGGATCAGCCGCTGCAAATCGACGTCCGCCGTCGCGTGCGATTGCGCAAACCAAGCACAGTGATCTTTGCCGATGCGATCCGAACTCGCCAACAACGATCCATTTTCAGCGATCATGCAGTGGCCACCAAAAACCAAATCCGTTGTCGACTCCGTTGGGCCAGCGCTCGCG
>JBGSJB010000830.1:0-5276 GCA_041742175.1 Pirellulaceae bacterium
CTCCAGCAGTTGATGGATCGAAACAACGAAGGGCTACTGACAGCGCAAGAGCGCGCTGATTTAACTGCATTGGCGGAACTCAGCGAACAACTTTCGTTGGTTCGCGCGGAAGCTCTGCAGCTTCTCGGTCGCAAACCATAGTGACCGACGAACAAAGAGTATTCGTCATCTCGCGCGCGGAAAGCAGATGCGAATACTGCAAAATGCATCAATCACTGCAAGGAGCGACCTTTCACCTTGAGCACATTATTCCTCGAGCTCATGGAGGCACCAACGACCTATGTAACCTGGCTCTCGCATGTCCAAGTTGTAATCTTCACAAATCAGATCGAGTTTCCGTATCTTTGGCACAAGGCGAAGTGCCGGTTACCCTATTCCATCCAAGAATTGAGACTTGGAACGATCACTTTGAGTGGGATGGTTTTCGAATTGTTGGCAAAACGGAGAGCGGCAAGCTTACAATAGATCTGCTTGAACTCAATCATGAACGACGCATCAAGATTAGAAAGGCCGAACAGGTTTTCAGCCTTTTTCCACCGCATTCAACTTAGCGGAGGCCTTGGGATCTTTGCAAAGTGAGCAAAAATGGCAAGCAGTAGCTTTAACGTTCGCACCATATTCATGCTGTGCTGGGTCGCCTTCATTGGTTGCCAAGCCAAGCAGCCGACAGTAGAGAACAAGACCACATCAAAATCAACGCAACTTACAGACAGTATGGTGTCTATGCATCAGTGGAGGAAACTAGCGGCATTGAAGGGCAAGTCCTCGTGCTGTTTGAACGTAGTCGTCTTTGGCAAGACGGTGGCGGCGGGTTTCGATTGAAGGCCTGGACAGACTTTGGGGTGTCGGATGGCATAGAAGAGAGTATCCGACTCGATGAGGTCTCGGGCACGTTCCTTACGTCAGAAAACCAAGCCTACATCCCTGTGCCCCAAGGGAGAACGAAAGATGGAAAAGTCACCGCGCTAACCGCTGAAGTGAAACGCTTTACGCGAGTGACTATCAATCGGCAAGTCGTACTGCTCGCCGACCATGCTCTGGAGCGATTCAAAAAAGGCGAGTCACTCAAGACGACTGGTGTTCTAATCAAACTCAGTCTGGTCGAGGATGACTACCGAGACTTTGACATAAACAGCCTGAAGAGCCTGCCATCAGAGAATCGCATCGTTAACTAGACGAAGCAAGGTTGTTGTTGCGACTAACTGGAAACACTAAACTTCAGTCGCGGTGTCGAAAGCCAGTAGCCGAAAGTGAAAGACAACTTCATAAAGTTTTCGTTTTCTCTCGATGAATGCGGTAAAGTGCATGTGCAATGGAACAACTACCAACACCACATAACAACTTCTTTCAATTCGCACTTTCTCACTTACCCAGCGCGCGCAGCTTGATCGAGACCCAACTGTCCGGCGCCGCCCTGGCTGAGCTGGATCTGAGTACGATTCAGATTGAGACAGGTACTTTTATCGACCCTGACTTGCGCGAAAAATTCTCTGACCTGCTCTTCTCAGTGCAGCTCTTACAGGTAAGCGCAACGACGGGTGAACGAACGCTGGTCTATATTCTTTTCGAGCACAAGAGCCAATCGGATCCGTTCACAGTCCTTCAAATGCTCAGCTACATCGTGCGAATTTCGGAGCAACGAGTGCGAACTGGTTTGCCACTTTGCCCAATCGTGCCGCTACTCGTCTACCATGGCGAAAGCGGCTGGACTGCGGCTAAGAGCTTTCGCGAACTTGTGTCTTGCCCCGAGGCTCTTGCCGAATACCAAATCGTTTTCCAACCACTTCTGCTGGACCTCAGCCAACTTGACGACGAACAGGTAGAAGGCGATCCGGTTTTGCGAAGTACTTTGCGCCTGCTAAAATACAGTCGTAGCAAACACCTCGTCACGAAGCTTGGCGAGATCTTGCACCTCATGGCAAGCGCCTTGCCAACGACGGTGTTGCCGCAGTGGATTCATGCGATTGGAGTTTACGTTATGTCCGTCAACAAGCAGATCGATTCGCAGCAATACAAACAGACTCTTAAAAGCGTCTTCCCAACCCAGTTCGAACCCGGATCGCTCGCCGACCGCCTGCTGATCCAGGGTCGTGAAGAAGGTCGTGAGGAAGGTCGCCAAGAAGGAGAGCAATTGGGTTTCGCAAAAGGGAAGTTAACCGCCAAGATTCAAATGCTTCAAGAACTGCTTGGCGATCACCCCACAACAGATGAGCAGTTCGAGCTACAGGGCATCGACGCAATCACCGCCCAACTCGCTGAACTCCAAAACCGACTCCGCGACCGCGAAGCCTGATTGCGCCCTAGGACTGACTTGCCATGCCTCGAATCGAACACAAACCCCTATACGGCGGCTGGGATTATGCAGCCTACGCTGCAATTCCTTACGATGGCAAACGTCATGAAATCCTAGATGGAGACCAACTCGCCAATCCTACTCCTAACCTCTACCATCAAGAACTTTCGCGTCATATCAAGTTTCAACTCTACACCCAAATCGAGCTCCAGGAGCTGGGAGTTGTTATCAACGCACCAGTCGACGTTCAACTCAGCGAGCGCAATATCGTCCAACCCGACTTGGTCGTCATCACCAAGCAACGCCGACACATCATGACACCGATCAAAGTGAAAGGAATTCCCGACCTGTTAGTTGAAATTCTTTCACCATTGAATCCTGATCACGACCTCGTTACCAAACGTCGTGTTTACGAAGCCCATCAAGTTCCGGAATATTGGATCGTCTACCCTGAAGAACATCGCGTCCTGCAACTGATCCTGGTCGATGGCCGCTACAACGAGCAAGAGTTCACCGACGCGATAACCATGTCCGTCGAGCCCAATGCAACCGTCGATCTAACCAAAGTTTGGTAGTGCAACACATGAGCGATTGATTGCATAAGCACTTCCCGACCGCTTACTCGCGTTCGATCGTGTATTGCTCCAGCTTGCGATACAGCGTCGCGCGGCTGACACCCAACAACTTTGTCGCTTCGATAATGTTGTTGTCAGTTCTCTTTAACGCCTCTTTAATCAGCCGCTCTTCCCACACATCCAAACGCAAGCTGTCCAAGTGATCCGTTCCCACGTCGCGCAGTGACAAATCACTCGGCTCAATCATCGAACCACCCGCCAACACAATCGCGCTGTCGATCACGTTGCGAAGCTGCCGAATGTTGCCCGGCCAAGCGTACTCAAGCAACATCTTCCGAGCCGCCGGTGAAATCCGCAAATTCGGCCGACCATGCTGCTTGCGAAAATGAGTCAAGAAGTGCTCGACTAACATCTCAACATCTTCACCACGCTCGCGCAGCGGCGGCACAACTAATTCGAACACACTCAAACGGTAATACAGATCCTCACGGAACTTCTTCTCGCGCACATACTCCCGCAAATCACGATTGGTCGCCGCAATCACACGCACATCGACAGTCACTTCGTGACTGGCACCAACCGGCATGAACGGATGCCCTTCGAGAATCCGCAACAACTTGGCTTGACCATCCAATGTCATCTCGCCAACTTCATCGAGAAATAATGTCCCCGTGTGCGCCTGCTGGAACCAACCTGTATGGTCCTTATCGGCTCCGGTGAATGCACCTTTCTTGTGACCGAACAGTTGACTTTCCATCAGCTCAGCCGGAATCGCTGCGCAGTTCACACACAACAGCGGCCGGTCCTTACGCGGACTCAATCGATGAATCGCGCGCGAAACAAGTTCCTTACCTACGCCACTCTCACCCCGCACCAACACACAACCACTCGCATTCGCCACCCGCTTGATGCGATCCTTCAGCTTCAGCATACCCGCTGCATTGCCCAGCAACTCGGAGAAGTCACCCGACCGCTGAACCAATCGTTGATGCTCCGCACTTAGACTTGCCTGCGCGCGACTGCTCTGCAGCGCGACCGACAGAAGATTACAAGCCGACACCGCAAAATCAAAATGAGCTTGCTCATACTGCCCCTCTTCGCGATACATATGCACCGCGCCCAGCACCGCATTCTCATTTAACATTGGAATACAAATCGCATCTGCGAAATCCGCTGTCTTGTTTCCGCTCTCAACACGATCCTTCAACCATACCGCACGACCATCGCGACTGACCGCATCCGTCAACTTGGGACTCAGCCGCAATCGATCGGACATCGTCGGAGGCGAAATTTGATGCGGCCGCAATTCACCACGCTCGTCGATCAACATGAACCCCACCACCGTCGACTGAGTTCGAATGCGCAGCAGTTCCAACCCCAGCGATGCGACTTCATCCGGCGTCGTGCAGCGAATCAAACAGATCGAAAGTTGATACAGGTCGAGCAGATCTTGTGACCGCTTGCTCGCAAACAACTGTCCCACAGCCGTCGCACCGCTCGCCTCAACCGAAATCGGCGCTTCATATACCAGCGTCTGTCGTTCGGGCTCGTGAGTATCGAGGTCCGGCAACTCGAACAGCAACTCGGTCGAACCGATCTGCACACGGTCACCCGATACCAAAGGTGATTGTGAGATTTTCTTATCGTTCAGCAGCGTTCCGTTGCGGCTGTCCGCATCTGAAACCACCCACCCGCCGGCCTCAAAGCTGATAATGGCGTGCGTTCGCGAACTGAGGAGGTCAGTCAGCAAGATTTGACATCCATTGCCACGACCTATCCGAGTCGGCTGTGCTGCATCCAATTCATAAACTTGCTGCGACGCGGTCCCTTTGACCACTGTTGCGATCGCTTTCATCGACGTGCTCCCCAAACCCCTAGTCTACAAGAAGTAACATTCATTTGCACCGAGTTCGACGCTTTGGCGAAGCTCTAGCCGCGAAAAACGAGTCTCAAACGCATCACACGATAGTGGAACTTCACAAGAAAGCGATCCACTTTGCAGGATTCGGAACAATTGCACGCGGCGCGGGTTAAATTCTCTGCCGCCCACGCCCACCCACACGCAACCTTGGCATTCGCGGGACCGACCAGTTTCGAGCCATAGTGCTGTATCGGCTTCCGTGACGTAAGATGGTAGAAAACGCCAAAATCCGAAAAACGCGACATTTGATGCTGAAAGTGGCTCTTATTCAACCTCGAAATACGAGAATTGTGCCGCAGCATCAAACGCCCACCAGTCCTCCTGCGAAAGAAGGCGCGGGGTTGAGCAATTCGCCGAACATCGAACCGAACAACACGCATGAGGATTCTGATGTGCATCTAATGCTGCGCGTTCAACAAGATGATCCCGCCGCCTACGAACTGCTCATCCAAACCTACCAAGTCCGTTTGATTCGCTTTCTGCAAAA
>JBGSJB010000831.1:0-2624 GCA_041742175.1 Pirellulaceae bacterium
CCGCGCGGCAACTGGTGACCGGCCAGTCATTAACGCAGCTCGTGACGGAACACACTGCGGCGCAGCGGTAAAGAAGCGATGAAACTTCATGCCTTCTGCAGCCAATTGATCAAGCACAGGCGTCTTTACATTCTCATCGCCATAAGTGCTCAGGAACGGATAACTATGATCATCGCTGAGCAGGAAAAGAATATTCGGCTTGGCTGCTTCGTTCGCCTGCGCGGGCTGAGCAGCCATCGTCGATTTGCGAACAAGCACCGACAACACAATCAACATGAATAATCGAAACATTTGCATTACCTCTGCGACTTAGTTGGCTTACCTTGCTTTGGAGCCGCCATGCCTTTGGTCGGATCCATCTTGGCGAGATCTTCGGCTGTCGGCGCGCCACCGAACTGCTTGTAATAGAGTTCCTGGAACGGATTTATCGTTGGACCAACTGCTTGTTCATTTACCATCAGCGGTCGCGCTTCATCCCAAAACTGGTCAAACGACGAAGCCAGTTGCTGCACGACTTCGGGGTGCTGTGCTGCGACGTTATTCTTCTCTGCGTAATCCGCTTCCAAATCGAACAACTCCCACTTTGGCACTGCTGCACCTTTTTCCGACACCAAGTGCCAACGTTTATTGCGAACGCTACACGCTTTGAACTTCGAATCACTTGGATCGTCGAACTTGGGCCAACGTCCCAGGTGCGTGAACAAAGTTCGATCCGCCCATTCAGCGCTTGGATTGTCGATTAGCGGCACAAGGCTTCGCCCGTCGACTTGCTGCGCGACTGTCTCAGGTAACTTCGCACCAGCGATCGCAGCTATCGTCGGAAAGAAATCGATATGAGCCGTCAACGCATCACAGTCGGCCGGCTTGATCACGCCCGGCAATCGCCAGAACGAACTCGCATGCGTTGCACCAATCCACGGCGAACCCTTCGAGCCTCGCATACCCGCGTTGAAGACACTCACTCCAGCGGTACCGCCGTTATCGTTCATGAAAACCACCAACGTATTGTCAGCGACTATCCATTCGTCCAGCTTGTCTAGCAATTTGCCAACATTCTGATCAATGTTATGCAGCATTCCAAAGAAACTCGTCGCGTTATCATTCAATCCCTTGCCTTCGTACAGCTGCTTATCCTCGGGCTTAGCGATGTACGGCGCATGAGGAGCGTTTGACGGAATGTATGCGAAGAAGGGTTTGTCGTCGCCGCGCTGCGAATCGATCCACCTGATGGCCTGCGCATAAAATAGATCCGTGCAGTAGCCTTTGGTCTTTTCGAACTTGCCGTTATGTAAAATTGCTGGATCGAAATACTTGTTACCCGGCGCGTCGCCGCACGATCCTGGATAAATCTGACCGATGCCACCACCGCCATGAATGTACACTTCATCAAAGCCACGACGATTGGGCTGATACTCAGCTTCGTCCCCCAAGTGCCACTTGCCGAAAATGCCAGTCGTATAACCGGCCGTCTTAAGCACTTCCGCCAACGTAGTGGCTTTCAATGTCAATCGCTCGCGCTCGAGAATTGTATGCGTGACGCCGTTCTTGAACTCGTGCCGACCCGTTAACAGTGCGCTGCGTGTCGGCGAGCAAGTCGGGCTTACATGAAAGTCCGTGAAACGAACGCTTTCGCTGCGGAGCTTATCAAGATTTGGAGTCTTCAACACCGGATTGCCATGAGCCGAGATATCACCATAGCCTTGGTCATCGGTCAAGATAAACACAATGTTGGGTCGCTTACCCGCAACCGATTCAGCTACTGCAGTTGCGATCGGCAGCAAACTTGTAAACGATAAGTAGGCCAAGCTTAACGAGAGCATGTAGTTCTTTACTATCATGGAAAATCCTCGATGTGGGAGGGGCAACAAAAGACTTACCAATGGCTACTGCGCGGCTAAATTTCCAGGCGGAACTGCATCGCGCAGTAATTCGTCGAGCTTCGCGCGCATGACGGTGACACGTTGAGTGTCACTTGCGGCGAGATTGTTGGTTTCACCAATGTCCGCTGCGAGATTGTAAAGCTCAATTTTCTCAGCCTGTGCGTTGGCACGCTTTTTCGCACCGCGTTGTAATTCAGGTGCACTCTCCGGCATGCCATCCGCAATTTTATCGCTCGCGTTAAGCAATAACTTCCAATCGCCCATTCGCACTGCCGCGCGCTCTGGAGTTTGCACAGACAGAATGGCATCGTGAGGCGAAAGCTTGCCGGCGGTTAACATCGGCCAGACATCTTTTCCATCGAGCGGAGTGGATTGTTCAAGTGAACCACCCACAAGTTTGACGAGTGTGGGATACCAATCGACAGTATGCATCGGCTCTTTGATTTGAATCCCAGCCGGAACATGACCAGGCCAATTTACAAACCCAGCAGCCCGAACTCCGCCCTCATAAATCGAACCTTTGAAACCTCTTAGCGGCGTGTTTGTGCCCGGTTTCGGACCGCCATTGTCGCTCGAAAAGATGATCAAAGTGTTCTCGCGCAGGCCCGCCTTATCGAGAGCTTCAATCACTTGCCCAATCGCTTCATCGGCAGCGGTCAACATACCAGCCAACTTCTGACGCGGGCCCTTCAGTGTTGAGTATTGCGTCAAATAGCTATCTGGAACCATCAATGGAGTGTGCAC
>JBGSJB010000832.1:0-2812 GCA_041742175.1 Pirellulaceae bacterium
CTCCCAAAAATTTTGCCGCCCGAAAACTGAACGATCAAGTCATCCATCGCTTGTCTCCCCATTCCGTTCTGTTCCCACCAACCAATGCACTTCGCGAAACTCATTGCACAACTCCTACGTTTAAATTGAAAGGACCTTGAAAAACCTCCCCCAACAAGCTCCGACCGCGATTCTATGCAACTTGGGCGGCCCGATTCAATCGAACCAAACGTCTTGGGGAATAGATTTGCTTCGCATCAAAGCTAAACTCTAAGCCTCAACGTAGCCCATCCAACTGCACTTCCTAGACACTTATCAATGCTGCGCGATACCCAAGCTCGACTGCCGAAAATCAACGCACAAATCCTCAGCGGATTTCAGTGGTACATTCCGCGCTATCTTCGCAAGCACGTTCATTCTTTGGCGGCGAATCGAGACCAATTGCTGGCCGTAGATATCAACCTTGGCGACAGTCTCGTGGTTTACGCCAATCATGGTTCATGGTGGGATCCGTTGGTCGCCATGTTTTCTGCGAAGACGAATTTCAGCGGCTTTGCGTTTCACGCACCCATCGCCGCCGCGGCACTCGAAAAATACCGCATCTTCAGCCAACTCGGGTTCTTTCCAGTTGAGCAGGAGTCGTTTCAAGGAGCCAAGCATTTCTTGGACGTCAGCCTGCGATTGCTCGAACGACCCGCAACTTCGATTTGGATAACGCCCGAAGGAAGATTCGCTGATGTTCGCGATCACTCGGCTGAGTTCATGCCGGGACTGGCCCACTTGGCACACTCGCTCGAGCGACGCTCAGCGAAAGCCTCCAAAGCCTCGATCCGTACCTGGTTTGTGCCGATCGCGATTGAGTACACGTTCTGGGAAGAGAGGTTGCCCGAGATTCTAGTATGGTTTGGACAGCCGTCGCTCGTGGCGCATAGCGAGATTGAGCTCGTTAACAAATCTCAATGGAACGAACGTTTGACAAGCAGACTTCGGGACGCACAAAACAAACTTGCTGCAGCCGCCATCGCTCGCGATGAATCCGCATTCGAAGTCCTGCTATCGGGCAACGCAGGCACGTCGCGCGTTTATGATGCATGGCGACGGACCTGGTCACGGATCACAGGGAAGCCACTTGAATTGCAGCACGGCCAGAAACTTCGCGGCCAGAAACTTCGCGGAAAGTAACTTCTCAGCATGCTCTACCTTTGTTTTGCGATCCTCTTGCTCGCCCTGGCGGCGCTGCCCGCCTTGATGTTCGCTCGCAACCTCCCGCTCTATCGACCGGCCGCTGCTGTTGATTCGCAAGCTGCAAAATTGCTGTCTGGCATCTCAGTCTTAATTCCAGCTCGCAACGAAGAATCGGGAATCGAAGCGACGTTGAAGTGCTTACTCATAAGCACGTTTGCTCCGCTCGAGATCCTTGTGCTCGATGACGCTTCTACAGATCGCACCGCTGAAATTGTCACTGCACTGGCAACTGACGATGCGCGTATCCAGTTGCTCTCATCGGCACCTTTGCCAGACGGTTGGAACGGCAAGCAGCACGCGTGTTGGCAACTTGCACAAGCAGCCAAGCACGATTGGCTGCTGTTTCTGGATGCGGATGTTCGCCTGACGCCGGATGCAATCGACCGCATCGCTGCTGAACTTGCGCTTCGCCCTCGCGATCTGCTCAGCGGATTTCCTCACCAGCAAACCGACACATTCTTCGAGCAATTGTTGATACCGCTGATGCATCTTGTGCTGCTTGGCTTCTTGCCGCTCGATCAGATGCGAGCTAGCCGCAAACCAGAGTTTGGTGCTGGTTGCGGTCAGTTATTTATTGCTCGTCGTACCGCATACTTTGCCGCCGACGGTCACCGCGCGATTTGCGGTTCCCGCCACGACGGCTTGAAACTGCCGCGGGCGTTTCGTTCAGCAGGTTTCGACTCTGACCTTTTCGATGCGACGGACATTGCAAGCTGCCGCATGTACACTTCGATGCAACAAGTTGTTCGAGGCTTGCTGAAAAACGCCCACGAAGGAATCGCTCAACCGAAGCTGGTCGGGGTCTTCACCGTACTATTGCTCGGCGGTCAGACGCTACCAGTTTTCTTTTTTGCGCACGCAGTTTACTACCGTTGGCCTACAGCGGCTTCCGTGATACTGGCTGTAGCAACCGTAGTGAGTTTCGTTCCACGTGGCTTAGCGGCTGCGAAATTCCAGCAATCCTGGCTGGGTGTAGCGCTCAACCCAATCGCTGTCGCTGCGTTCATCGCCATTCAGTGGTGGTCACTAGCTCGCACAGTTCTCCGACGCCAGCCGATTCCCTGGCGCGGCCGAAGCTAAGCCGAAGCTCAAGTTACGGCTCAAAGCGAACCCACAATCTTGGCTGTACCTAAATCTTGAATGTACCCTAAAAACGAAAATCGCAGCCCAAGAATGGACTGCGACCGTTTGATTTCTGTTTTTGGACCTCGGAGAACTACTCAGCCGCAGCCGGTTGTGCTGCCGCAGAAACTGCGGAAGGACGCTTAGCCTTGATGGCAGCCAAAGCTTGCTTCTGCTTTTCAAGGTGAGTGCCGTTCGTGCCGTACTTTTTGATCAGCACCGCAGCCTTCTCCGTCGGCAGCGCGCCAACGCTCATCCAATAATCGATTCGTTCGCCCTTGAGAATCGCGCGAGCATCGGTATCGCGAACCATTGGATCGTAAATCCCAACTTCTTCGATAACTTTACCATCGCGCGGACGACGAGCGTCGCAAACACAGAGGCGGAAAAACGGGCGCGCTTTGCGACCCATCATTTTCATGCGAATACGAACTGCCACAACTATCTCCTACGGAACTTTGTCTGA
>JBGSJB010000833.1:0-5143 GCA_041742175.1 Pirellulaceae bacterium
ATCAGTTTGTCCGCCTGCTTGAAAACGGTTGATCCAAGTTCGAATAACGAATTGCGCCACGTTTCGCTCGAGGGCTCTAGCTTGCCGTCGTACAAGTTCTCCTTCAGCAGCTCGACAGCTGCGTCGAGTTCTTCGAGTTCAGTATACGCCCGGGCTGCCAACAGTCGCGCTTCGTAACTGACAGGGTGCTGCGGATACTCTTTCAAACAATACTCGAGCGGCTTGATGGCTTTGCGCCATTCACCAGCATTTAACTGATTCTGCCCAAGTGCCAAGTATCCTCGCGGCTGCTTCGTTCGTTCTTCGAACTTCAGATACTCCAATAACAATCGATTTGCAGACTCCAAATCGTTCGCCCGCTGAAAACACTGACCGGCTTGCCATACGAGACTTGGGTAATCGATGGACCGCATTTCGATCCGCGAGAGTTCTTCAAAGTATTGTCCGGCCAACATAAATTTCTTATGCAGCTCATCGCGATGCGCGGCCGCCTCAGCCTTCGCGACCGGTTGCTGCTCAAACTCTTCAGCCCACTGGAACAACGTCTCGGCTTGCAACCTTACCGCATCTGCTCGCGGGAAAACCGGTGGGAAGTAACCCGATAAATCGATCGCCCGTTGATAATCCCCATGCATTCGCAAATCGCGACCGAGCTCAAGCAAGCGACCGCGCAGTTGTTCGACAGTAACCCATTGCTGGTTGTAAAGCTTCACGTCGCCGAGATCGCGAAGAATATGACGCACCGTTTCAACGCTGGATTCCGGTCTCTCGAGTTCCATCAAGATCTCAGACTCTTCGATTCCCGACGCGACCGCTTCCGAAGAACCAGGATTGCGTTGCCGCGTACCGCTCAGCGTACTGAGTGCTTCATCGAACTTCTTCTGAGCTCGCAGTGCGCGACCCAACAAGTACGTTGCTTGGCGACGTTGTTCCGTCGGGGTTCTCGAAGCATGTGCGCATCGTCGAAACAAGCCTTCAGCTTCGTCAAGCAGTCGCGTTTTGGCTGCGATATCTGCTGTTTCCATTGCGGCATCAAGTCGCCAGCGACCGCGCACCAGGTTCGCTTCCGCGAAGGCTTGCGATTGTGAAGGAATCTTGGCCAACTCTTCTTCGCACTTGTCGGTGTTACCAGCAACTAGCGCCAACTCAGCTTCACACAATCGGATACGCGCCCACTCGCCTTCGTGCAAGCCCGGTATCTTCTTCCAAGTCGCCAAACGCGCTTTCGCTGAATTCACATCCACCGGCCGCTGACGGAGCGCAGCGGTGACTGCCATGCTGAGCGCATCGCTGCGGCGCTGCGGCCAGTTCGCCGCCGCCTCAGTGAGCACTTCGACCGCTTCAGGCCACTTAAACGTATTGAAGTAGCTGAAGCCCAGGTAGTACTGACCGACGCCTTTGTAACCCAATGGAAAGCCTAGCTCTTGCGACTTCTCTAAATACTCGGTCGCCTTCCAAAGTTCCTGGCGATTCTTGGATGATTCCAGTTTGTCTTCCACTGACTTGGCGGTTGAAACACCTTGCACAAAGTGCCAACCTGAATCAGTTTCTTTGTCGATATCTCCGTCTTCGTCCAAATCCCTCGCTATACGACCAGCCACATCCCAGCGATCTTCTTCAAGCAAAGCGAGCGCAAAGCTGATATCTTTCTTCGGTCCACTGCTGCTCGTAACGACGTACGTGAAGATTGCTCCAAACAAAATAACGACCGCGCCTCCAGCGCCTGCCATAATCATGATTTTCTTGGAGAGCATAGTCAGACCGCAATCAGTCGTCGGAGAAGTTGCCCAGTTGCCTAATCGACGCTGCTACTCGCCTCGCCACCAGGAGTCATCGGCAGCTGAATTGTGCGTTAGTAACTTGACCGTTGCAAAAGAAACAACACGATCACTAGCAGTTACGAGTTGCCTTCGCGGGCAGAAGAAACCGAAGTTAACGGTTGTTCAGAAGAACGCGATTGTGCTGACTACTAGAACACAATCGCGATTACTTGGATCAGCAAAAGTCAAGGCCGCCGTTAGTTCCGAGCCGCCGTTAGTTCCGAGAAAAACTCTCTTCGTGAACCTCTTCAAAACGAGCAGGTTGATTCGTGACGCGTTCCATCAGCCAGCTGTTCATGTCAGATAGCATGTTGCTGAGTAGCTCATTGCGGCAGGGATATTGGCGCATATGCACTGAAAGTCGCGCTGCGTGTAAGACTGGAAGTGTTTCGCAAATGTGATCCACTCCGCTGCACTCCGATTGCTCGCCGTACATCCATAGACTTGGCAGATGTCGCGCCGCTGCGAGTTTGGCTAGCGGTTGATGTTGAGCCGGGAACTGTCCACAGATATTCACAACTCCAGCAAAGTAATCTGGATAGCGAAGTCCTATGCGCCATGCCATACTCGCGCCGCCACCGAAGCCCGCAATGAAAATTTTATTCGTGGCGATTGAAAATTGAGCTCTAGCCGTATCGATGGCCTCGAATACCGATTCCTCTGCAACAGCAGTTGAGGTGGCCGATGTTCCCCACTGAAATTGTTTGCCACAAGGATCGGTCGCGCGAGTTCCACGCGGGGCACAAGCGACGTAATTCTGCATGCTGAGATTGGGCATCAACTGCCCAAGTTCGTGTTCATTACTATTGCAGCTATGCAACCATACAATCAGTGGATATTGATAACGTGGTTCGTAGCGCTCAGGTCCAAACAGGCAGATCGAAGATCCATGGGAAGTTGCACGCGAGTGTTCTGCGGTTGTTGTCAGAGTCGTGTGAAGTTTTTAAAACCGAGTCGAAAGATCAGAAGTCGAGCAATCAAGACGGTTGCGCATTTAGTCGCCAATCGCTTTGGAGAAAGGGAATCTGCGTGGCTCGTTTGTAAGCTCGAATCCAACGCTAGGAACTTCAGCGAACGTGCTTCAACACCGTTTCCATTCGGCTGTCGTGGGACATGTTTTGGACATGACCATCAACTGAAAGCGTTTTTATGTACTTGCGTCGCGTTCGTCAACGTCAACTCAGAAAACGACGCAAGAAGGTGACCAAATCGCTAACAGATGCTAGCTATAATCATGCCGAAAGTAACTGCTGCATTGAGGCAACCAACTGCTTTACCGCATCAACGCTCTTCTGAAAATAAGCTTGTTCTTGCTCAGTCAACTTGAGCTCGACAATCTTCTCCACGCCGCCACTTCCTAGAACTACGGGAACGCCAACATAGTAGCCGCCGACGCCATATTCCTTGTCGCAGTACGCAGCGCAGGGAATCAATCGTTTCTTGTCGCGCACAATCGCCTCAACCATCTGTGCTGTGGCAGCGGCCGGCGCATAGTAAGCACTGCCTGTCTTCAAAAGTGAGACAATCTCGGCGCCACCCGTGCGAGTTCGCTCGACGATCTCTGCTAGTCGCTCTGCACTTAACAGTTGCTGGACGGGAATTCCGCCCACAGAAGTGCAGCTTGGCATCGGGACCATCGTGTCACCGTGGCCACCCATCAGCAGCGCAGAAATATCCTCAACGCTGACGCCCAATTCCATCGCCAAGAATGCGCGATAGCGAGCCGTATCGAGCACACCTGCTTGACCAACAACGCGATTCGCCGGGAAACCTGTCACTTTCAATACCTGCTGAACCATCGCATCCAGCGGATTGCTGACGACGATGACAACTGCGTTCGGCGAACTCTTTTTGATTTCTTCAGCGACGGCACTGACAATTTTCGCATTGGTGCTCAGCAAATCGTCACGGCTCATGCCTGGTTTGCGAGCGATACCGGCGGTTACTACTACCACATCGCTGTCTTTAGTGTCTTCGTAGCTGGTCGTACCTGTAATTCGACTGTCGAAGCCCATGATGGGCGAGGCTTGCATCAGATCGAGAGCCTTGCCTTTGGGCATATTTTCGGTCGCTGGAATGTCCAGCAAAATTACGTCGCCCAGTTCGCCCGCAGCACACCAGTGAGCACAGGTTGCACCGACGTTGCCGGCGCCAACAATCGTAATTTTCGCTCGTCGCATCTATCTAAACCTCTACGGAAGTTACTGAACTCGGGATGAGCAGAACGATATTGCAATCGGTTGCAACCGTTACTGCCAGCGTTCTTAATCAGGCAATGGTGCGAGTATGAGCGTCTACCAAGCTGCGTCAAGTGGTGAAGAAAACGTGTCAATGAATTGAGTTAGAATTCTGAAGACAGTGCTTGACATCCCGTTACAAAAGCGTTCTCCCAAGTCGCTCTTACGAGGCCAATTTTCCAAAGATGGATGCGCTCGCACCCAGTAGCCATTACTCGAGCGACTTGCGGCTAAGTTCACCACCAAGTTATTAAGTTACCTCGTCGTTACTTCTGATGTTGAAGCTCGTAATACTAACGAGCTAGAATGCAGTCGTTCCTCAAGTGCAATTTTCGGTAACCCACTGCAAGGCTGGAAAAATGAAACTCCGTCCGCGCTTCGTCTTCATGTTTTTGTTGAGCTGCCTGACCGTGCTCAGTGCACAACCTACTCAAGCTGATGATACAAGCCGACTTGCCAAGCAGTTGTCTCCATGGTTGGAGTTGGTGTCTGGTAAGTTCGAACAGTTCACGCTGTCCGGTAGCGGTTCGCCGACCATTGATGGCAAGCCGCAGAATGTCACACTGAAGCTGACACGTTTCGACGCGGATTCATTCGACTTGGAAGTTAATCACGCCGAGTACGCCGTCGCCATTCGAAGAAGGGCAGGGGGCATCGCGTTTTGCGTTCCCAAACATAACGTCGTTTACTTAGGCGAAGGTGCAACCGACACAGCAGATCATCTTCGGCCCACCGGAATTCTAAATCGCCTAATAAGTACAGGCACGACACTTCGAACAGTAACCCAATTGCTCACCGGCTCAAACGCAGACGACTTGGCTGGCGCGATTCAAGCGTTGACAAAAGTCAGTTATCTCGAGAACGAACAAACGTGGCTCATCGATAATACGAGTGTTAAGTTCTCAGCCGACGGACGTCAAGCAACGGTGAAGGTTGAAGACGAACCGTTCGAATTCAAATATGAGGCGGCAGCCGCAGCGCCGCTCGCCTTCGATGAATGGCCCGACATGACGGCAAAGCAGATTGAACGCGCGGAGCTAGAAAAGCAACTTGCACGCGGTTTCCGACGCGCGCTCGAAGTGCTCG
>JBGSJB010000834.1:0-2551 GCA_041742175.1 Pirellulaceae bacterium
GGCGCGGCGAGCGCGCCGCCTTGGGCATAGCCACCCATGTTGCGCGGCTGGTCATAACCGAGATAAACCCCAGCCACGACATGCGGCGACCCGCCGACAAACCAGACATTGGTCGGGCCTGTGGTCGTCCCGGTTTTACCAAACAACGGCCGATCAAGATCGCGCAAGGTCGTCGCGGTGCCGCGCTCAACGACGCCTTCGAGCATGTGGACAACCTGATATGCGGTGATCGGGTCCATGACCTGCTTGCCCGCTGCGGCAAAGCGCGGCATCGGCTTGCCGTTCCAATCCTTTGCGCGGCAGCCATCGCACGGCTTCCATTTCGCAGGCAATATTACCTTACCTTTTCGGTTTTGCACATAATCGATTAGCGTCGGTTTCAGCTCGCGACCGTGATTGACCAGCATCGAATAGGCATTGGTAATCTTCAGCACCGTGGTATCGCCTGCGCCCAGCGCAAACGACAGATAAGATTTATAATCGCCGATTCCCATGGCGCGGAACGTGTCGGTGACATTGTCCATCCCGGCGTCAGCGGCGGCGCGCACGGTCATCAGGTTGCGGGACTGCTCCAGCCCCCAACGCATGGTCTGCGGCCCTGCACCGCCGCCGCCGAAATTGCGGAAACATTTCTGGCTGCGCGTGCTGCCGTCATAGACACAATAAGGGCCGTCGACGATAATCGAGGTAGGCGTCATGCCATTGTCGAGCGCTGTCGCGTAAACGAACGGCTTGATGGTCGAGCCAGGCTGGCGCTGCGCCTGGGTTGCGCGGTTAAAACTGGAAATGCGGTTGTCGAAGCCGCCCTGGATGGCCAAGACCCGGCCATTGAGCGGGCTTTGCACCACCATGCCGCCGCCGACTTCAGGCACCGTGCGCACCGAGAAGCTGCTGCCGCCATTCGGCACAACCGCGATGACGTCGCCAGCTTTCATCGCCGCCGGACCACCATTCAATATGCCTACACTGCCATCAGCAAAGCCGACACGGCCCTTGCCAAGCGCAACGCCTGCGCGCCAATTTGCGTAATCGATCCCGATATTTGTCGAAGCAAAACGCGAAGCCCATTGGTCGTCGGACACGTCGATTGTGCCCATATTCGCTTTCCACGCCTTGCCAGCGTTATAGCGTAACAAGCCATCGCGCAGCGCTTGCGTCGTCAGGACCTGATATTGCGGGTTCATCGATGTGCGCACCCAAAGGCCGCCCGCATAGACGCTGTAAGGGCCGTCCTCGTCGGTTTCGCCGAAACGCTCAATCAACTGGCGTCGCACCTCTTCGGTGAAATAACCGCCGACATTCTTAAACCCGGTGCCGCGCTGGGTAACGAGGCCCAACGGTTGTGCCCGTGCCTCGGCAAGCTGTGCATCGGTAATCCAGTCGTTTGCGCGCATCTCGCCTAGCACCCAGTTGCGGCGGGAAACCGCAAGCTCGGCATTTTTGGCGCGGCCATAGCGTTCGGGTGCCTTGGGCAATATCGCCAGAAATGCCATTTCATGCAGCAAAAGCTCATCAACGCTCTTGCCGAAGTAGGCCTGCGCCGCAGCTTCGACACCGAATGCCTGCCGCCCCAGCGCGATTTCGTTAAGGTAAAGCGACAGGATCTGCGGCTTGGTCAGCGCGCCTTCGATACGCTTGGCGAGGATCGCTTCTTTGACCTTGCGGGTGTAGCTATATTCATTGGTCAGCAGCAGGTTCTTGGCGACTTGCTGAGTAATTGTCGAGGCACCCCGCGCGCGTTTGTTGCTGAACATATTGTCGAAAATTGCCGAGGCTATGCCTGGATAATCAATGCCGCTATGGCTGAAAAACGTCTTGTCCTCGGCCGCAAGATAGGCGCGAACCAGTAATTTGGGGAAATCAGCATATTCGAGTTGGACCCGCCGTTCGCGCGCATAGCTGTGGAACGGTTGGCCATCGATGTCGCGAACGACTGTCGGCAAAGGCGATTCATATTCAATCAGCGCGTCGGCATCGGGCAAGTTGCGGGCAAACAGCGCCCAAAACAAAATCAATGCCAACAGCAACGCACCGAGTGCATAGGTCGCCCAGCGAAATCGTTTCAGCTGCCACCAACCTTGCCAACGGCCCACAAACCCGTCGACGTCGCGCTTCAGTTTGTAGCTGACGTTGGTCGCTTCTTCAGCAGGCGGCGTGGCATTGTCCATATCCCGCCCTCTCTAGCCGATTTGCCTGCGAGGTCCAGAATCTTAATCAGCGTTCCGGCGCAATTTTACGTGGGGCAGCCTCAACGAGATGCCAGGCGGCGGGCGAAATGGACCTGCACCGCGTTCGCGACACTTCGCGCAACTTTCTGCTGGCCGTCCGCCGACGCAAGGAAATCGACGTCGTCTGCGTTGCTCAAATACCCGGTCTCAAATAATATCGACGGCGTATCGGGCGCTTTCAGCACGATAAACGATGCAAAACGATGCGAATTGGTCCGCACGCGCATATTCGGCTTTGCCTCGCGCAGCAGCAATTTCGCGAAATCAGCCGACACGTTCATCGTTTCGCGCTGGGTCAAATCAATTAGAATTGAAGACACATT
>JBGSJB010000835.1:0-1833 GCA_041742175.1 Pirellulaceae bacterium
GTGCCTCTTGCCATTGCTGTAGCAGTGCAGGATCGAGGGATGGCGGTGTCTTTACAGTTGCCACGGTCGGCTCAAGAGCGGCCTGGAGATAGTCGGCAGTCGCGGCGATTGCAGGCTTTAGAGTCTCGACATAGGCATTGGCCAGATCACGTTTGGCTGCATCGGAACGGTCTCGGAGTTCCTGCGCGATGGTTTTGTTAGGCTCCATGCTGTCGATCGGTGCCTGATGGTAGTTCGAACTCTGCAGGAAGCCATACATTGAATAGTAATCTTTGGTCGATATCGCATCGAATTTGTGATCGTGACAACGGGCGCAGGCGACGGTGAGGGAAAGGAATGACTTCGATGCGACGTCCACCATGTTGTCAAAGCGATCGGCTTCGTCCTGCTTGATATCCACCGGCGAGTGGATGCTTTCTCCCAGAAACCAGAAGCCAGTACCAATGACCGACTCATTGAATTTCTCTTCAGGATGCAAGCGCGGTTCCGGCAACAGGTCGCCTGCCAGATGCTCGGTGACGAATGTATTGTAAGGAATGTCTGCATTGAAGGCGCGAATGACGTAATCACGATAGCGAAACGCGTTCGGCACGTTGTGATCGAACTCGTGGCCGCGAGTCTCTGCGTAGCGCACCAGATCGAGCCAGTGCCTTGCCCAGCGCTCGCCAAAGCGCGGTGAGTTGAGCAGGCGATCGATCAGTTCACCGTACGCGGCGTCAGATGTGTTGCTGACAAATGCTTCGACTTCCTCAGGCGTGGGAGGGAGTCCCGTGAGATCAAAGGTCAAGCGGCGAATGAGCGTGCGCTTGTCCGCGGGGATGCCCGGCTGCAGGTTGTTCTCTCTTAATTTTTCCAGAACGAATTTGTCGATCGGATCTTGTGACCAGTCGTTGTCAGCCGGATCTTGAACGGTTGGATTCGCCACTGGCTGCCACGCCCAGTGTTCACCTCTACGTTTTGCCAGATCGAACGCTGCGACAGAGTTGCTATGTGATGCCTTCTTTTCATCGGCGGGCCAGGGGGCACCCCACTCGATCCATTTTTCAAAATCCGCAACGACACGGGCATCCAGCTTGTCCTTAGGCGGCATCTGCAGGTCGACATTCACATAGTGCATCGCCTCGATGAGCAGGCTTTGCTCTGGCTTGCCGGGGACGATCGCCGGGCCTTTGTCGCCTCCGGTCAAGAAGCCGTCACGGCTGTCAAGATAGAGGTTGGCTTTCAGCTTTTTCGCAACACCGGAGTGGCAGGAATAGCACTGCTCTGCCAGAACTGGCCTGATGTTGGTCTCGAAAAAGGCGATTGCCTCGGGCGGTGCCTCAGCTGCCTGCGCCGAGGACAGCGTGATCAGCGCGTGCAACAGAAGGCAACGTGCCAGGGTAAGTAAAAAATTGGGAATCCAGCTCCGCATACAGAGATCATACGACCAAAATCCGGAATTGAGAACCTCGAATGCCGCTTCGTCACAGGGGGCAACGGGAGCATCCGGAGTACTGGGAGCAACCAGCTTTCAGGAATACTTGATGGCGCGTCCTGGTTCCAACTCGTAGTCGGCGATCCATTCGTCGGAGACGTTCGGTCGAATGACGGTTTCCAGATACTTGATGTAGATCGGATCGTCCTGGCCTGCGCGTTTCTTGTCCATCGATTCAAATTCGACTGTCACAAAAAATGGCCATTCGCAGGCAGGGTCAATTTTCTTTCCCGAGCGCACCGTGAGCACCTCGGGCACGCGGACGAGAAGGCTTCGCGATGAGCGAATCATCTCGTCCAATTTCTCAGGCGTCACTTCGGACTTGAGTTTGAAGAATGCGACATGGTGAACCATGAACA
>JBGSJB010000836.1:0-1754 GCA_041742175.1 Pirellulaceae bacterium
CCCATCACCCCATCACCCCATCACCCCATCTCGCCATCTCCCCAACTCCCCATCACCCCATCACCCCATCACCCCATCACCCCATCACCCCATCACCCCATCCCCCATCTTTTGCCACAAAGCGGGCAATAATGTGATTTAACATACATAATAGATATTTGTGACAGTAAACTTGCTTAAAGAAATATTTTATTTTTTATTGGCTGCAAAATTATTGACGAGGATTATAAATGAGAACTAGTGTACCATTTCGCATTCTTTCTCTAGATGGTGGTGGGGTTCGTGGGTTAGTTACAGCGATAATTTTAGAAGGATTGGAAAAGAAACTGCAAAAACACGAGCCACGCAAGCCACTTCTAGATTATTTTGATGTTATAGCTGGAACTTCTACAGGTAGTCTGATCGCTTGCGCTTTGGCTAAAGGTTTAAACGCTAGCGAAATCAAAAATTTTTATATTCATAATTCTCAGAATATTTTTCCTCCCAGTAGAATCCTTGTTCATAGCATTTTAAACTTGATTCGCTTGGGTTCTAGTCAACCGATTTATAGTGATGATGGTTTAAGAATGGTACTTAAACATATTTTTGAAGATTTGAAATTTGGGGAATTAATTAAACCTACAATAGTAACTAGTTACGACACTTATAACCGACAAGCTGTAGTATTTAAAAACACTAAAATAGCTCATCACAATATTCCGATATGGCAAATTTGTCGTGCTTCTTCAGCCGCACCGATTGGTTTTCCTGGTTACGAAATGAAACACCAAGATTTCGTAGAAGATTGGCGAAAAAACGGTTATGAAATACCTCCACAAAGCGGTATTCCCTTGATAGATGGAGGGGTATTTGCTAACAATCCAGCATTGTGCGCGATCGCAGAACGGTTGAGATGGAACAAAGATTTACCAGACAACCCCAAATGGAATGATTTAATATCAGAAAACGTCCATCAAAATGATATCTTAGTTGCCTCTTTTGGTACCGGACAACACGTTAAACAAATTGGTACGAAACAAGTCAAACAATGGGGAGCATTAGAATGGTTGAGTCCCCGTGATGATTTACCGCTTTTAGATGTATTATTTGATGGTGCGGGCGATGCAGTATGTTATATTGCCGAGCAAATTATCGGTAATACTTATTTTAGATTCCAGCCCAACTTTAAGAAAGAAATACCTACCTTCAGCGCTAAACAGCAGAATATTGATGCAATGATTAAGTGTACAGAACAATATTTAAGTCAGCCGAAAGTCGATCGCAAGTTAGATCAATTAGTAGGAATTCTTAATCCTTCAATACGCTGCTTGGTTTAAAAGAGTTAGGAGTTAGGAATTAGGAGTTAGAAATTAGGAGTTAGGAGTTAGGAATTAGGAATTAGGAGTTAGGAGTTAGGAATTAGGAACACCTGAACCTGAGTTATTAATTCAGTGTCATCAGTGTCATCCATTTAATCAGCGTTAGGAGTTAGGAGTTAAAAGTTAGGAATTAGGAGTTAAAAATAGTGCGAGCATCTTGCTCGCTGTTTAACTACCCCATCTCCCTATCCCCCCATCACCCCATCACCCCATCACCCTATCCCCCCATCACCCCATCACCCCATCACCCCATCACCCCATCTCCCGATCTCCCCATCCCCCCATCCCCCCATCTCCCGATCTCCCCATCTCCCCATCTCCCCATCTCCCCATCCCCCCATCCCCCCATCCCCCCATCTCCCCATCTCCCCATCTCCCCATCTCCCCATCTCCCTA
>JBGSJB010000837.1:0-1640 GCA_041742175.1 Pirellulaceae bacterium
AGACGTGTGCTCTTCCGATCTCTGACGCTTCACTTCCCCCACCCCGGCGTTCTGAAGCACAGGCTTGATGCTCCCACCGTCCATTGTCTCAGGCAGCGCCGCCTGGTATCCGGCGAGGTCGGCCATGGTCGGAAGAATATCGAGTCCCGTCACAGGAACCTGACTAACACTGCCGGCCTTCACCCCGGGACCGAGCACGATGAAGGGAACGCGGATCCCGCCTTCATACATGGTCGACTTGCCACCGCGCAGCGGATGATTCAAACCCAGGCCCAGGTCCCTGCTTCCGGGCAGGCTGGTCCGCCCGCCGTTGTCGGACATGAAGAAAATGTAGGTGTTCTCCAGCAACCCAAGCTCGCGGACTTTCTCCATGAGCCGCCCGATGCCCGTGTCGAGATCGTCTGTCATTGCGGCAAACGTCGCCAGATTGTGCTTTTTTCCAGGAGTCAGCGACTTGATCCGCTCCATGGCGGCCGCGCTATGCTGGATATCGAGATGTACCGCATAATGGGACACCTGCATGTAGAACGGCCGCTCCTCGCGCACCTGTTGCTCGAGAAAAGCACACGCCCGGTCAGTCAGGCTGTTGATCAGCTTGGGGTCCTTGAGCTGGAATGTCTTGCCGGTTTTCTTGCCGCTGCCACTTCCGGTTCCATTCCCATCCCCGTTCCCGGTCGCGCCATCGCTCACGTCATAGCCTTGGTCTGCGGGGCTGACATTGTCGTAGCGATGATCCCATTTGCCGAAATGCGCCGTGCGGTAACCGGGATCGACCTGCTTGAGCAATCGCGGGATATTCAACTGCTGGCGATAGACTGCGGGCCAGCCTTCACGGTCCTTCTGATACTCGTGCCGCGCTGGCGTCTGCGACACTTGCAGACTCCGCCGCGTCGGGCAGCAGAACGGCGCCGGCGAATAGCCACTGCTGAAAACCATCCCCTGCCCCGCCATACGCTCGATGTTCGGTGTAAGGAAATAGTCACTGGCCGTCTCAGGGTTTCCCGAAATCATACGCTGGGACGTGCCCACCCAGCTTTGGTCGTCTGACAGGATGACAATAAAATTGGGTTTGGACGGCTTCTGGACATCGACCGCGTAAAGCGCAGCCAGTGGAATAAGCAGCACAGCGGTGAGTAGGGTGGTTGGTGACATAAGAGTCTTCTTCATTGTGCTAAAAGGATGCTGTGGTGCTCCGATCAAGGAACCGCGACCGTAGATTCGCGAGGGCGAGAGATTTCCACGGAATCTCATCAATAAGAACCAAGTTGAAGACTCCGGTTCCCATCAACGGCGGTGGCGGATTTTGTCGAGCAGCACCGCGCCGAGGATGACGAGACCGAGCACAACTTTCTGCGTGTAGCTTTCGACGTTGGTGAGGTTCATTCCGTTTTGGATCACGGCGATCGTGAACGCACCCACCAGCGTGCCGAGCATCTTCCCCTCCCCCCCGCTCAGGCTCGTGCCACCGACCACCACGGCTGCGATCACATAGAGCTCATACATGTTGCCGTAGGTCGCCGAGCCACTCTTGAGTTGCGACGCCATCACCACGCCGCCAAGCCCGGCGAGCACCGCGCTGGCGATGTAAACAAACATGAGCACCCGCTTCACGGGGACCCCGGACAACCGGGCCGCCTCGA
>JBGSJB010000838.1:0-2184 GCA_041742175.1 Pirellulaceae bacterium
GTATTAAATGGCTTGACTGTCAAATCAATCGACAGTAGTCGATATGGTCATGTATGCTCGATAGCGTCTGATGATCAGGTCTATTGCTGGGGTCATAACTCAAACAGTCAGTTAGGAAATAATTTAACGGCTAACAGCTCAGTTCCACTTGCGACTACTCGTTTGGAATAGTTTACAGTAACACAAAACACCCTGATTAATTAAAATGTCAGGGTTTTTGTTATTTTGCTTGCGCTAATTATAAATAGGTGATATGATAAAAAACACAAGCGTTTATAACAGCGCCATACTTGACGTGGTTGATTTGGTTTGATACTATTAATGATGTGTCTTACGCCGAAATTTATATTTTAAAGGTCGGAGTGCGTGAGAATGTACATAGTACAAGGAGTATAATCACATGCCAATAGCCATCGAATTTGTGTCTTCACGACGCAAAAAGATAGCCGTGGATGTGGTGCCTGCCGAATGGCAACTGTATTTGCAACAGTAAGAGTCGTCTGACTCAACAATCCATCCCCCTTAACAAGGGATAAAAAAAGAAAACACCCCAAGGCACCGGGGTGTTTTTGATTTATGTCGATTTATTATAGAGGCAAAGGAATGCCAGCTTTGGTTAATTCGGCGTCAATTAACTCTTTGAATTTTGTTTCGTCGCCCCATACTTCGCCGTCCAATTTAACACCGTTCAAAAAGAATGTAGGTGTAGCTTCGACTTCGGCTTTTTTGCCTACGCTGTAATCATAATTAATCTTGTCTGCAACGGATTTTGATGCGAGGTCGCTGTTAAATTTAGCGATATCAAGTCCAAGCTCGGTAGCATATCCGACAAAAAAGTCATTACGCTCACTGCCAGAAAGTAAGTTCCATTTATCTTGTGATTCATAAACCTTGTTGTGCATTTCCCAATACTTACCCTGTAATCCAGCCGCCTCAACTGCACCAGCAGCTGCTTTGGCGTTTGGATGAATACTAGTAAGTGGGAAATTACGAAACACGAATCGCAATTGATCCTGATATTCTTCGGTTACTGACCTAATCAAAGTATGAGCCGTAGCACAACCAGGGCATTGAAAGTCACCGTAATTGATTAATGTTACTGGGCTGTCGGCTTTACCAAACACATGTTCGGCGATATTGCCGTTTTGGTTGTTACCAACCGAAATTGCGTTAATGTCGACATTGCTGACATCAATTCTCGAGTTACCAGAAATTAAAACCAGAGCTCCTAAAATGCCGACCGTTAAAACTGAAAATATAATCCAAGTTACTTTATTCAAAAAAATCCCCTCATAAATATTACTGTACTAATTATAGCAAACAAACTGATGCAGTGTCATGTCATAGTATGTCCTTTTAGGTTACAATATGTAATATCATGACACCAGTTATTGTCGCTACAATTATCGTTTTGGCCGCTTTTTTGGTGATAATTATCGCAATGCGTCCAATAAGCAGTGTTTTTAGCCAGTTCGAGGTTGAACGTCGGATTAAAAATGGCGACATTAAATTTAAAAAAGATTTAAATAGAATTAAATTACGCGAAGCAATTTATAATTTTAGGCTAATAACATTACTTTTAATTATCCCAGGCATTTTCTCGGTTAGTGTTTCGGCCTTTGGCTGGACGTGGGGGCCGCTTTTGACTGCCTTGACTATCATTTTTAGCGTTTCTATATCACGTATTTCATTTATCAATAAATCTGCTAATAAATTTTATGCCAAATATGAAAAAACTATTATTAAATTTGTCAGCAAAAATAAGTTTATAAGCTGGCTTTTAAATGCAAACAAAGACATTAAAACTGATAGGCTGATTGCTTCAATTGACGAATTAAAACATATTATAGAATCATCAAGCGGCGTTTTGGGCGAGAACGAGAAAAAACTAATTGTTAACGGTCTGTCATTTCACAGTCAACTTGTCAGTAAAATTATGGTTCCAAAGCAAGACATCATCAGCGTCAATAAAACCGAATTTTTAGGTCCACTAACATTAGACGATTTGCACAAAACCGGACATGGGCGATTGCCAGTGATTGGAGAAGATATTAATCATATCGTCGGTATTTTGTATATCAGGGGGCTTTTGGCGCTTGATATTAAACGCTCGACGACGGCCGAAAAAGCCATGGAAACAAAAGTTTATTACATTCGCGACGATCGAACTCTGTCGCATGCTTT
>JBGSJB010000839.1:0-1903 GCA_041742175.1 Pirellulaceae bacterium
ACATAGGGCATCGGAAAATTGACCCCGGTTCAATCATATCGGTTCGGGCCAGCTACCAAAAATGTCGTACACAGCAGTCAATATCAGAGTATCCCGAAGCCGTCTTCCCGCAATCGAAAAGAAAAAAAAGAATGCGCTTCACAAACGCGGAAAACCCGTGGCGGACTTTGGATTTTTGGCTGTGCCGCGGCCTCTGCGGTCGATAGGACTTGCCGCATGAAATCCCTCGTCCTGTGGTGCGGAGTGAGCTCCATGGCCTTCTCTGCTCCAGCGGTTCCGCCGGATCCGGACGACGCGGCCTATCCTGCGATCCAGCGTTTCGTTGAAGTGCTGGAGGCAGTCCGCAAACGCCACCCGGATGTCGATAAACTCGCCTATGAGCGGCTGGTGAACCACGCGCTCGAGGGCATGCTCGCCGGGCTGGATCCGCACTCGTCATTCATCCATCCGGAAATGGCGGCGAGCATGAAGGAAAGCCCGGACTTGAATCCGGAAATCGTTTCCCTCGGCCTGACCGTCGGCCTTCGCGACGATGGCCCGTACGTCGCGGCGGTGGCTCCGCAAGGTCCCGCCGCGGAGGCAGGAGTCCTGCCTGGGTCCGCGCTGTTGGAGATCGACGGCAAACCGATCAAGGGTGCGGGAATCAGCGAATGGAGCGCGCCCCTCCGCAAGCCTGCCGGAGTGAGCACGAAGATGAAGTTGAAGTCGCCGGCCTCACCGCGGCCGGAGGAGCTTTCCCTCACGCACCGGGTGGTTGAGGAGCGCTCGGTGGTGGAGGTGAAACCATGGGACAAGGCAAAGGCGATCGGTTACGTGCGGCTGGCCACATTTGGCAGAGGCTGCGCGGCGGAAATGGAGGCTGCACTCGATGAACTTGAGGATGGCGGCATGAAGTCCCTCATTCTCGACCTGCGTGGCAATGGCGGCGGCGATCTTGGCGAAACCGTGAAAATGTTAGGCCTGTGGCTGCCACCGGACACCGCCGTGGTGAGCACCCGCGGACGCGATGAGGCCGCTATGGAAACGATGAAAACCCCCGAGCGCCAGAGAAGGAAGCGCGACTATCCGATGGTGGTGTTGATCGACCGCATGTCCGCATCCGCATCCGAGCTGACGGCCGGCGCCCTCCAGGACCTCAAACGGGCCAGCATCGCGGGCGAGTTGAGTTATGGCAAAGGATCGGTGCAGAACATCATCCCGATGGGAGGCGGCACGGCACTGCGACTGACCATCGCCACCTATCACACGCCTTCCGGAAACACTCCGCATGGCAAGGGCATCACACCGGACATTCCGGTGGACATCAGCAACAAGGATCGTGAAAATTCCGAAAAACGCCGCCACATCGATTCACTGGTGCCTGAGCAGCGGAAGGAGATGGAAGGTTGGGAGGATCCGGTGATGAAGGCGGCGATCGGGGTTTTGGAGAAGAATCCATAACTGGAACGCGGAATTCATATCGCCAGCAATACCCGCATGAATCAACTGGCGGAATGAATTCCAATGCCTTTAAGGATTCGATTTCAGGCAACTTGAATCAACAGCGAAGTGCCCCATGGAGCGGCGGAATCCGTCCGCCGATGCCCATGTGAAGCCAATGAGGTGAGCGAAGCACTTTCCATACGCTTCTCATGGTCAGGGCGATCGGATATCGCCCCTCCTTGGGTGCTTGGCACCCTAACCCGAATCCTTGAAGACATTGGAATAAATTCCGCGCTCCAATAAAAAAGCCGCCCCGGTTTCCCGGGGCGGCTTTGGATCGATGAAAACGACGGTCAGAGACCGCCGCTACAAATTATTTCTTCTTCGCGGCTTTCTTGGCTGCCTTTTTCGCGGCTTTCTTGGCAGTGGGCTTCGCAGGTGCTGCCTTGGCTTCCTCGATCGCGGCTTGGGCTGCGGCGAG
>JBGSJB010000840.1:0-1926 GCA_041742175.1 Pirellulaceae bacterium
GTTCACCGTGATGTTTGCCATCGGCCGCATGCCCGGCTGGATTGCCAACTTCAAGGAAGTCATGGAAGACGGCGACAGCCGCATCTCCCGCCCGCGCCAGATTTATACCGGAGCCACCCAGCGCGCCTACACGCCGCTCGAAGCCCGCGCCTGATCCGCCAGTCCGTCCTGATACTCGGGCAGGCAAAGCACAGAGGCACAGAGGATCTCACATTGAAGTTTTAGCCATCAAAGGGTGAGGCATTCTTTATCTTCTCTGTGCTCGCAGTTTCCTCAGTGTCTCAGTGGAAAATCGAGGCCGCCATGCCCTCCGGATTCGGATTTCGGGTTTACTGCACCGCAAGCAGCGGGCCGCAGACCGAGTGCCGGACGAGAAACTCATCGGCAAGCGCGCTGTAGGCTTGAGCTCCGAGACCTAATGGGTCGTGTTCGAAAATGCTCTTGCCGTGGCTGGGTGCCTCGCCGATGCGGATCGTCCGCGGGATCATCGTGCGATACATCTGTTCCGGGAAAAACCGGGAGACTTCCTCGACGACCTGGCGTGAGAGCAATGTGCGACCATCGTACATCGTCATCACGATGCCTTCCAGGCGGATTTCCGGATTTGCATCCGAGCCGCGGATCTGATCGATGACATGGACGATTTTCGCCAGTCCTTCGAGGCCGAACCATTCGCATTGCAGCGGGATGAGGATCTCATCGGCGGCGGCAAGTGCGGAAGTCATCAGCACGCCAAGTGACGGCGGGGTATCGAGAATGCAGAATTCGAAAAGATCATTGGGCTTGAGGCCCTGAAGGATCCGGCGGAGGCGGGTGAGATGGTCGTCGCTGCGGGCAAGCTCGATTTCCACGCCGGCAAGGTCCATTTCCGAAGGCACCATCGAGAGATTTTCGCGGCCGGTGGCGAGGATTTGATCTTGGACCGTGGCTTCATTCATCAGCACCGGATACATGCTGCAACCCTCGGGTGCCTCAATGCCGAGACCGCTGGTGCAGTTTGCCTGAGGATCAAGATCCACCAACAGCACCCGCTGGCCGCGGAGCGCGAGGGCTGCGGACAGGTTCAGGGCGGTGGTGGTTTTTCCCACCCCCCCCTTTTGGTTGGCGACTGCGATGACTTTCATGCGATGCGGTTGGAACTCTTCCGGGAACCCGCGCCGCATGCAATCAAAACCGCCGGACGGGGGGAAATTGAGCGGTGGAGCAAGCCGCGTTGCATTGACCGTGCAAGGCCCTTGCACGCATCGGATCGCAAAAGGCCGAGCTGCCGGAACGTATTCTCGCCGCGAACGCGCTACCCGCCAAAACTAGAATCGAATCCCAAAACACGCCCGATCTGTTCGAGCCATAACTGTAGCGGCGGTCTGTGACCGTCGCCAGGTGGCCCTTAGGCAGGGACGTCCACGACAAGCCGATGAAGAAGCTTCGCGCATGTAAGGGTTTTGCCTGGGGCGAGTTCCGCCGAAGTCATCATACCGAGCACGGGTTCAGCATCTCCTCCTCATTCCGGTTCCAGTCGGCCGAAAGCTCCGGATTTTCATCCGCCCGTGTGATTCCGACCTTTGAGATCGGCGATGATTATGCCATGACCCCCTTGCACCGAAACCCGAATCATGAGAAGTCACATCCTGTTAGCCGCCGCCGGAATCCTCCTGGCCTCCTGCTCCAAGCCTGAGGTCACCACCACCAGCCCACGCACCGATCTGTTCAATGGCACCAATCTTGATGGCTGGTCCCACGTGCTGGTGGGTGAGGGGGTGAAAAAAGAAGATGTATGGAGTGTGAAGGACGGCGTGCTGGTCTGCAAAGGGACGCCGCTGGGATATCTGTTCACGGATAAGTCTTATCAGGATTTCAAGCTGAGCCTCGAATGGCGCTGGGCTCCCGGAAGCGAGGGGGGAAACAGCGGCGTGCTGCTCCGGATCG
>JBGSJB010000841.1:0-2837 GCA_041742175.1 Pirellulaceae bacterium
GAGCGTTGCATCAGATCCAGCAGTCGGCAGACCGCGTCGCGGGGAGCGATCTTGGGGATGCGTCCTTGGCCTGTCTTTCAATGTACGCTGATGCAACGGAAGTCGACAAACGAACGGCCGAATACCTGAATCGCGTCCAACGCAGCGGTTCGCCCATCAGCGATCTGATCGGTCCCGTGTTCAAGACGACGGAACCGGCGATGCTGTTACCCAGGATTCGTGACGCGTTGGGCATGACCGTCAGCTGAGCAATGTTTCAAGATGGGCGTACGGGGCTTCTACGCAGTAGGAGCTGATGATCACTTGTCCGCAGTCGATGACTCTTACCCGTCGCAACGGACGTGCGACATGTTCTCACCGACTTCGAGAGCATGATCGCAACCAAGACAGTCATCGACCACGTTGGCGTAGGGCTTTCCACGCCAGACGCGAGCTCGGATGGGGCAATCGTCGACGTGGACTGCAAACCCTCGCTGGATTGACTTTCGGAACACAGCCTTCTCCATCATGGCGGCATGCCGGGAAGCAGCTCGTGAATTGAATAGCCAGTTTTTGATTCCCGCGTCGCCGACAACCAAATCACGAATTGATTCCCTTGTCAGCTCACGATCGACTTTTGAAAGATCAATCTCAACGACTGAAACGTCGGCGCGGCGAATCTGGCCCAGCTTTTCCGGCTCAACGCGCTGCGTCACAAATACTTCGATCAGCAATTCGCGACCCGAAATCGTTGCGATCAGGTCAGGAACAATCTTGCCATAGCGTTTTTCGAGTTGAACTGAATCGAGATCGAACCAACGTCCTTCGGATATTTCAATTGGTTTGCGATAAGAGTCGAATATTACCTTGACGGCCGGCAACCAGATTTTCATCTCGCTTGCCAAAATCTCTTTGGAAATCATATGAAGAGCGGTTTCGATGGCGCCGACGCATGGCTCAGCGTTGTAGTGTGCGAAATGGTGAGTCCGCCTGTGCCCTTTTCGAGCAACCAGTTCCGTATCGCAACAGGGGCACATGCAACCACATTGAAGACCTTTCTCTACGTCTGAGATATGAGTCAACTGACCCTCACGGATCCCGTGCGTTAGCTTGACGGCGGGCGGTTTGGTCTTAGAAACCATCGTTCGCTGCGAAACCTCTATCCCTTTGGAACTCAGTGAACGGATTGCTCGCCCAGGTCGATCGTGAATGCTCCGTTGCACTCGTAACATTGCAGGTCGTAAATCCCCATTGGATCGTCCACCTGCATTGTCAGCAACTCGTTGCAGTGTGGGCAGGTGACTTCGGTCTCGCCCGTGACCGCTCCGGGAAAGCACAGCTCGTACATCATGACGGGGTCGATCTCATCCATTGAATTCAATCTCGCAGATCGAGTTGATTTAGCAGATCCCTAAGTTGTCGGGTGCGATTAATGACGTCGTCGCAATCCATGTAGGGTTGCAATTCTTTAACCATCTCGTCCAGGTTGGTCGCATTTTGAGGTAGGCCATTCAGTGATGGAGCAATGTGAAATGAAAACCTAACGTACGACGCGAACTCTTTGAACTGTTTATGCTCCGCTTGTAGTTCTTTGAAACGAGTTTCTTGAGTTTCTGGAAGACCACCAAATGCGACACAGTACGGATGTTGGGCTAATCCTCGGATCGCCGCATCCGACAAATTATCGACGCTGGATAGGAATAAATTTTCGCCTTGATGCTTGCCCAACTGCAGTGCGACTTTGTCGGAAATTTCCGTAAGTCCTTCGAGGGATAACCAACCGCAATGATTCTTGAGTTCGGCGGCCACGCCTTCCGATATCTCGCTTAAGCCATTTAGGCTCAATGTCGACTCTTCTTGACCTTTGAAGCGGGAGATGCTGGCTGCGACGTCCTCGGAAAGCGTCGTCACTCCATCGAGCAAAAGCTCGCTACCGGTCACGTTGGCAATCTCGCTTGCAACAGAAACCGAAAGAGATAAAAGCCCAGGCAGGTTTAGACTTTCATTAGATTTCCCAAGAACCTTCGCCAAGTCAACATCGAGCACCAACAAACCTTCGAGCGAAACGATGGTGGATTTTGCGGACAGCATTTCAGCCAAATCGGCGGGCAGCGTCTGCAAGCCATCGAGTATCAAGAGCTTGCCAGCGGAACCGATTATGACAGCAGCGTCCGCGTCGATGGTCGTGTACTCGCTGCCGTCAATCACCTCGTCGTCGCAAATCAGCGTTTCCGCAATTTCGCGCGTCAGAACGAGAGCCGTTTGAGAAGTTACGTCGTCCTGTTCTTGCATCTAAGGTTGCCCCAATGTCGCAGAGATTTGTTCGCGCCGCAGACAGCAATGACTCGAGTTGCCGCAACACGTACCGATGGTGAGTGAGTATCATTTCCAACACCTTCGAGATGGTATTGGGTGCGGGACCCCCGAGCAATCCAGCGACAATGAAATTTTTTCGAGGATCAGGGATTTTGGAGCGACTAAAGGGCAAACACCGCGAACTGGTTGGTCGCTTTAGTCAACACGTTGGTGACAACGAGAATCACGCGCGGGCTCAGTATTTTGCTGACCACGGAATGACCAGTGGTCAGAACGATGAACTGCGCGCGTTCGTTCGGAATGCATTGAAGTGAAAACCGCTCGATTCTTTCGACTGGCAGACGGCTAACCTTCAGCTTTTGGTCTGCGCCGTTGAAGTCGGGTAAAGCTACGAGGGAAACGGAACGGATTTCTGGCCGACGCTAGCGACCGAGTTGCAACCTATAAAATGCCCCTTTAACACGCCCGGTTGAACTAATTATGAAACGCGCGGTCGAAACTATTGGCGAAAGCTGGGCAATGGTGTCGCTTTCTCGATGCGA
>JBGSJB010000842.1:0-1646 GCA_041742175.1 Pirellulaceae bacterium
AGTTGCAAGAAATAAAATAATACAAATTAGTATAAATGTAATAAATTTTAACCAGTGTTTTTTAATAAATTCTTTCATATTATTTGATAATTTCATTGACCTTACCTTCAAGAATTTTAATATTCCCCAATGTTTCTTTATCTAGGTTTTCGATAAAATCCTTCTTAATTGATTCTTCACTATAATACAAAGCGGGTATAGCCGCCTTTACATCCGCAACTTTGGTAAGCTCACACAATCTTTTTTGATCATCTTCAGAAAGAAGATTTTCAAGCATAACATCTTCCTCTTTATTTTTGGTTCGATACTTAAAAAATCTTTTTGATTGTTCTTCTCCAAAGTAACCTCTGTATACTTCATAAGCATCTCGTCCTTCTTTATCTGAATCCAACAAAACAAGATAGCACTTTGAAAAGGCTATAGCGTTTGAGATAAGATCTTTTAAATGTTGCGCACCTGCACCTGGAATGAAATCAATCTTTTTATCAAAAGAGTTCTCTTTAAGTATCTTTAAAAGATTAAAGAGGTAGAAATCAGTTATTCCTTCTGTAATAACGACATATTCACCCTTCTTGGCGAAAGTGCCAGCTTTTAGATGAAGGGCTTGGTAAAGTGGGGTTAATGCACCTTCGTTTTTAGAAACTCCCGCCTCATCAAAAGATACAGCCTCAATTGTTCCGAGCTCTTTCTTTGCAATCTTTATTCTTGCAATATTTATAGTATTTGGATCAAGAAGATATTGAGAATGTGTACAGTAAAGAATTGTGTTGGTATCAGATATTTCACAAAGCTTCTTTAATAATTCCTCTTGAGCAGATGTATGTAAGTAAGAACCTGGTTCATCTAACAAGTAGATTGCCCCTTTTAAGTCCGCCTTATACTTCGGGTTAAATTTTAACTTCATTGTAAAGTTGAAAAACCATTGAAAACCCTTGCTTCTTTGCGGGATGCTGAAAAATCTACTTTTCTTTGCTGTTCTATCCTCAATTTCAAATTTAAAAATAATTTTCTCTCGATCATCAGAAAATTTCCAATCTAGTTTAAGTTCTAAATCTTCTGGTTCATCAGCAAAGTGACCCCCGTAATTCTTTAATTTTTTCCAGTCCTCCATGACATCTTCTTGCAAGATGTCCTGAATATCTCCCATTAATCCTTTTTGATCATTTCCGTCTTCCATCTTAAGAAAATCTGCAAGAGTATGGTTACCAGCTCGTTTAAATACCTCCTCAAGAATTTCGTGCCATTCATCATTACTTGAAACGGCCCGATGTTTATCTATGGTTTCAATTTTGGTTTGCTCTTCACCATCAACTGGCGGTGTTGTTTTTTTGACAAGAATTTCTGTCTTTAAGAAAAATTCTATCTCTTCAGGAACACGGTCACTAAAATCATCAAAATAAAGAACGAAAGGTAATCTCTCATACAAAGCATTTGCAATATCCCTTTTTTCTCGCTTAGTACCTAGATCTAATTCTGGATTCTCAACAACATATGTTTTGCTTGGAAATACTCGACTAAGAATTATAGGCTTCTTGTCTTTATAAAAATTTTCTAGGACCTTAAATTTACTATCAGCAACTGTAAGGTTGAGTTTATTTGCAATCCACTCCAAATCACCTTGAGACTCAATTAATATCTGAGCAGAT
>JBGSJB010000843.1:0-1703 GCA_041742175.1 Pirellulaceae bacterium
CGGTGAGGTTTTTGACCGTGCCTTGAACCCGGGACCCGACCGATGCGCTTTCCAAAAATTTCTGACGCTTCTCGGAGCGTTCCTGTTCGATGATCTCGCGCCGGCTGAGCACGACGTTTTTGCGGTCATCGTTGATTTTAACAATGCGGAAATCGTAGGTGTTGCCGACAAACTGTTGCAGGTCCTTGGGTGGAACGATGTCGATCTGGGACGCCGGGAGGAAGGCTTCGACTCCGACATTGACGGTGAGCCCGCCTTTGACCACGGACTTGACCTTGCCCTTGATGAGGCCGCCCTCTTTGAAGACGACGTAGATTTTTTCCCAGTTCTGACGGGCGGCTGCCTTCTCCTTGGAAAGCACGACCATCCCCTCGTCGTTCTCGAGACGCTCGAGAAGCACTTCGATCTCATCGCCGATCTCAACTTCCGAAGGATCCTCGAATTCGCTGGCAGGTATCACCCCCTCGCTCTTGTATCCAATGTCCACCAGAAATTCGCGTGGGCGGATTTGGAGAATGTGTCCTTTGATGATGCTGCCTTCGCGATAGTTTTTGACTGAGTTCGCGATGAGTTCCTGAAGTGCGGCCATGGTGGCGTATTGGGGCGGTTGAGGTTGCGTTTGGTTTTCTCCCGGTCCCCCGGGTTGACACTCGGGAGACAGCTTCGGGCAACATGCCCAGAACGGCTCGGGTCGCGAATAGTAACGCGCTGAAGCGTCCATGCAAGAGAAAAATTGGGGCCATTGACACCGGCCTGGTATCCGGCAACCGGCCAACCGATGGCGGAAACGCGATTTCACCGACCGCCACTGCCTCACAAGGTGGATGGATGCCGGAAAAGGAGTTCACCCCAATTGGGCGCTAGACAGTGATTTGAGCATACGGTTCCCGTGGATCCGGCTTGATGCTATGCTTGCACGATGTGTGGCCGTTATGTGCGCAAGGATGTGGGGGAAGTCGTCGTTTCGTACTTCGAGGTCAACGACGTTCGCGCTGCGTGGAATCCGTGCTTTAACGTGGCCCCTTCAACATTGGTGCCGGTTGTCCGCTTGGAAAATGACGGTCGAAGAGAACTGGGGGAGCTGAAATGGGGATTGGTTCCGGCTTGGGTCAAGGACGACTCGAAGCTCTCCCCGATGATCAATGCAAGGGCGGAAACCGTTGCCACCAAGCGGTCTTACCGGAACGCCTTCAAAAGCCGCAGATGCATCGTCCCGGCGTCCGGCTACTTCGAGTGGAAGAAGCTCCCTGACGGCAAAAGGCAGCCCTATTATTTTCAGCGTCGGGATGGCAGGATGATCGCCTTCGCCGGAATCTGGGAAGGGCAGACCGTTGCGACCCTTACCACGGAACCCAACGCCGAAGCCGCCGCTGTTCATGACCGGATGCCTGTCATTCTAGAAACGGAGAATTTCGCCCGTTTTCTTGTACCGGAACCCTTGGGCGATGGGGAGTGGAAGAGGTTATTGCTGCCCTCTCCAAAAGGGACCCTGGAGTCCTGGCCGGTGGATCGGGCCGTGGGAAATGTCAGGAACAACAACCCAGGGTTGATTCTTCCGCTTTCCAACGTCGAAGACCTCTTCATCCGGCGGGAACCGGTGGCTTAAGGACTTTTTACAGCGAAAAGTCTTCAGCGAGGCAGCGGTCAAAGAGGTCGAAACGAACTGATACGGGGCGGATTGCCCCAACGGAACTCTTCCCGGC
>JBGSJB010000844.1:0-1629 GCA_041742175.1 Pirellulaceae bacterium
GCTCCCGAGGCGAACAATCAGCGCATCCAGAAGACGCGCTTCCGTTTGCGTGTCGTGGCGCTTCGTATCTTCCAAGTCGGTTGCGACGGGGATGATCGGCGCGATTTCGACCGCATCCAGCCGCATCGCCTCGAAACCGAACGCTGCATCGAATGTTTCAGCCATCCGCGCGACACGATCTCCGAGGAGCCGCATGATGGCGCGCGTGGTGCGTTCTGGTTGACTGAATCCCAGCAGGACGTGACGGGTCTTCGCATCGACGCCAAAAAGCGAAAGACACAATCTCCGTACGCCGACGCCGCCCACATCGCATTGGTCGACGATGTCCACGCACAGGCTCTCGGCGACAATGAGGATCGCCTCGATGGTCACGATGGGCTCGACAAGGCGTCGGAAGGCCATCAGGGGTGATGGCGGGCGTCGTGGCGTCAGAGCCTCGCGTGCGCGGCCATAAGCCTGGTCAAGTCGCAGCAAGACATCCTGTCCGGCCCGTGCGGCAAATGGTGCGCGCGGCGCGTCGGCGATCTGACCGATCCGTCTGAGACCAAACCGGCGCAGCAAAGCCTGCGCTTGTGGTGAAGTCCTCAGCGCTTCCACTGGCAGGCAAGCAAGTGCTGCGGGAAGTCCGGTGCTGTCGACGATGTGGTGTCGTCCGAAATGCGCGAGCGCCCAGGCAGCAGCCGGCGTGGGCGCGATGGCGGCTCGTGCGTTCACGCCTTGCATCGCAAGGGCTTTCTGTATGGAGGCGCGCAAAGAGATTTCGCCGCCAAACAGGTGCGCGCACCCCGTGACATCGAGAAACAGGCCGTCCGGAGGATCGATGACGACCACCGGCGTGTAGCGTTCGCACCACGCGGCGACGTTATCGAGAAATCGCGCATCTACCAGCGGCTTTGCTTCAAGGGCGAAAAGGTCTGGGCAAAGCGCGCGCGCATCGGCAAGCGGCATCGAAGACGCAATGGCGAACTCTGCCGCGCGTGGATCGACGGCGGTCAATGCAAAGGCATTGCCTGTCTTGGCATAGACGGCGAGCGGACGATCAGCCGGCGCTGCGCCTGAGCGCTTCAGCCTGTCTGTCGGCAGATGCGGCAACCACAACGCCAGCCATCGGGATTTTGAGGTTTGGAATTGCTCTGTCTGTTTCGCTGAAGGCATGCTCATGGGCGTTCCATTCCAGAAGCCAGCGCTGGCCCGAGCGTCCGCTACGCCGCCGCGCGAGGGTGACGGCAAATCGCGGTTTTCCCATTTCGAGCCCTACGGAACGGCTCGGCGCTGTGGCGACATTCCAGCGTGTCCAGGCGGCGCTTGGCGAAAGCGGATCGAAGCGCACCAGCACGCACTGTGCGCCGCTCTTTTCAGCCGCCAGATGTAGTCTGCGCGTGGCCGTGAGGGTGAGCCGTGCGTCGTGAGGCACGAGGCAAAGCACGCGCGCCCCGGTAAGCCCGAGCGTTTGCTCGCTCGCCCACAGCGCCTCTTTCAAAGAGCGCGTACGCACATGGATCAACCGCGCCGTAGGGAGGCCGAACTGTGCAGTTCCCGGTGCGTACGCTCCGCCGGTTTCGGCGCTTACGCTCTCAGGCCCGGCGATCAGGATCAGGTTTTCAGCTTGCGTGAGGCCGATCCAACCCA
>JBGSJB010000845.1:0-2297 GCA_041742175.1 Pirellulaceae bacterium
TAGTTTGACCTATAAAGCACAAGCGGTAGAAATGGTGGGGGAAGGTGCTTTAAAAAAAGCTTATGATGAATTAAGAAAGAAATTAGAAACAGAGGGTTTGTTTTCTGAAGAAAAGAAAAGACCTATTAGTTCTTTTCCAAAAAAGATTGGCATTATTACGTCTCGTGACGGAGCCGTAATAAATGATTTTCTTACAAATATCGGCAGACACGGGTATGAACTAGTTCTTATAGATTCTCGTGTGGAAGGACAACTTGCTACTCAAGAACTCATTAATTCAGTTCGAAGTTTTAGAAACAAAGATCTTGATGTACTTGTTATTATTCGGGGGGGAGGGTCTATGGAATCCTTACTGCCTTTCAATAATGAGATGCTGGTCCGAGAGATTGCAAGCTTCCCAGTGCCTGTTATCGCTGGTATTGGTCACGATAAAGATATTACTTTGGTTGCCCTCGCTGCTGATAAAATGGTTTCTACTCCAACTGCGGTGACCGCAGTGCTTAATGAATCTTGGGACCGAGCCTTGCATTGTGTGAAGCTTTGGGAGCAAGGCCTGTTATCGTCTTTTAGAGATATTTTATACACAAAACAGTCTACTGTTAATGATCTTATGGCTGACATGAAAATGTATTTTCAAAATATACTTGGTCAGTTTTCTAAAATTGAGTATCAGTTACGCGAAGAGTTGGGAAATATTTCTCATCGATTGAAACATATTTCTCAAGAAATACATACCGCCGTGAGAATATTTGTAACAGGTTTTAATTCAATCATTAAAGAAACTGCTAAGACGATTGGGACAATAGAAAAACAGCTTGAGACAAATAATCCAGAGCGTTTACTAAAACTCGGTTACAGTATTGTTCGTATAAAAGGAAAAGTGGTGACCTCAGTCAGTGATGTTAATGTAGGTGATACTATTTTTGTAAGAGTTGAAGATGGGGAGATTGAAAGTGAAGTAAAAAATTAGTTTTGTATTTTTTAGAAATGAATAGAAATAAAAAACCCCGGCACTTCTTTCGAAATGCGCGGGGCTGGAGGGAAGGGATTTGGTCATGAAGACTGTAGTGCTGTAAAGAATATTTTGGGTTTCTCTTCTTCCTCAACCCAACCTTTTCTATATTTGTATGGTTTACTCTGATCGCCGATTATAAAATATAGCGTCATGTTATTCATTGCTTCACTAACTGATTTCATCTGTCCTCTCATCTTTAGGGTTTCTCCTGTGTTTTCGTTAATATACTCCACCGCCTTGATGATAAATGCGTCCTTTTTCTCATCTTTCTTTATTAGAGAGTGATTGTCATATATTGTAAATATGAGTAGCAACGTGGTGACAAATAGTAGGAAGTTTTTCATAGTTAAGGATTCTAATCCCAGACCTTCTCTTCATGAGTTGGTCGGGGATTAGAATGAAGGTATACCCGCACTGTAATCCCAGACCAACTTTATATTAAAGAGCTTTTATATACTGTACAATATGCTGGTATAATGTCAATACGTAGATTAAACCCTTATAATTTGTCATACTAGTCATCTATGCCTAAAATTGCACAAAAAGAAAATACAGAAAATCTAAAAGAAAGCCTAAATGAATTGAAAAAGATTGTTGATTGGTTTGAGAATCAACAAGAAGTCGATGTTGAACAAGGTTTGGAAAAAGTAAAACAGGGGGCTGTACTTGTTAAAGCTACAAAGACACGGCTCGGTGAAATAGAAAATGAATTTACTGAAATTCAACGAGATATAGAAGAAAACTAGGTTTGAGGAATTGCTTGAAACATCAAAAAAAGGGTATACACTACTAGTATGAAACATCTATATCGTAGTTCTAAGAATAAAGTATGGGAAGGAATCCTAGGAGGGTTTGGCCAATATTTTAATGTTGACCCAACTATTATTAGGGTTTTCTTTGTTCTGTTCGTTATGCTAACTGGTATTTTACCAGGTGTTATTGCTTACATTATTGCAATTTTTATTATGCCTCGGCAATCTCAGTCTTCTAATTTTGATTATAAAGATGTTCAATCTGATCATGTAGAAGATATTGTTTCTAAAAAATAATATAAAACTATGAATACACATTTTATAAAACTTATTACGCCAATCATCGTGGTAATTTTGGGGGTATTTGCAGCAGCTGCATTTTTTTCATTGCAATCAGAACCTAAAGATCAAGAGGTGAGTATTACTAATTTTCAAGAATGTATGGAAGCAGGGAACCCTATTATGGAAAGTTTTCCCAGACAGTGTGCCTCAAACGGACAAACATTTGTCGAGGAAATAGACGGAGTTAC
>JBGSJB010000846.1:0-1551 GCA_041742175.1 Pirellulaceae bacterium
CCGCACGCTGGCCAGCCGGTCCCGGGTGCGCGCCGCCAGCTCGAACTCCAGCTCGTCGGCCGCCGTGCGCATCCTGGCCTCGAGCCGCTGGATGATGCGGTCGGTGTCGCCCTCCAGGAACTCGACGAGTTCCTCCACCAGCTGGTCGTAATCGGGCTTGGTGACCTCGCCCACGCAGGGGCCCGAACACTTCTCGATGTGGAACAGCAGGCACGGCCTGCCCTGGCGGTGGTGCAGGTTGAACTTGTTGTCGCTGCAGGTGCGGATGGGGAACGTGCGCAGCAGCAGGTCGAGCGTCTCCCGGATGGCGTACGCGTGCCCGTAGGGACCGAAGTACCGCCCGCCCTTGCGGCGCTTGCCCCGCATGACCATGGCACGGGGCCAGTCGTCGCTCATGGTGATGGCGAGGAACGGGTAGCTCTTGTCGTCGACGAGCCGCACGTTGAAGCGGGGCTTGTGCTGCTGCAGGAGGCTGTACTCCAGCATCAGCGCATCGACCTCGGTGCGCACCTGCATCCACTCGACGGTGGCCGCCGTGGCCACCATCTGCGCCGTGCGGGGGTGCAGCAGCCGGGGATTGACGAAGTAGTTGTTCAGCCGCTGGCGCAGCGACTTGGCCTTGCCGACGTAGATGATGCGGCCCTCGGCGTCCTTGAACTGGTAGCTGCCGGGCGCGTCGGGGATGGTGCCGGCGGGGGGACGATCGACCACGGACGCAACCTACCCGCGGCCCCTGACAGGGCTAGCTCCGCGCGAATCGAAGCAGCGGGCCGAAGTCGTCACCATCGGCCGATCGCAGTGCAGCGATGTACCGAGTCCGCACATCACCGTTCGCGACGAGCTCCTGACCCGACCACGTGAACTCAGGGCCACCGGCAGCGATCAGGAACAGGTCCGCCATCAAGCGACTCCACCTTCCGTTGCCGTTTCGGAACGGGTGGACCGCCACCAGCGCGTGGTGGAGTCGTGCTGCTCGCTCGTCCTGACCGAAGACGTCGTGCAGGTGCCAGTACCGAGCGTTGTCCAGTGCTTGGCGATGTCGGTCCAGGATCTTGATCGGATCGACGCCGATGTTGGTCTCGCGGAGTCGTCGAGTCCCTGCCCACGACCAGACCTCGTCGAACATCCTGCGATGGAGCTCCACGCCGAAGTCGTAGTCGAGCACCTCGTCGACCCCGCGGTGTCGGCGCAGCGCCCAATCGAGGCCACTGGTCACGTTGCGGAACTCGACGCGATCCAGGTCACCTCGCGTCGTGACGAAGTCGAGCAACAGCCCGTCGACATCGTCGTCGTCGAGGGGCGTGGACCCTTCAGGATCGGGACCGAAGTCCGGACTCATCCCACTGACGGTTCTCGTTGACCAACTTCGAAGCCAGCTGTTCGAGGGCGCGCTGTCGTGAGGCATCGTCGATGTCCTGGTCCTCCAGGGCCATCGTCGTCCGCACGTAGCCGGACAGCTGCTGCGCGGCCGCTCGCGCCTGACCCTGCACGATCGCCTCGAGCGTCGTGTCCGGAACGATCGCGTAGACCAACTGGCACCCCATGGCGGTC
>JBGSJB010000847.1:0-1699 GCA_041742175.1 Pirellulaceae bacterium
TCCTGGACGACGTGGCGACGCGCGGCTTGCCCACCACGATCATCGACATCGGCCCGGGCGACCAGGACGAGTTGTTCGATGTTCCAGACGCCCGGCTGCATCCAGACGCCGGTCATCATCTGTTTGGCACCGATCATCGCCGGCACCCCGGTGGTGTAGGACACGGCCTGGGAGTTGGTCTCGGCGTAGGCCTCCTGGTGATCACAGATCTGGTACACGTAGCGGGTGAAGGGCTCACCGCCATCCTTGGTGCCGGTCACGATGCAGCCGATGTTGGTCTTGCCGACGGTACGGGGACCCAGCGAGGCCGGGTCGGGAAGCAACGCCTTGAGGAACTGCAGCGGGACGATTTCGCGGCCCTCGAACATGATCGGCTCGATCGAGTCGAGACCGATGTTGTTGAACACCTCGAGGTGGCGCAGGTAGGCGTCGCCGAAGGTCATCCAGAAGCGCATGCGTCGAACCCCGGGGAGGTTCTGCGAGAGCGACTCCATCTCCTCGTGGTAGAGGAGGTACATGTTCTTCTCGCCGACCGCATCGAAATCGAAGGTCCGCTTGAACTGCATCGGCCGGGTTTCGATCCACTCACCGTTCTCGAAGTAGCGGCCGTTTGCCGTCACCTCGCGGATGTTGATCTCGGGATTGAAGTTGGTGGCGAAGGGATAGCCGTGGTCGCCGCCGTTGCAATCGAGGATGTCGACGGTGTCGATCGTGTCGAAGTGATGCTTCACCGTGTGGGCACAGAAGACATTGGTGACCCCCGGGTCGAACCCGGAGCCGAGCAGGGCCATGAGGCCGGCCTCGGCGAATCGATCCTGATAGGCCCACTGCCACGAGTACTCGAACTTGGCTTCGTCGAGTGGTTCGTAGTTGGCGGTGTCGAGGTAGTGGACGCCGGTCTCGAGGCAGGCGTCCATGATCGTCAGATCCTGATACGGCAGGGCCACGTTGATGACCATGAACGGTCTGACCCGTTCGAACAGAGCGACCAACTCGGGGACGCTGTCGGCGTCGACGCCGGCGGTGTCGATCGTGCGGCCGGTCTTTTCGAGAACTTCGGCGGCGATCTGATCACACTTGGACTTGGTTCGTGACGCCAGCGTGATGTGAGGAAACACCTCGGGCAGCTGGGCGCACTTGTGGGCGACGACTCGACCGACGCCACCGGCGCCGATGATCAGGATGTTTTCCAATGAAAGCCTTTCAATGCTCGGTGTCGACCTCTCCGACGATCGAAGCGGCCGAACGGGAAACGCTACCGGAACTCGAATCGAGATCGAACTCGCGACCGGGACTGTTCATTTCTGCTTCAGCTCGCTGCTCGGCAGGAGGAAGGACAAGAGACTGGCGAGGACCAGGAGCGCCGCCGCCCCGAGAAACGCGACCTGGTAATCGCCCGTGGCGTCGAAGAGACGTCCAGGCACGTAGGCGCCGAGCGCCGAACCGGCCTGATGCGAGGCGAGGATGAGTCCGAAGACGAAACCCAGCGTCTCGGCGCCGAAGTATCGAGCGACGAGGGTCTGGGTCGGGGCCACCGTGGCGAAGTCGACGATGCCGAACAGCACGCCGAATTGCACGAGCCAGAAGCCCTGGTTGAGGGAGAGTACGAGCACCAGCGACACCGCCCGGACGATGTAGAGCACGCCGAGCATCCGCCGGGGGTCGTAGTGGTCGACCAGGAGCCCCGATCCCGCCGTCC
>JBGSJB010000848.1:0-3261 GCA_041742175.1 Pirellulaceae bacterium
TTCGATGAAATGACTCAGTTTTATGGTACGATTATACCGAGTTCGACAGGACAAGCAGTGGTCCAAACACCACAAACAGGCAGATTGATTAGCTTAAATGCTCGTGTAGGACAAAGTGTAAGTAAAGGACAGATATTAGCAACTTTGGAGCAGACCCTTGATGCGACTGCGCAAGTGTTGCTTCAAACGGAACGCAACAGCATGGATGCTGAATTGACTGCCGCCCGTAAAGAAGTTGAGCGATTGAAGAAAATCGCGGATATAGCCGCCAAACGAGATATTTCGGAAGCTGAGGCACGTTTGCAAAAATCCGAAGAAAACCTCAAAGTATTCAACAGCATTACCAGAGGGAGCAAAGGAAATACGCGTATGATGGCACTTACTGCGCCCATCTCGGGCGTAATCGCACCTTTCAGCGTGGCTATTGGTTCTACGGTAGGCCTGGGAGAAACGATTTTTACCATTACCAATTTATCAAAGGTTTATGTAGAGGCCCAAGCATTTGGTAATGATACCAAAATGCTCAATAAAAATGCTAAGTTGGATGTAATCGGTACAGCAAAAAGCACTCAAAAACAAAGTGACAAGATTCGTTTACTTTCGTTAGCGCAAGTAGTCAATGCCAATCAATCTCAAAAATTACTCTTCGAGTTGAACAACGCAGATGGCGCATTTAAAATAGGGGAGTTTGTGTCAGTTCGCTTAAAAACAGCTCAGTCCAATTCTACTTTATCATTGCCCAACTCATCTATCAGTCAAGTGAACGGGAAACCAGCGGTTTTCGTAAAAATAAGCCCCGAGTTATTTAAGGTTGTCTTTGTAGCTACAGGTAACAATAATGGGGAACAAACTACTATTTTAAATGGGCTAACTTCTGGCGAAAAAATAGTAGTAAATGCGGCTTATCAATTGAAAATGATGTATTTAAATCAGTAACAATGCTTGATAAACTAATAAAATTCTCGCTTCACAATCGCATACTGATTGTGGCAATATCGGCTTTGTTGGTAGTTTATGGCGTATTTACAGCTACCCGATTACCTATTGATGTACTACCCGACTTAAACCGTCCACGAGTTACTATTTTTCTGGAATCCAATGGATTAGCCCCCGAAGAAATTGAAACACAGGTAGTATTACCCGTTGAAACTGCCCTGAATGGAGCACCAGGGGTACAGGTTGTGCGGAGTAGTTCTGCCATAGGTTTGGGGATGGTTTTTGTTGAATTTGACTGGGATACTGAGATTTATAGGGCGCGTCAATTAGTGGCAGAAAAACTGCAAACGGTCTTGTTACCCAACGGAATCGTACCGATAATGGGGCCAATAACTTCTGTGATGGGGCAAATTATGTATGTGGGTGTATCGGCAGATACAACCAACCCTGCCGACCTAAGAACATTGGCCGATTTTACGATTCGACGAAGGCTACTTAGTATCAAGGGCGTGTCACAAGTGATTCCGATTGGGGGTGAACGGCGACAATACCAAGTGCTGATTTCGAGCGAAAAACTCAAACGATTTGGCTTATCAATAGATGAGGTGGATAAAGCCCTCAGCCAAACTTCCCAAAACACCACAGGAAATTTCTACAATGACTATGGCACTGAGGTATTGATTCGTAACGTTGGTCGAGCAGAAAACTTACAGGATTTAGCCCAAACAGTGGTGTCTTCTCAAAACGGAGTTCCGATTTTGCTCTCCCAAGTGGCTGATGTGCAGTTTGGTGCCGCACTCAAGCGAGGCGATGCAAGTATCAATGGTAAACCTGCAGTGATATTGGCTGTTGAGAAACAACCAGGCACAAATACAGTGGCTTTGACCAATGAAATTGAGAAGGCTTGTGCAGATTTGCAAACATCACTTCCCAAAGACATCCAACTAAATACGAAGATATTTCAGCAAAAGTCGTTCATTACCAATTCTTTAAATAATGTAACGGAAGCACTACGCGATGGCTTTATTTTGGTGGTAATCGTGTTAATTTTATTTTTAATGAACCTCCGAACAACCCTCATTACCTTGACTGCGATTCCGCTTTCATTGGTCATGACGGCCATTATTTTCAAGGCATTTGATATTTCGATTAACACACTCACCCTTGGAGGCTTAGCCATTGCAATAGGTGAATTGGTGGATGATGCCATTGTGGATGTAGAAAATGTGTATCGGAGATTACGTGAAAATTCCCATTTGCCCCAACCAAAACCGACTTTACAAGTGGTCTATGCAGCGAGTTCGGAGGTACGCAATTCGATTGTTTATGCTACTGTTATTGTGGTTTTGGTCTTTTTACCACTGTTTTATATGCAGGGGATTGAAGGGCGTATTTTTGCACCATTGGGTATTGCTTACATTACCTCTATTCTGGCTTCATTGGTAGTTTCGCTAACGCTAACGCCTGTTTTGTGCAGTTATTTGCTTAAAGGAAAGAAGCAAGCAGCAAAGAATACAAGCGAAAATGGGAATAACAGATGGGCGAATTTTTTCTTCGATGTTAACCACCAAAAAGACACAAGACTTGTACTTTGGCTCAAACGGCGTGATACTCAACTACTACGTTGGGCGTTGGGCCAGCCTAAAGCGATTATCTCAATTGCGTTATTGTTCATCATGGTTTCAATAGGTACTATACCGTTTTTTGGCACTGAATTTTTACCAACCTTCAATGAAGGATCGTTCACAGTTAATTTGATAGCACCGCCTGGGACTTCCCTCGAAGAGTCCAACAAACTGGGGACACTCGCCGAAAAACTGATGCTGCAAGTTCCAGAAGTGCTGTATGCCAGTCGTCGTACAGGGCGGGCAGAGTTAGATGAGCATGTTGAGCCAGTAAGTCGCTCAGAGATAGAAGTTGAAATTAGAGAAGGAACGACGCGAGCAAGAACCGAAATTATTGCTGATTTAAGAAAAAGATTAGGTGTTCTTAAAGGGGTTTCGGTGAGCATTGGACAACCTATCTCACATCGAATTGAACATTTACTTTCGGGGGTTCAAGCGCAAATAGCCCTTAAGTTGTATGGCTACGACCTCACCGAACTAAGAAGTACAGCAGGGCAAATTCAGGGTATCATGCAAGGTGTAAAAGGCGTAACCGACTTGCAAATAGAACGCCAAACGATGATTCCTCAATTGCTGATTCGGGTGCGGCGAGATGCCCTCCAACGCTTTGGTTTACAGGCGGGTAAAGTGGTCGAAGATTTAGCCATATTTTATAATGGAAAGGTAACGGGCAAGATTTACGATGGCCAAAAATCTTTTG
>JBGSJB010000849.1:0-1525 GCA_041742175.1 Pirellulaceae bacterium
TCGACTTCGCGAGCGGCCGTCTGATCGGTGTCGAGGCGCTCGTGCGGTGGCCACAGCCCGACGGCCACCCGATCCCGCCCGACGACTTCATCTACATCGCCGAGCACACCGGGCTGATCCACCCGCTCACGACGTTCGTGCTCGAGGAGGCCGTCGCCCAGGCGGCGAGGTGGCACGAGGACGGCCTCGATCTTCGGATGTCGGTCAACCTGTCGGCCTACAGCCTCGCCAACGACGAACTGGTGGGCCAGATCCGGGACCTGCTCGATGCCGCCGCCCTACCGCCCGAGCGGCTGATGGTCGAGCTGACCGAGTCGGCGGTCATGAGCAACCCGGCACACAGCGTCGGGATCATGCGACAGCTCCGGGGCGCCGGCATCTCGATCTCCATCGACGACTTCGGCACCGGCCACTCCTCGCTCGCCTACCTGACCGGCGTGCCGGCGAGCGAGCTGAAGATCGACAGATCGTTCGTGTTCGCCATGGGGAGCGATCCTGCCGCCGACACGATCGTGCGGTCGATCATCGACCTCGGCCGCAACCTCGGCCTGGAGGTCGTGGCCGAGGGCGTGGAGACCGAAGCGCACGCCACGGCGCTCCGCAGGATGGGGTGCGCGATCGCGCAGGGCTACTACTTCAGCCGACCGCTCGAGCTGCGCGGCTTCGAGCTGTGGCGGGAGAACCACGTCGCACACACCACCGAGGACTCGCCGCTGCGCTGACGGGTGAGCTTCGCTCCCGACCGCGTAGGTCGGCGTCAGTGCACGACGAATCCACCGTCCTCGTCGGCGTCCACCAGCACCTTGGCGCCCTCGGCGATGCGGCCTTCCAGGAGGGCCACCGCCAAGCGGTCGCCGATCTCCCGTTGGATGAGCCGCTTCAGGGGGCGAGCGCCGAACAGCGGGTCGTAGCCCAGGGTGGCGAGCTTCTCCCTGGCGGCGTCGCTCACCTCGAGCATGATCCGCCGGTCGTCCAGCCGATCCTGCAGGTGGGCCAACTGGATGTCGACGATGTGGCCGAGATCACCGGCCTCCAGCGCCCGGAAGCGCACGATGTCGTCGAGGCGGTTGATGAACTCCGGCCGGAAGAAGTCCTTGGGGTCGCCCGGCAGGTTGGAGGTCATGATGAGGATGGCGTTGGTGAAGTCCACCGTGCGGCCCTGACCGTCGGTCAGGCGGCCGTCGTCCAGCAGCTGCAGCAGCACGTTGAACACCTCGGGGTTGGCCTTCTCCACCTCGTCGAGGAGCACCACGGCGTAGGGCCGGCGACGGACCGCTTCGGTGAGCTGACCACCTTCGTCGTAGCCGACGTAGCCGGGGGGCGCCCCGATGAGCCGGGACACGGAGTGCTTCTCCATGTACTCGCTCATGTCGATGCGGATCATCGCCCGCTCGTCGTCGAACAGGAACTCCGCCAGCGTGCGGGCGAGCTCGGTCTTGCCGACGCCCGTCGGGCCGAGGAAGAGGAAGGAGCCGATCGGGCGGTGCGGATCGCTCAGCCCGGCGCGGCTGCGACGGATGGCGTT
>JBGSJB010000850.1:0-3192 GCA_041742175.1 Pirellulaceae bacterium
GCTTCATCGTTTTTTGTTTTTGAAAGTAGTGTATTTTGTTCACTGGTATTAGCCGCTACTACCTTTTTTTGATCACTTAATACATCAGAAAACTCTTTCAGGCTGTTCTTTGTCTCTTCAGTAACTTGTTTATCACTTTCCAGTTCTCTTTTTGTCCCAGAGAGATCATCTACGTGCTCACGAAGATCCGTTTGAAGTTTAAGTAATTGCGCGATGTCATTCCAGGTATCAGAGATATTTCTTCTTCCCAGAAAATTTTGAATAATAGTTATAGAGTCTTTTTGATTGAGTATTCGAAGACTTTGGGAAATTGCTTCACGGCTTTGACTAATACGACTTTCTTTATCACCAATATCTAATGAAAGTTTTGTAATATTAAGATTTGCCGCCGAAATTTTCTCTTGTGTAAGTTTGATGTCCGTATCAAGTTTTTTTCCTGTTGCTTGAAGTGTTTTAATAGTCGCTGCAAGTGTTTGAGCAGCAGCGGATGTCTTGTCTGCTTCTGCTTGATACTTTTTAATTTCCTCTTCGAGGGCTTTGATATTTGCTGTCCTTTGTTCTATCTGTCTTCGTAGATCTTCCGCCTCATCACCAAAAACATTGTGAGGTGTGATTAAACTAAACACACTCCCGAGTACACTAAGACAAAGTATTATTGTGAGTATGTTTTTTTTAATCATTGTGTAAGTACTTCGATAGCTTTTTTGATTCTAAATATAGTTTCATTTTTACCCAAAATGTCACAAAGTTCAAATGGGTCTGGAGATTTTTCTCTTCCTGAAAGTGCATAACGCATAGGCCAAAGTACTATTCCTCTACCCTGTTCGTCTGCATAAGGAAATACAATTTCACGCGTACCTTCTTTAGTGAAAGAAGTCTCTGGTATGCTCTCAAGTAGCTCTATTACTTTTGTAAGAATATTTGCGGTAGATGTAGAAGTAACATCCTTTCCTTTGCGAAGTTTTTCTGGGGGTAATATATCTCTTGTTTCCAGCTCTGTCGGAGTAATAAAAAAATAGCTAAGTTCTCCTTGTTCTGACATTTCTTCAACTTCACCAAAAATTGATATACGATCAAAGATTATTGGAAACACTTTTTCTTTACGTTCCTCAAAAGAAGAACATTCAAGTATTTCCTCAGGAAGACGTTTGAGTATTTCTTGTTTCCATTCTTCTTCTGGCATTTTCTTTATGTATTCTTTGTTAAGCCATTTGAGTTTTACTTCATCAAAGATAGCTGCACCTTTTTGAACACGCTCGAGACTAAATAAATTAATAAGGTCTGTTTCAGAAAGAATCTCTTTATCATCACCCGGGTTCCAACCAACCATAGCAATGTAGTTGAGTATGGCTTGTTTCAGATACCCTCTTCTTCTGTATTCGGTAAGAGAAAGAGCCCCTTTGCGTTTTGAAAGTTTGGTGCGATCAGTAGCAAGTACTAAAGGAATATGTGCATAAGCGGGCGTAGGAGCTCCAATAGCTTGTTGAATAAGAATCTGTCGTGGAGTATTTGATATATGGTCTTCTCCTCGTATAACATGAGTAATGCCCATTTCAAAATCATCTATTACAACCACAAGATGAAAGATCGGCTCATCGAAATCCTTTGCAATAATAAAGTCGCCAAGATCGGTAGTATCAAATTCTATATCACCACGAATTAAATCGTGAAAGCTTACTTTTTTATTTGGATTTTTAAAACGAATCACAGAATCTCTATCACCTTCTTTTTTTATTTCTTCTTTTGATACGTATGCAAAACCTTTTTCGATCATGGTTTCAATATACTTCTTGTATATTTCCTTACGTTCACTTTGTCTAAAAAATTCATCATGATGAATTCCTAGCCACTGCAAGCTGTCCAAAATGTCATCCTCATATTCCTTTTTGTTACGAGCGGTATCAGTATCTTCTATGCGAAGTACGAAAGAACCATTGTGGTGTTTTGTGAATAAGTATGAAAAGACAGCTGTGCGATAGGCTCCAGCATGCAAAAAACCTGTAGGACTTGGAGCAAAACGAGTAATGATTTTTTGTGACATAGTACCATCTTACCATTTTGAGAGGTCTGTTATTAGTTGACACTTCTCAATTTTAGCTTTTTAGTTTGTGAGAATTTTGGTACTAATTTTTATTCTGTTGTGGGTTTTTTCTGATCTCGAAGGGCAATCATTTGTATTGCTTTATTGACCGCGCGAGAATCAACGGGGGGCATAAATTTCGATATTTCTTTTACTGGCGCATCAGGATGTGACTTTATAAATTCATGAAGGTCAACAAGAGCCACGGCATCATTTTCAATTTTTTTATATTAATCAATATCTATTACTTGATGATGTGTTGGTTTCATTATTTTTCGTGTGTGAGACCGATATTCAAAAGGGTGTCAGCAATGACAGCTGCGGCATCTGTTTTTGCAAAGTTCTTTGCCCCCTCTTTCATAGCGTTTTTTATTTCTTCATGTCCAAGAATACGATTGACTTCAGCTGAAACAATTTCAGGTCGCAGATTTTCTTCTTCAATTACTGAGCACCCACCCGCTCTCATGTAGTTATAAGCATTGGTTCGTTGATCGTGACTAATGCGTTCTGGTATAGGAATAATAATACTTGGGATATTCCATAAGGCTATTTCAAATATGGTAGATCCTGCGCGGGAAATCACAAGATCTGCAGCTCCGTAGGCATTTTTCATCATATCCTCAGTAAGGTATGCGTGAGGATGATAACGTTGTTTGTGCTCGTCCTTTTCTAGGGTAACTTCAGATTGATTTTTTACACTTTGAAAATTATTAGCTCCTGTTTGATGAATTACCTGATAGTGATCGAGGAGTGTGTTGAGTGCATCCAATAGTGCATCGTTGATGATTTGTGCTCCTTGTGATCCCCCAAGGATTAGAAGTGTTGGTATCCCTTCTTCAAGACCAAAAGCACTGTGTCCATCCACGCTGTTAATGTTTCTAATTTCTTTTCGAAGAGGATTTCCTGTCCATGCTACTTTTTCTTTTTTAAAAAACTGCGCGGCTTCTGGATATGACACTGCAATATATTTTGCAAACTTCCCTGCCCATTTGTTGACTCTACCTGGTCTTGAATCTGATTCATGCATTACGACGGGAATCCATAATAAACGTGCAGCAAAGAGTGTGGGAAAACTTCCATAGCCTCCTTTTCCAAAAACTACATCAGGATAA
>JBGSJB010000851.1:0-2579 GCA_041742175.1 Pirellulaceae bacterium
CAACCTTTCTATCCGAGGCTTAATAAATGAAATAGAAAAGAGGAATAAGTTATTCTACCAAGTTGAAAAACCCGATCGCTTTATCAAATACTCAGAAAACAAAGTAAGAATGGCTCAAGAGTCATTAGAAACTGCACAGGCCATCTTACCTGAAATAAATGAACTTCATGGAATGCTCGGTGAGAAACCTAAAATAACCTACTACGAGGGGTTTGAGGGAATGAAAGCTATATATGAGGATCATATCACAACAGACAAACCATACGAGATGCTTGCGTGGGCAGATACCTCAGAAGTAAGGGGTTTCATGCCCAAAGATTTTTTTGATGAATATGTAAAGAACAAAGAAAGAATTGGGATTACAACAAGAGGTATTGTTCCTGAAACACCTGAAGATCGTGGGTTTAACGATTTTCGTTATGGAAATCTAAAAAAGAGTGTTTGGCCAGATCTTAGATTCGCACCTAAAGACAAATTCCCCATGACGGGAGAAGTTGTTGTCTATGGGAAAAACAAAGTATCAATCGTAAACTTCTCCAAAACAAATGCTGTTGGGACCATCATCGAAGATGACGCAATCCACAACACAATGAAAACTATTTTTAATATGTGTTGGGAGTCGAGTGCGATAAATATATAATGAGTTTATAAAACTATCTTGTGGTCACAAATAATTTTGCAGCAACAAAATTTTTGTGACCCCGCCTCGCCCGTTTTTCTGCTGAAAAACATAGTTGCGGCCGGCACAAGTCCGAAAAAATCCTAGCGTAGGCTAGGATTTTTTGGCTTGTTCCCCCGCTAAGAATCTCTCCTTACAGGAGCAGTACCCTGTCTGGATTTTCTGCTTCACAAAGCCTCGCATAAAATGCTCAAACAGGCTTCGATTCCTAGGCGGAAGCATAGTAATGCTTCCTCGGAGACACATTTCGTCTCCGACTCAATGTGCCCCCGCTAGGAATCGAACCTAGAATAACGGCTTAGAAGTCCGCAGTTATATCCATTTAACTACAGGGGCATGTAATGCATATACCATATCACTCTAAAGAGATGGGTCAATAAGACCTGTTCTTTTGTCGAAATAGATAGAGATGGCTTGTACTTGTTTTGAGGTACCCCCAGATGATTCGAAGGGTGTGGATATCTTGTCCTGACGCTTTTCAGATAGGGACATAAAGAGATACACACTCCACACAACAACAAGAAGTGCTGCGAAAGAAAATATCACAAGCAGTCTCGCCCAATCGCGTCTTGGGTGGAGGAGACTCCACGATGGTGTTTTGGTGACTTTCTTTTTTGTTGTGGGAATAGTGAATTTCATTTTATTGTGTAATTAATACAGGTGCAGTAATTTCGAACATTCCTTCCCACTGCCCTTCTTTATAATTCAAACTTACTTTTGAGATGTCGATAGGATATATAGATGTTTCGATATTGGTGATCATTGAGTGTAGACCTTGGAGTGAACCTCGCGCAACAAAATTCATATTGAGCAACTTGGTAATTCCACTTCCTTCAGGAGCCTCGCTAAGTGAAGAGGTGGTGCAAGAAAGATTAAAACTCGCGCAACTAGCTTCAAGAGAAGAAACAAAAAGAGCTTGTGTTCCATCAGGAATCAAATAGATAGAAAGTTTGGATGTATTATTTTGCTCTTCTTTCAAAACAGCACCAGCATTTGCAATTTGGGACATTCTTTCTATTTCAACTTCATCAGTATCATACAAAGAAAGTACGAGATAGATATACAAAGACCCTAAAATTATAACAACAAGAGTAAGAACACTTACCAATATGTAATTTGATTGTATTCTTTTTATAATCATAGGGGTATTTGAATAGTAAAATTAGCATTACTGCTTTTCGCCAGATCCGAAATCGGCAGTGTTGCATTCTTAAAATCTAAATGAGAACGAAGGGTGTTATGGAAAGCTATAAGTCCTTCACGTGTTGAAGCTACGCCTCGCACAATCACCGTCTGATGTGTCATTTCAAGTTCTGAAATAGAAATACTACTATTACTATTTTCTAATATTTTATACAAAACAGATGAAGGTGACGCAGGAGTAGACACCTGTACAATACGCGCATTTAAGTAATCAACAAGTACAGCATTATATGCTTTTACAATTTCAGATTCTTCATATGCTTTGTTAGTACTCTCTAATTCAGCTTGTTGTTGAGCCTCTTTTAAAGCATTTAGATCTGCACGCTCATTTACATATGAAGGAAGGAGGCCGACCAATGCAGACACGAGCAACGTAGCAACAAAAAATAAAATCACGATAGTGAGACGTACATAATACTCATGTATGTGTCTTGTCTTTTCTTCTTGTGGTAATAATGTAAGCATTTTATTCTTTTTCAGGTAAAGCAAGACCAATTGCACAACCAAAGTTTAGAGAATCTTCAAAAGAGATGGGTGGAACATAGTCATCAAAACTCCCAAGATTCGTCCATACATTTCCTATCTCAACATCTATTTTCATAGCCTGACTAATATACTCTCTAAACCCTATCGTAGATGACTCACGACCAACAAGCAATATCTTTTTAATATCAACTGAAGGGTCTTCTGCAACACG
>JBGSJB010000852.1:0-2872 GCA_041742175.1 Pirellulaceae bacterium
ACCGACCGCTCGAACGGAGCACCGGGTACGCGGCGGTTTATCGAGCGGATGGGGCAATTTCTGACCCTCGTCGGCCTTGCCGCTTTGGTCATCGCAGGTATCGGCGTCGGCAATGGCGTCGGCAGCTATCTCGCCAGCAAGCGCGCCAGCATCGCGACGCTCAAGGTCACGGGCGCCGACAGCCAGACGATTTTCCGCATTTATATGCTGCAAATCCTTGCCGTCGCTTCGGTGGCGATATTGGTCGGCCTCGCGGTCGGCAGCGTTATGCCGATGGCGATTGGTTGGGTCGCAGGCGACATATTGCCCGTCGCGCCGGGCTTCAACCTGCACCCGCTGCCATTGGCGGTGAGCGCAATCTACGGACTGCTGATCGCCCTCGCCTTCGCCCTACCCCCGCTGGCCCGCGCCCGCACCGTGCCAGCCGCAGGTCTGTTTCGCGCGATAGTCGAAGGCGACAGCCGCATCGACCGGCGCAGCACGATCTGGGTAATCGCTTCTATCTCCGCCATCGTTGCGCTTGCGGTCGTGACCGCGCGTGAACCGCTGTTCTCACTCGCCTTCATCGGCGCGGCGTTCGGGCTACTGCTGCTCTTGACCGGCATAGCGTTTCTGCTGCGTTTCATCGCCATCCGTCTGCCTCGTCCAAAGGCACCCCTGCCCCGTCTCGCGCTGGCCAACCTCCACCGCCCCGGCGCTCAGACGCAGGCTTTGGTGGTCGCGCTTGGCCTCGGCCTGACCTTGTTTGTCACGCTCGCCGCCATCCAGACCAGCATCAACAACGAGATCAAAAACAGCGTCCCCGAACGCGCGCCGAGCTTTTTCGTGCTCGACATCCCCCGCGAAGGTGCCGCTAAATTCACGAGCATGGTGAAGGAAGCCGACCCCAACGGCACCATAAACCTTATCCCAGCACTGCGCGGCACAATCATCGAATATGGCGGCCAGCGCGTCGATCAGTTGGAAGAGTTGCCCGAAGGCGCATGGGTGCTCAACGGCGACCGCGGCCTTACCTATAGCCCCACCGTCCCGAAAGGCAGCGAGCTTGTAGCGGGCGAATGGTGGCGTGCCGATTACAATGGTCCTGCCCTCGTCAGCCTCGATGCCGAAATCGCCGAAGTGCTCGATGTCGGCATTGGCGACAGCCTGACCGTCAGCCTGCTTGGTGTCGAAGTGCCCGCCAAAATTGCTTCGCTTCGCACCGTCAATTGGGAGAATTTTGGCCTCAATTATGTGATGGTATTTTCGCCGGGAAGCCTGGACGCCGCACCGCATAATATGGTTGCGACTTTGACGGTGTCGAAGGACGCAGAGCGCATCTTGGCAAAAGCCCTTCCCCCGGCTTTCCCGTCATCCTCGCTAATCGAAGTCGGCGAAGTCACCGCACAGATTACAACCTTGCTCACGCAAATGGCCCAAGCCATCGCCGCCGCCGCCTCCATCGCGATTCTGGCCGGCATCGCAGTTCTGGTGGGAGCAATCGCCGCCGCCCGCCAATCCCGGATTTACGATGCAGTCATTACCAAAATGCTCGGCGGCACGCGCAGCCAGATATTAGGTGCGCAAGCCATGGAATATGGCATCTTGGCGGTTGTGCTCGGATTGCTCTCGCTGGCGCTCGGCATGGGCGCGGCCTGGTATGTCGTCGTGCAAATCTTCGATTTCAGCTTCGCGCCGGATTACGGAATACTGGCGCTGACGCTGGTCGGCGGTGCAGGCTTGACCTTCATTCTCGGCATCGTCGGCTCACTACCGATATTGGCCGCACGGCCGTCCGAAGCACTGCGCTCACTGTAACCGCTAATTTTGTCATTCCCGCGGAGGCGGGGAACGCAGTGACCGCAAGGTCAATCCATGGTCTGACCGTTTCGCATGAGCCGATAACGCAGACCATGGATCCCCCGATCAAGCCGGGGATGACAAATTATGATAGCGGTTCTTTGTCTCGCGCCAAATACGTCGCCAGCGGCGCGGACAGGATCAGCTGCGCCATATGATACGCCAGCGTAGGCAGCAGCACCATTCCGGCAATTGCGGGCGGAAATATCGTTGCGGCCAATGGCGCGCCTATCGCGATGCTTTTCTGGCCGCCTGAAAACAGCATGGTAATCCGGTCGCCACGCGGCAATTTCATGACGCCGCCGAGCAACCAAGATCCGCCGAAGCCGACTGCCAGCATCACCGACAACGCCAACGCGAGCCAGGCCAGCTCATCGCCGCGCACGATGCTCCAAATCCCTGCGACCACTGCACCGGAGAACGCTACATAGACCGCAATAGCTATCGATATTCGGTCCATCCATGTTGCCAATGATTTGTGATTATCGACCCACGGATTGAACCACCTCTGCGCCGCCTGCCCGAGCGCAAAGGGAAGCAAAAGGATAAGCGCAATCCGGCCCACCGCCTCGCCCGACACATTGGCCTCGCCCACATGCGCCAGCGCAGCGAACAGCAAGGGCGACAAAACCACCCCGAAAAGATTGACCAACGCCGCAGCGACAACCGACGCCGCAACATTCCCTTTGGCGAGCGCGCTGTAGGCCGCCGCTGACTGAATGGTCGACGGCAATATCCCAGCAAATAGCAACCCAAGAGCGAGCGTCGCAGGCAGGATATTGTCGAACAGGTGAGACAGACCCAGTCCAACCATCGGCATCACGCCGAATACAACTAGGAATATCGCCCCCTGCAAACGCCAGTTGCGCACACCGTGCAGCACCTCGTCGCGCGGCAGGCGAACGCCGTTCAAAAAAAACAGCAGGAATATCGCGGCCATCGAAATCAATGCTGCCGTATCCGCAGCTTGCCCGCGAACCGGCAAAACACTCGCCAATATTATCGTTGCAAGCAACAGGAGAACGAAGCGGTC
>JBGSJB010000853.1:0-2411 GCA_041742175.1 Pirellulaceae bacterium
GCGCGCTTGGCCGCCGCGCAGTGACGGTTGAACATCTGCTTTACAACAAGGACGGCTCGCTGGTTCCGGTCACGCAAACGGCCGCCGGTGTGACCGCGCCTGCCCCGCGCACCCGATAAAATATCAAAACAATAATGAGGAGAGAATGATGACCAAGGCCAATATGCCAACCCGCTTGGTACGACTTTTTGCATCCGTAGCTTTGTCGTTAGCCGTTATACCATCGGTGGTTGCACAGACGCCCGACGAAAAGATGGTGCCAATCGCAATTCCGGAGCAGCCGCAGGCTATCGTGCTAGCAACCGGCCCGCTTCCAGGTGCCACCGCGAATGAAAGCTGGCACCGGCAATATCAGAAGATGTTTGCGCGCAACGTCACCGTTGCCACGCTCACCCCGTTCCTGCCTGACCCTGCCAAAGCCACCGGCGCTGCGGTGATCGTTGCGCCCGGCGGCGGGTTTCGGACGCTGTCGATGGAAAATGAGGGCTGGGATGTTGCCCGCGCGCTTGCCGATAATGGCGTCGCAGCCTTTGTCCTCAAATATCGCCTGAACCAGACGCCAGCCGATATGCCCGGTTTCGAACGCTCTATGGCAGAAATGTTCTCGGCCACCGCGCAACCCCGCCCTCGCCCTAGCGCCGATCAGGCACGCGAAACGCTGGCGCCGCAAATCGCCGATGCGCGTGCGGCTTTTGCGCTCATCAGAAAACGCGCGCCCGAATGGAAAGTCGATCCGCAGCGTATCGGCATGCTGGGCTTTTCGGCAGGCGCTATGCTGACCATGGCGACCACGTTGCATGGCGACGATGCCAAGCCCGCCTTTATCGGCAATATCTACGGTCCGATTAGCGCGATGCCCGCACCCGCCAATGCCCCGCCGTTATTTGTCGCACTCGCGGCCGACGATCCATTTTTCGCCAATTCGGGCACCGGTTTGATCGAAAGCTGGCGCGCGGCGAAACGTCCCGTCGAGTTCCATCTTTATGAGCAGGGCGGCCACGGTTTCGGCATGTATCAAAAAGAAACCACCAGCACCGGCTGGTTTGGCGACTATGTTCGGTGGCTGCAAATGCGCGGATTTGCGGCGCGCTAGGCGAGCAACCTTATGACCGCTGACAATGCGGCCACGGCCAGCACCACGGCAACGAAAGAGCGCCAGACCGGAGCGGAAACCTTGCCGAATGACCGTGCGCCAAGCCAGTTCCCCGCCAGCATCGGCAGGAATAAAAACGCCGATAGCCAGATCAGCCGCCAACTGCCGAGCCCCAGCGCAAAGGATGAAATCGTTCCCGCAATCGCCGTGCCAAAAAACACCATCATCATCGACGCCCGCGCCTGATCGGGCGACATCGACTGGCGCAGATAATATGGAATGACCGGCGGTCCGGGCATCGCAGCAAAACCAGTGAGAATGCCCGAAGCTATTCCGGTCGCCGCGGTTTCTTTTGGCCCCGGCCCGGCACCGGCACGATAAGGCAGCAATACGAGCAGGAACGCGATGATTGCGATTCCCGCAATCATCAGCCGTGCGACATCGGTCGGGGTCAGCTTGAACAGCCAGATGCCGAGTGGAGTGGTCAGCATAGCGAAGGCGGCAATGGTCAGCGCGCTTTTGCGATCAGCGTCGGCCATGATGACCTTGATCCCGACCGGACCGATCAGCAATTGCAGTAAGATGCCAAGCACAACCGCCTCACCCGGACTGATGATCAGGCCCAGCAATGGCACGAGGATGATCGCCATGCCAAAACCGGTCAGGCCGCGCACATAGGCTGCGCCAAAGGTTACCGCCGCTGCTCCGGCGAGCAGCAGCGGGTCGATGTTGGCAATTGCTTCGGCTGGATTCAGCCCCAAATCAGACCCGCAAATCGGGCGGGGTGGCCTCGGCAGACAGCATCGCGATGGCTTCGTCGAGCGTCATAATCCGCTGGCCGTCAGAACCTAGCGACCGGATCGCGACCTTGCCTTCCTCGGCCTCGCGCATGCCGACGACCAGCAAATGCGGCACTTTGGCAAGGCTGTGTTCGCGGACCTTGTAGTTGATCTTCTCGTTGCGGAAGTCGCTCTCCACCCGAATACCAGCAGCCTTCAGCTTGGTCGTGACCTGTTCGCCATAGCTGTCTGCATCGGACACAATCGTTGCCACCACCGCTTGCACTGGTGCCAGCCAGACGGGGAAGCGTCCGGCATAATGTTCGATAAGGATGCCGATGAAACGTTCGTAGCTTCCCAAAATCGCACGGTGCAGCATAATCGGGCGGTGCTTCGCGCCATCCTCGCCGATATAGGCTGCGTCCAGCCGTTCGGGCAGAACCGTATCGGTCTGGATCGTGCCGACTTGCCATGTTCGGCCAATTGCATCGGTAAGATGGAATTCAAGCTTCGGCGCATAGAACGCCCCTTCGCCGGGC
>JBGSJB010000854.1:0-2052 GCA_041742175.1 Pirellulaceae bacterium
ATATTTAATTAATTCAGCAGTCTTTATATTAGTCAAAACAAATTCTGTTTTTAAATTTTTATATAAATCCATCACCACTTCACCAGCTCTCTTCGATTCATTACCAATAACTACTCTGTTTGGATTTAAACAATCATAAACTGCCGATCCTTCACGTAAAAATTCAGGATTTGATACCACATCAAATTTACCTTTATAAAAAGTTTTTATAATTCTTTCTACACTTTCACCAGTTCCTATTGGTACAGTCGATTTATTGATAATCACTTTGTAACCATTCATATTTTTACCAATCATTTCTGCTGCCGATTTGACGTATTCCAAATTGACACCACCATCAGGTAAAGAGGGAGTTCCCACAGCAATAAATACTACATCAGCCCATTTTATTGATTTACCAGCGTCTGTAGTAAAAGATAATCTTTTTTGTTTTCGATTTTCTTTTACTAACTCTTCCAAACCCTGTTCGTAAATAGGGATAATCCCTTTATTTAATTTTTTGACTCTGTCTTTGTCAATATCTACCCCTATTACTTCATTACCCATTTCCGCCAAACAAGTACCAGTAACTAAACCAACATATCCTACTCCCATTACTGCTATTTTTTTCATATGGAATTATTATAACCCAAAACTATTTCCTCTATACAGTTTTCTTCTGTTTTTAAAATCAATTCCGTTTTATATTTTTTATCAATCAAATCTAGTGTTCTCCCATCACAACTAAACACTTTATCACCACTTTCTAATTGATTAACTTCTTTTTTCTGATTTCCATTTCTAAGTAGATAAAAATCAAATGGAGTACAAAAATCATCATGAACTCCAATTAAATCTTTATCAATTGTATTTTCTCTAAAGACATACCCATATTTAATACAAGTATTTTCCTTCTCTAAATCCGGCCTAGCAATATAAGCAATATTAGTCCGAATATACCGCTGCATATAAAAAACCAATATTAATATTGGGAAAATCTTTAAAATAAAAGGAGTTTTTTTAATCAATAAATATATGAATATTGCCACTAACATCGACATAAAAGGGTATAATTGAGCGTCATACCATAAATATTTAGTTGTCGAGGTTGAAATTATTAAAAAATAAGTCAAACTAATTAGATAACTAAAAATTACCCATCCTTTGATCTTTTTATCTTTTGTTAGAAAAATAGATAGGATAGAAAAGGGGACGAAATATATCCATTTTTGAAATCTAAATTCACTAAAATATTTCCAGTAATACCAAAAATTATTTTTTTGAGTATCTTTTAAATTTATTGATCGTAAAATTTCATTTTGCCAAACTGCTTTTAGATAACCACCATTAAATACTTCTCTTAAGCCATAATATAAAACAATTACCCCTACCATTAATCCAAAAGCTTTCCAAAAATTAGGATCTTTAATTATTTTCACAAAACTCTTAGTTACTAAAGAATAAAGTATTATCGCTGGCACAATAAAAAATCCAGCTATCCCTTTAGTTGATACCGCCAAAGTAAAAAATATAAAACTTAAGAATATAAATTTTTTGTTTTGCTTAGATTCTAAATATAGCCAGAAAAATAAAGCCGCTAAAAAAACCATCAATGTTAAAATGGCATCATAATCTCCAGTTCGACCAATATGCCAATCTGGAAAACCCATACTTGAAAGAATTATTAGTGATCCTAAAAAACCAACTAATCTATTTTTTGTAATTTTCTTTAACCAAAAATAAATTATTAAAACTACCAAAGTTGCCGAAATCGCTGATGGAACCCTCACCGCCAACTCATTTATTCCAAAAATCCCAAAAGATAAATTCATTAACCAAATTAAAAGTGGCGGTTTGGTATTCCACATATCTACGCTTCCATTAAAATAAGTCACTAAATAATTATGATTTTTATACATCTCCAAAGCGTTAACAGCATTCCTGCCTTCATCCCATACCCTTAAACTATAACCACCTAAATTTTTGAAAAATACCCAATAAGAAATCACGGCCAAAAAAATAATTATTACAATATCAATAAAGTACTTTTTTCCAACTAATTGCATTTAATCT
>JBGSJB010000855.1:0-2281 GCA_041742175.1 Pirellulaceae bacterium
AAGGATGACTGAGAACGCGAGGTAGGGGTTGGCGGCCGAATCGATCGCACGGTACTCGACCCTGGTCGACTGTCCCTTTGATGGCTTGTGGATCGGGATGCGCACCAACGCGGATCTGTTGTTCGAGCCCCAGCACACGTAACTGGGAGCCTCGGCGCCGCCCCACAGCCGCTTGTACGAGTTCACGTACTGGTTGGTAACGGCGGTGATTTCGGGTGCGTGAGCCAGTAGTCCGGCCATGAACTGGCGAGCCACTGTCGATAGCCCGAACTCCGCCGCCGGGTCATGGAAGGCGTTGCGATCGCCCTCGAAGAGGCTCAGGTGCGTGTGCATCCCCGAACCAGGCGACGCGGCGAGCGGCTTGGGCATGAACGACGCGTACAGACCTTGCTCGAGCGCAACCTCCTTGATGGCCGTGCGGAAGGTCATGATGTTGTCCGCCGTGGTGAGGGCATCGGCGTAGCGCAGGTCGATCTCGTTCTGACCGGGGCCCGCCTCGTGGTGGGAGAACTCGACCGAGATACCCATCTCCTCGAGCGTCGTGATCGCGGTGCGCCTGAATTCGTGAGCGGTGCCGCGCGGCACGTTGTCGAAGTAGCCCGCCTGATCGACGGGGCGGGGAAGCTGGCCCTCCTCGAGCGGCTTGAACAGGTAGAACTCGATCTCGGGGTGCGTGTAGAACGTGAACCCCTGCTCGGACGCCTTATCGAGGGTGCGCTTCAGGACCTGACGCGGGTCGGAAAGCGCCGCCTCGCCGTCGGGCAAATGAATGTCACAGAACATGCGGGCCGCGCCTTGGCGATCGCCGCGCCACGGCAGCACCTGGTAGGTCGTTGGGTCCGGGACCGCAAGCATGTCCGCCTCGTACACGCGAGTCAGCCCCTCGACGGCCGAGCCGTCGAAGCCGATTCCCTCGGCAAAGGCGTTCTCCAACTCGGCTGGCGCAATGGCGACCGACTTGAGGATCCCGAGCACGTCGGTGAACCACAAGCGAATGAAACGGATGTCGCGCTCCTCGACACTGCGAAGCACATACTCCTGCTGCTTATCCATGTTCCCTATCCTGCCCCATCCAGATGACGTTTGTGTGACGTGACCGGGGCGCCCGTCCCGCGTAGGCTGACGCCATGTCTGGCCTCACCATTGCCCTGGCCCAAGTCAACCCGTGTGTGGGAGACATCGCTGGTAACGCCGCACTTGTCTTGGCGCGAGCCCGCGAGGCTGCCGATGCAGGTGCGCGCATCGTCGTCTTCCCCGAGATGGTGATCACCGGCTACCCCATCGAGGACCTTGCGCTGAGAGGGAGTTTTCAACGCGCGGCGGAACAGGCGGTGCACTCCTTGGCCGCCGACTTGGTGGCGGGCGGACTAGGGCATGCCACGGTGGTTCTCGGGACCTTGGGTGTCAACGCCGCCGGCCGCCCCACGAACGACGCGGTGGTCATTGAGAACGGCGCGATCACCGCGCGCTACTCCAAGCACCACCTCCCCAACTACGGCGTCTTCGACGAGAGGCGCATCTTCTCCGCGGGCACAGAGCCGTGCGTCATCACCGTCGACGGGCTCCGTATCGGGATCGTCATTTGCGAGGATATTTGGCAAGACGGTGGCCCCGTGGAGGCCATGGCCGGCGCCGATATCGAGCTTTTGCTCGTGCTGAACGGTTCGCCCTTCGAAGAGGGCAAGGGCCGCGTGCGGACCGATTTGGCGCGCCGACGCGCGGCCGAGGTCGGCGCCCCCCTTGCCTACGTCAACATGTGGGGAGGCCAGGACGACCTCGTGTTTGACGGCCACTCGTTCATCGTCGCCGCCGACGGCGAGTGGATGGCCAACTCCCCCGGCTTTGCCGATGCGTTGCTGCTGTGGGAGCTTCCCGCTGCAGGCTCCGTTCCCACCCAATCGAGTGTCGTCGAGTTCGCATCGGACGACGAGCAGGTCTATCAGGCGGTCGTGACGGGGCTGCGCGATTACTTGGTCAAGAACGGGTTTCGGTCCGTGGTGCTCGGGGTCTCAGGGGGAATCGACTCGGCGCTGACGGCGGCTATCGCGGCCGATGCCGTTGGCGGCGCGAACGTGGTGGGCGTCGCAATGCCCTCCGAGTACTCGTCCCAGCACTCTCTCGACGACGCGGCGGACCTTGCCAAGCGCTTGGGAGCCGATTACCGCGTGCAGCCGATCGCTTCGCTCGTCGCGGCGTTCCAAGACCAGCTCGCGCTCACCGGCGTCGCCGAGGAGAACCTCCAGGCACGCGTGCGCGGCGTGATCCTCATGGCGATCTCGAA
>JBGSJB010000856.1:0-1532 GCA_041742175.1 Pirellulaceae bacterium
TGTGACGGCGACTGGGTGGTCGTCCGGCGTCAGAACGATTCCGAGAACGGCGACATCGTCGCGGCTCTGCTTGACGACGAAGCCACGGTGAAGACGTTGCGACGCCGCGACGGCCAGGTGTGGCTCATGCCCCATAACCCCGCGTACACACCAATCGACGGCACGCACGCGACGATTATGGGCAAGGTTGTCTCGGTGATGAGGCGGCTCTAGGTTCTTCGCGGCGCTTGGTGGGCGACTTGAGTCGCGCGTTGAGTCCAAGCCAACACTCGACGTTGACTAGTTCTTACGCCAGGACTCTTGCCAGTGGAAGCCACCCATGATCGCTTGGCTCATCGCCTTCATGGCGTTGGCGATCGTGACTTGGTACACCCGCGATTCGTCGGTGACCGCTTGCTCGGCGAGAGCGCGGCTGGAACGCTCGAAGTGCGCCAGGTACTCCGCGAAACGCTCCCTCTCGGCGCGTTGACCTTGCTCAAATTCTGCGGACGTCACATCTTCTGTCATCGGTGATTTACCTCCTCGGTCAGGGTACGAGACGTGCTAACCATTGCGTGCGTCTACACGCGAAGAATCGGCCGATGCCACCTCGTCGAGCCGCCTCAGAGCCCCCAAGACTGCGTCGCGGTCGGTCGTGACCCACATCGGCGGCAACGACTTGGTCAGGAAGCCCCTGTAACCCGCAGTGGCAAGACGCGGGTCTAGCACGGCGACCACTCCCCTGTCATCAACGGATCGAATGAGTCGGCCAGCTCCCTGGGCGAGCAACAACGCGGCGTGCGTCGCGCTGACCGCGAGGAATCCGTTACCACCTGCCCGCCCCACCGCCTCGGTCCTGGCCTGGGAGATCGGCTCGTCCGGGCGGGGAAAGGGAATGCGGTCGATGACGACCAGGCTCGCGGTGGCGCCCGGAACGTCGACGCCCTGCCATAGCGTCGTGGACCCGAAAAGGCACGCTCGCGGGTCCTCAGTAAATTTGCGCACCAGGGTCGGAACCTGGTCGTCCTTTTGGTAGAGCACGGGCACGTCCAACCGTTCGCGCATCGCCTCGGTCGCCATCAACGCCGCCTTATGCGACGAGAACAAGCCGAGGGTTCTCCCCCCGGCAGCCTCGATCAGCGCGGCGAGCTCGTCGAGCGCCTCCTCGGAGATGCCCCCCATTCCCGGGCGCGGCAGATGTGCCGCCACGTAGAGGATGCCCTGCTTGGCGTAGTCGAAGGGGCTACCCGCGTCGAGTGTTTCCGGGTCCACCACTCCGAGGTGCCTCGCGACGGCGTCAAAGCCTCCGCCCAGTGCGAGTGTCGCCGAGGTAAACACCGCGGGCTTGTCGGCGAGGAGCTTGTCCGCGATGACTCCCGACACGTTAAGGGGTGCGGTGACAACACGCTCCGGAGTGATGGCGTCGTAATCCCCGTCTGCGGCCGCCAACCACACAACGAAGTGGCCGGCGTCGGCCTGAAGCTCCCCACAGACGTCGACGATCTCGGTGAGCGCCGCAGTCGCCATTTTGATTCCGGCTCCGGCGTCCTTGG
>JBGSJB010000857.1:0-2252 GCA_041742175.1 Pirellulaceae bacterium
CTGCGGCACCGAGAACGGCATCGCGGAGGACCTGTCGAACGCCCGTTCGCAGCTCGCCGTCGAGAGCCGCATGAGCCCGTTGTTTGTGCACGACCCGAGCAAGGGCACCACGCTGCGCGACAGGTTCTCGCTCGATGGCAACCCCGACATCAACAAGCTGTGGACGAGCAGCACGATCGAGTTCATCGGCGAGAACGGCAAGCTCGAGCTGATGGAGACGCCGCTCACGCCCGCCGAGTTCGCGCTCGGCGAGGTTCGCTTCAAGAAGCAGTTCCACAAGATGCCAGCCGACGCCGCGGCGACGGCAATACCCATCGCGGAGTACGTGGAGATGAGCCTTGCGGCTCGCGAAGGCCACGTGCCATTCGTGTGGGCGACCGACGCTAAAAAGCACCTCATCAAGGTGGCCTGCACCGAGGCGATCGCGAGCCTCGTCGAGGACCGCAAGCGCTTCTGGCAGACGCTGCAGTACCTGTCCGGCCAGCACGAGGACCAGATGGAGGGCAAGTACCTCAAGGAGGTCGAGGCCCTCAAGGCTCAGTACGAGGAGGTCCTGCAACTGCGCGAGAGTTCTCTCGACGACATCGCCACCGCGATGTCCTCGCTCGCGGCTTCCAGCAAGGCACCCGCGCGTGGACGCTCGCCGCTCCCCCTGACCGTCACAGGCGGAAGCTCCGTGGCGACGGCTCAGGCACCGGCAGCGACCAAGGACGCGTCGTGCGCCGAGGTGGCAGCGGAGGGAACGGGTCCCATCTACCTGGCCCCTGAGGACGAGGCCAAGTGCAACGACTGCGGAACGTGTTACCAAGAACTACCGCAATTCTTCGAGAAGAAGATCATGATCGTCGACGGCGAATCGCAGACAGTCGCCACGATGATCCCGGGTGCGCTCGATACGGTCCAGCTCACGCCCGACCTGCAGAGGCGCATGGACAGGGTCAAGTCGGCATGTGATGCGGAGATCATCAAATGAGCATCGTTGAGGACACGGCGACTGCCGCGGGAGCCCCGCGGGACGATCTGCGTCGCTATCTAGGCGCCAAGGAGTCGATCGAGGCAACCACGAATGAGGTCGAGGGCCTCGAGGGCTCGGCAGGCGTGGAAACCTTCAAGCAACAACTCGACCTGCTGAAGCGCCGACTCGTGGAAGATCCGACGTCCTTCAGGGACCTCTTCATCGAGGACGGCATTGCCGCCGCCTCGTGGGAGTTCCAGCAGCCCGAGTTGAGCGACGATTTCCTCAGGTCACTCTGGGGCATCCTCACGAGCGACGGCGACGCCAGCACTGTGTTCATGAGGTTCATCTGGAGCCTCCCCGTCGGCAAGAAGCGCTCGTTCATCCGCGCCGTTGATCGCGTCCTGTCCGACCGCTACCCGATGCTCAAGGGCTTCTCGGCTGCGTGGCCTGCCAACGTCGCGATTCCCCCGTACATCAGGGAACCCGACGTGCGCGCCGAGGACTTTGACCTGGTGAACAAGGGCTACCTCGGATACATGGACCTGGGGCTCACGCCTCGTGAGGTTGACGTGCTCGTGTGGCTTGAGGTGCTGCGCGACAAGCAGTGCGAGGAGCGTCCCTGCGAACTCGGCGGCCTCACCAAGAACACTGACGAGCGCATCGGCGGTTGCCCCGTCCGCATTCACATTCCCGAGATGATCGATCGCATCGGTCACGGCGACTTCCGTGGGGCCCTCGAGCTCATTCAAGGCTCGAACCCGTTGCCGGATGTCACCGGTCGCGTGTGCCCCCAGGAGCTCCAGTGCCAGGGCTCGTGCATCCTCAAGGTGCCGATGTCGATCGGCCAGATCGAGTTCTTCCTGCCTCAGCGCGAGAAGCTGCTCTTCCCTGATTCAAATCAAGAGAAGTTCGCAGGCTTCGCAGACCCATGGAAGCAAGGCACGAAGCCTCCCATTGCCATCGTCGGCTCGGGACCCTCCGGGCTGATCAACGCGTACCTCCTCGCCGTCGAGGGCTACCCCGTGACGGTATTCGAGGCGTTCCACAAGCTCGGCGGAGTGCTGCGTTACGGCATCCCAGAGTTCCGTCTGCCTAACGACCTCATCGACGATGTCGTGGAGAAGATTCGCCTCTTGGGCGGCAAGTTCGTCATGAACTTCGTGGTGGGCAAGACGGCGACGCTGCAGGACCTTCGCGACGCCGGCTTCTGGAAGATCTTCGTCGGCACCGGGGCGGGCCTCCCCCGCTTCATGAACGTTCCAGGCGAGCACCTCCTCAACGTCATGTCCGCGAA
>JBGSJB010000858.1:0-1736 GCA_041742175.1 Pirellulaceae bacterium
CGTCCTATAAACGCCCCTACTACCAACTGACCAATTCAAGACATCACTATAGCGATCAAGTGGCGATATTAACACTGTCGCATCATCAATCGAACGGATTTTATTGTTAAATACATATTGCACAGTAGATTGATACAAACCAATCGCTGGAACATCATTTATCCATTGGTTCACAAAAGTTACATATTTTGCATTTCTAAGATCAGTTTCCAATCTGGATCTCGCAGAAGATAACGCATCGTCACTAACTATACTTGAATAGTTTGAAAAATTAGAACCCTGGTTTGAAGCTTGTGATGAATGCCAATATGCATATACATCAGGATCTGCGCCGATATTTAGCCTATATAAAAGCACGTCATAGCTACGTGGCTGTAAAATTGACTGAGCAACATTTTGCGTAACATCATTAGGGTCAACGATTTTAGTATCAACAACAATCCCAATTGAACGCCATTGGCCAACAAGAGTTTCTAGAACGATTTCAAACTCGCTATCCCTCATCGTTACAACTGATATTTTTAATTCGACGCTACCTTTTGTTCGGACACCATCTTTATTGAGCTTCCATCCGGCCTTATCTAGTGTATTTTTAGCTTTTTCAATATCATTTCCCGGAACCGTAAACTTACCTTGTACTTGACTATCAATAAATGGAAGATCTAAAGATTTTGTAGAATCTGGTAGCTTTTCAATTATTGATTTTGTGTCAGTTGCATAGCGAAGAGCCTGACGCACATCGTCATCCTTCAATAGTGGACTTTTTGTATTTATAATCGCATATACCCCACTATTAATTGATTTTGTAACAATTGAATATCGGTTTTGGTCAACATTATTTGTGTCAGACGGTAATAAATCAGCGGCGGCATTTACTTCATTTTGGCTCAACGCTCGCATGATAGCATCGCGGCTCTCGTAAGCGTGAAGTTGATAGCGAGCCAAGTTTGCTTTACCTGCATAATAATTGTCAAATCTATCCAAATATACTACTTCTCGGTGCAGGCTTGCATCAGTTGTTTGTACTAAACGAAATGCAAATGGACCACTTCCGATAGGCTTATGACTAAAGTTGTTTTCTCGTATTCCACCTGGCGCAATATCTTTTAATATATGCTCAGGTAAAATCGGAAACGATAGAACGTGTTCAAAAGCAGCATACGAAGATTGAAGCGTAAATGAAATAGCGTAATCACTAATCACTTTAACGGAAACATCATCCCAACCAGTGATTACCGACCGAACATTTGGGTTTTTGATTAGACCGATCGTAAATGCAACGTCGTTGGCGGTTAATTTGACACCATCATGCCATAACGCATCAGATCTAATGTTTACCGTATAAATCTTATTAGTTTTGTCGACATCAATACTGCTTGCAAGATCGAAGTTCATGTTGCCTGTTTTGTCATAACGAATAAGTTTTGAAAATACCAGATTGCTGGCGGATTGTTCGGCACTAGTAATCGCAAATAATGGATTCAACGTATCAATCGGTCCCAATACAGCTTCGGCATAAGTGCCATCGCTTGATACGGCCGATGTCTTGTATCCACTTTGATACCAAGCCAACTGTAATCCAGTCGCGGCTACCAATATTCCAATCGTTAATATCCAAAAGATAACATGCTTTTGAACTTCCAGGATATTACTCCAGCGTTTAATAATAAATTTATGAGCATGTTTAATAGTCGCATCTTCAACTTTGTTGATATGCTTTTTTAATTTTACTTTTT
>JBGSJB010000859.1:0-1937 GCA_041742175.1 Pirellulaceae bacterium
CGATCTATTGTTGTGTTATGAATGAATCCATATAAGGCTGGAGCATTCCATCTGTCCAAAAAAGATATTCCATTCAAACCACAAAAAGATATCTTTGAATTTTTAATAGATACATTGCGAGCATGTTGGATAAAGACACAAGCAGAAGCTACTGTTCCTGATTCAAGATTCGCCCCTGTACTTGATCCTTCAAAAGACAAACCATCCACTGTAATATAATCACTTCCACGATTTAGTGTCGAATTAAAAGGTGCTGTCATAAAAATTTTATCTAGTGCAGGAACTTTAATAGTATAATTAGTTGGTATATTTGAACCAAAATACATATATATTTTTGTTCCATTATAATACCACTCGCCGAATGAATCTAATGTTCTTAAATCATTTTGAATAAAAAAAGGAAAACCATCAGTCGCGTCATACGGAGTTCCAAGATTTGTATAAGTTAATGTTTGCCCTGTATGATTTGTAATAGAAGTTCTATCACGACGATTATCCCCCGTCCTAATAACAGCCTCTGCTCCGGTCCAGTTTGTAGTTGATGAATCCAAAGATGAACTTGTAATCGAAACATTAGTATTGTGTGTTTGATAAATTAAATCTGTTCCAAGGTTCGGCCATCTCCCCATCCCATATTGAGTCCCATTAATTAATATAAAATTAGGATTACTCTCTGTTGCTACTTCTTTCGAATAAATCCCTCCCCCTTCATCTGTCCACCCAGTGATAGTGGTGAATCCAGAAATAACAGGTTTGGCACCTGTACCATAGGAAGAGTAAGTAATAGGTGAAGTTGAATTACCAGAGGAGTTAACAGTGATGGTTTCTCCAATCCAGGTGTCTCCTTTTTTAAAGAGTATAGATGCACCAGGAGTGAAGGTTTGAGAGTTTACCTTTGATATTGTCTTCCAAGGAGTAGATGGTGATGTTCCGTTGTTTGTATCTAGTCCTTGTGAGTATGAGACATAGTATGTATTTTCTGGTGATGGTGGATCTATCTCTAAGGTAACAGTAATAAGTGCAGAGAGAGCTAGTGATATATTTCCGGCTCCATCTCTTACCCAAGCATATAGTGTCTTTGTTCCTTCGGTTTCAAATGTATATGTTGTTGGAATAGTTGAGGAGAAAGATGAGAGGGATGGAGTTGATGATGATTCAGTTAATAGATAACCAGTGACTCCTTTGTTGTCAGAAGCGATGAAAGTTGTGATGTTGATGGTTAGAGAGTCTGATGTAGTAGGGATAGTGAATTCGGTAACTACTGGTTTAGTTCTATCTGTATTACTACTTCCTCCCCCTCCTCCACCACCACCTCCTCCACCTGATGGTGGTTTAGGAACTGAGGAACAAGAAAGACCAGTTATGGTGCTAAACCCTGTATTAGTTAAACAACCAAGGGGTAAAGAAGAGTTGTTAATTGAACAAGAAAGACCAGTGAGAGTACTGAAGCCGGTATTGGTAAGACAACCAGGAGGTAAAGAAGAGTTGGTATTTGTACAAGGTTGACCATTGAGGTTATTAAAGAGGGCACCGGGATAACATCCAGGGGTAGGAGTAGGGTTTGAATTGTTTTGAGCATCTTCGAAAGCTTTACGAGTGATAGCTCCAACCTTACCGTCGGGAGTTAAACCACGTGATTCTTGAAAAGCTTGAATGGTTTGGATTGATTTGCGTCCTAAGACTCCATCTACCTTTAGGTTTGGTGAGGGAGTCATGACCATATTAAGTACAGTTTGGATATTGATTCTCTCTTGGAGAGTGTCTATCTTGTCGGGGAAGAGGATGGTGGCGTGGGTGGTTAATGGGAGGAGGGATAGTATAAATACTATAATTGTAATTAGGTGGTATTTAAATATGGTTGGATATTTCATGAGTTTAGTATAGCAAAGAAAAGTGGATTGTGGCAAGGAGTTAAAAAATTTATTTTTTTAATCTAG
>JBGSJB010000860.1:0-1840 GCA_041742175.1 Pirellulaceae bacterium
ATCGTCGCCGCGGCAGCGCTCACGTTCGTCGTCTCGTGGAGCCAGTACCTGCTCACGCTGCTCACCGGGTCCGGGCGGGTGATCACCCCCACGATGCTGCTGTTCAACGCAACATCGGGTGGCAACCCGGTGACCACCGCCACGTTGGCGCTGGTCGTGACCCTGCCCGTCCTCGTATTGGTCACCGTCGCCGCCGGAGCACCCGACCGCGAGATCGAATCGGGTTCGGTGGCCTCATGAGCGCGATCACGATCCGAGGGCTCTCCTACCGCTATTACACACATGGCGACCTGACACTCGACGACGTGTCCTTCGACGTGCCAGACGGATCGATCACGTGCCTGCTCGGCCCATCAGGCAGCGGGAAGTCGACAATCCTCGGGTGCGTGGCCGGCCTCCATCAACCGTCATCCGGAACGGTGCTCGTCGACGGCACCGACATCGCGCCCATTCCAACCCATCGCCGACCAGTCACGCTCCTCATGCAGAACGCCCAGCTGTTCTCACACATGACGGTCGCCGAGAACGTCGACTTCGGCCAGAAGGTGCGTCGGGTCTCGCTCCGAACCCGACGGCAGCGGTCCTCCGAACTGCTCGAGCTGGTTGGGCTCGGCGGGTTCGCCGATCGAGACCCCGTGCAACTTTCCGGGGGCGAACAACAACGCGTTGCACTCGCCCGCGCGCTCGCGACCGATCCCGCGGTCCTGCTCGCGGACGAACCGCTGAGCAACCTCGATCCCGCTGTTCGCCGCGATCTCCAACAGCAGCTGGTCGACATCAACCGGTCGACCGGCACGACCGTCCTCTTCGTCACCCACGACGTCGGCGAGGCACTCGCGATCTCCGATCAACTCGTCGTGATAAACGCCGGACGAGTGCAGTCGTCGGGGAGTCCACAGCAACTCCTCACCCGGCCAGGCACCCAGGTTGTCGCCGAGCTCCTCGGTGTCGGCAACCTGCTCGTCGGGAGGGTCGACGACGACTGCCTCCGAACGGCGGCCGGGCGATTCCGCATCGACCCCACCCATGCGCTGGCTACCCCGCCCACGCGTGAGGTCGAACGTTGCTGGGTCATCCACCCCGATCACATCCAGGTCGTCGAGGCGCTGGTCAAGGCACCATCGATGAACACCGTCTCCGGTACCGCCACCGCCTCCAGGCTCATCGGCACACGCGTCGAAGTGACTGTCGCAACCTCCACCACCAACCTCACCGCCGTCGTTCCATCTGATCGATGCCCAACGATCGGCGGCACCGTGACCCTCATGCTCCCCGCCGAGCACCTGTACGAGGTTCGACCATGATCGCCATCGTCGGAGCTGGTGCCGCCGGGCTTGCGCTGGCGCACGCGCTCCAGGTCCGTGGTCTGGACGCCACTCTGTTCGAAGCCGATTCGGTCGGCCACGTCTGGGGCCGCCACTACGACCGGCTGCACCTCCACACACTCAAACAGGTGTCCGGGCTCCCCGGCCTGGAGATGCCGGCGCACTACCCCGCCTTCCCGTCGGGCCCCCAGGTGCGCGAGTACCTGCAGTCGTACCAAGAGCATTTTCGGCTCGATGTGCGAACCGGGGTATGCATCGTCGGCGCCGACTGGGCCGATTCATCATGGCGGCTCGACACCAGCGACGGCCCGATCGAGACCGACACGCTCATCGCCGCCACCGGCATCTGGTCCACGCCGTGGCAACCCCACATCGACGGCCTCGACCGGTTCGCCGGCCAGGTTCTTCACTCCTCCGAGTACAGCAACCCCGCATCGGTGGACGGCGACCGGGTCCTCGTGGTGGGGGTCGGCAACTCCGGCAGTGAGATCGCTGTCGAACTCGCCGACGCGGGA
>JBGSJB010000861.1:0-2110 GCA_041742175.1 Pirellulaceae bacterium
ACACGGTCGCGGATCGGCGGGGCTAGCGACGGGCGCACCAACACCAACAAATAGACACCCACAAGATAGACCAGAGCCGTCAAAATCCCGGGTAACACCCCCGCAACCAGTAATTGCCCGACAGATTGCTCTGTCATGATCGCGTAGATCACCATGGTGATCGAAGGCGGGATCATCGCAGCGAAACTACCTGCTCCCGCAATTGATCCGATTGACAGACTTTTGGAATACCCATGACGCATCATTTCAGGGAACGCTATGCGCGTAAAAACCACCGCATTCACAATGGTCGAGCCTGAAATGGCAGCAAACAATGCCGAGCCAACAATCACTGCCTGATACAAACCACCGCGAAACCCACGTAACCAGAGATCCGCGGCGTAAAACACCTGTCGCGTCAGACCGGCAGCCTCGGCAAAAACGCCCATCAGCACAAACAGTGGCAGCACCGCAAAGCCGTAATTACTGACTACGGCAAACGGCAGGGTTTGCAACTGCGCGAAAGCAAAGGCGGGTCCAACGCCAAGCAGCATGCCTGTGACACCCACGACGCCCATCGAAACGCCAACCGATACGCCAAGCGCCAGCAATCCGAGCAAGACGGCACAGGCAAAGTATCCGACCAGTAACGGATCCATATCAGGTTGCGGTCTTCAAATCACTGGCCCGCCCTGCGTTTCACCATCGGACAGGTCGAGATTGAATCGGCGTGACAGAACGCCCAAAGTATCTACCAGGCTTTGGATACCCATTAGCAACGCCCCGAAGGCCAGGAAAAACCGGGCGGGCCAGATCGGGAAATTGACCAACCCTGGCGCAATTTCCCCCACCGAAAAGCTGTGTAGTGCACCGCGCATACCGAACCAGGCAATGGCAAGAAAGAACGCGGCACTCAACCCGAATTGCAAAAGGGCCGACGCCTTGCGAAGAAACGGCGGCATCACTTGCACCAACACCCCGACACGAATGTGCGCGCGTCTCGCCTGGGCAAGGGATATGGCCATGAACGTGCTGACCACCATCATCGTGGCAACGAACTCAAATGCAGCCGGCACGGGCATGCTGCTTAGTCCGACCAGATCCAGATTGGTGCCGATCACATCGGCAGTGCCCGCGGTCATCATCAAGAGCAGCGCAATCCCCGAAACGACAGCGCAGACCAGGTTGACCCTCATCAGCCACCGAATGAATGCTGGGCGTTGTGGGGACATTAGTACTCCGGACAGGGAATTGCGGGGACATCCGCGCGCTTCATCTGGCGCAAACGAATACGCGCGGCGCGTTCCGTTGGGGATCTCGCCGCGCGAATACGCCTGGTGAGGTCAAGCTTACCTGCCGGTGACGTCCAGCCAGATGTCAATGGTCTTTCTAGCGTCATCCCCGTGGCCTTGCGCTTCCATGTCCGCAATGAAATCAGCGAAAAAGTCAGGATTTGCAGCACGCCACTTTGCAGCTTCCTGGACAGGGAATTCATGAAACTTCACTCCCTTTTCTTCCAGCGTCGCAATGGCGTCCGCACCCGCCTTCATCACGAGTTCGCGGTCCATCTCTGCTGCCTCCAATGCGGTCGCGGTAAAGATATCCTGCTGCTTTGGTGTAAGTTTCTCCCAGGCGCTTTGCGACATCCAGATGCCTGTTGATGGCCCGAGCCACAACGTGATATCAGAGACATGCTTGGCCACTTCGTAAATCTTGTAGTTGACGATTAGGTCAACCGCAAATGGTGCGCAATCCACAATGCCGCGACTGAGTCCTTCGTAAATCTCCGCCAACGACAATGTCACGGGCGTTCCACCAGCCGCCTGCACCATGCGAGGCATATCCTTGCCCCACGTGCGCATTTTCTTGCCGCTCATGTCTGCGACCGTAGTCACAGGTTCTTTACAAACCAACTTGTACGGATTCAGATGGTGAAAGAACAAGGCCTTGACACCATTACGCTTCGTTTCCTCCTGGTATGCCGGGACTTCCTGCATCAGACGTTTCATCAGCTCGGTCGCATGGGGCACCTCGTCCATCGTCATTGGGATGGAGTTAGGCGCGGCATAGAACGGCATCTGAGCAGGGAAATAGCCTGGCGACATCGCGGCCATATCCACCGCGCCCTGTT
>JBGSJB010000862.1:0-1626 GCA_041742175.1 Pirellulaceae bacterium
CTTTCACTCCTGCACTTGGAGGGTGGAACTTGAATTTTGTATCTCACCCACATGATTATCAAATTGTCAAGGTTCTTATGTGTCTTGCGGGTAATCCTCTACCCATTGCAGGGTTAGTTTCTACCCAACGAGTCGCACTCCCGGTCTAAAACCGTAGCTAAAGCGATGGAAAGTTGCCTCGTGTGCAGGCTCTAAGGCATATTTGACAAGACACTGCCAAGCTCTATCTGCCATAGTGGGGATTTTCAGCATTCTAGTAGTTCCGTCTTTTTTAGGAATGGGAATACTACGTAGCTTCTGGTGGTACCAGTTATTACTGGAACTTCTCAGAAGTGTTTCAAGTTCAAATCTCTCATTAAAATTGAGTGACTTTTTACCGTCCACGCCTGCTGTTTTCTTTCCTGCGTTTAACTGAGATACTTGACGTATTGCCAAAAATCTAGCTGAAGAAGATTTCAGAATAAGCTTTTGAAGTGACAAAGCTTTACGCTTGTCTCCGACTCGAATTGCTTTGAACACCCTGCATTGAAGGCGGAACAAATCGCGCCGAAATTTCTTCCAGTTTAGATTCACCCAAGATTCACTAGTCTTGTGACTGTGCCTAATCATACTCTTCTCCGTTAGATGTTTTTCTGAATACCTCAGCGAAATTACTCGCTGTCCTACCCGAACCAAAGGAATTCCGTATCTCGTCTTACCTACACGGGGTTCGACCTTCCCGTGACCTTTGACTCGTTTTTATTCGTTCCCTCAGATGATGAGACACATTTTGTATCTCTTTTCGTTTCTTTAGGTGTAGCCAATTTGACCATCGGATACCCTAGATTCTTACTGCTACTGGCTTCTTTTGCAGCGGGTATAAGCTCCGATTAAGTCAAGGGTTTTTAGGTTATGCCTTGCTCAGACGTGGGTCACTTTTTTAGGCTCGGTTTCACCGTGGAAACTCCCCGTTAGCACCAGTGTCAGCCCATAACAGCCGTCTGGTTATGCCCTGTTCCCAGCTTCACTCTACAAGAATCGAGCTTGTTCGGTGTGGGCAGATAGGGATTCACGCATGAATCTTGCGGGTAGGGCTTTCACCTACATCAATCTGAGAGTTCAGTGCTTAACGCTCGGTTAAGTTTCACTGGCTTAGTTATGTACGGGCTGAATACCGTGATTCACTAAACAACGAATCGCACAAAGCCCCGTCCTTATAGGACGGCTTTTTTCCTTAAAACATGATATCATTATATTAGTGTAACTGACGTAATCATGCTGGTATTTGAAGCAAAACTTGAAGGATGCAACGAACAGTATCAATTGCTTGATGAAGCGATTAGGACTGCTCGTTTTGTTCGCAATGCTTGTTTGAGATACTGGATGGATAACAAAGGTATTGGTCGGTACGACCTTAGTAAGTTTTGTGCTGTACTTGCAGAAGACACCGAGTTCCCTTGGGCATCTAAATTAAACTCAATGGCTCGTCAAGCCAGTGCTGAAAGAGCGTGGTCTGCAATCGCTCGGTTTTTGTCTACGACACGCTCCGCGAATGATAATTGCAAAAAAGGTAAGCCAGGGAAGAAAGGTTTTCCAAAGTTTAAGAAAGAGCAGACTCACGGTTCTGTTGAGTACAAAACTACTGGT
>JBGSJB010000863.1:0-2044 GCA_041742175.1 Pirellulaceae bacterium
ACACGATCGACGCGATCGAGGTGTCGAAGGTGCTTCGAGCCAACGGTGTGGTCGACACCGAGTCCTACCGCAAGCTCGGCCGCAACCAGCTCCGCATCGCGATGTTCCCCAGTGTCGACCCGGCCGATGTCGAAGCCCTCACGGCCTCGATCGACTACGTCGTCGAGCAGCTGGCCTGATCCGACGCTCGGGTCGACCGAGGCCCGCCAGGGGTCCAGGGTTCAGTCGGCCGGCCGTTCGCCCTTGGCCAGGTTGAGCGACGCCGAGTTCATGCAGTCGCGAGCGCCGGTCTCGGTCGGGCCGTCGGGGAACACATGGCCGAGATGTGCGCCGCAGTTCGCGCACACGACCTCGGTGCGGATCATGCCGTGGCTGAGATCTCGCTTCTCGGTGACCTTGTGGTCGGCCAGTGCCCGATCGAAACTCGGCCAACCACACCCGGCATCGAATTTGGTGGCCGAGTCGAAGAGGGGCTCGTCACAGACCACACAGTGGTAGGTCCCGTCGTCCCAGACGTTCCAGTATTCGCCGGTGAACGCACGCTCGGTGCCGGCGGTCTGGGTGACGTGGAACTGCTCGGGCGTGAGTCGCTTGCGGAGCTCGGCGGGATCGAAGGTCTTGGTCGGTTCGGCGTTGGTCATGATGGCCTTTCGTTGGAATCGACTCGGCGGGCATCGTCGACCAGGTTGATCTCGTAGAGCACGAGATCGAGCCGGTCGGCCGCCGAGATGGGGGCATGTCGTTGTGGATTGTCGGGGGTCACGCAGGTGCTCACCGGCGCCAGGATGGTCCAGGGTGTGGGGTGACAGAACTGCACCACCGAGTACCGGTCCCCCGGCTGATCGGGGTCGGCCACCACACGATGGACCCCCACGGGAACGATCCCGTTGGTGATGTGTTCGAGCATGATGCCGGTGTTGATGATCATCCTTCCATCGGGGGGAATGGCGTCGACCCAACCGTCGTCGGTCTGCACCTGGAGTCCACGTGCGGTCGCCTTGGGGAGGGCGGTGATGAGATTGATGTCGCCGTGTTCCGCGGCCCACACATGTGGAGTGTTGGAACCATCGACACGTGGCGCTTGTTCCATCGCCGGATAGTGGATCGCTCGGCTGAGGGTGGGCCCATCGATGGTCATGGCATCGAAGAACGATGGGTGGCAGCCGATTCCCTCGGCGATGATGCGCAGGAACCGACGTTGGGTGTCGTGGACCCGGTCGTGGAAGTGCTGCAGCATCTCGGTGATTCCCGGTACGAGCGCCTCCGGCAGGACCTGGTCGGGGTAACGGGTGGGGTACTGCCGCTGGAGCGGATGCCCGCTCGGGATGTTGCGCCCCCAGTTCAGCATCTCCTTCCAGTCGGGATGATCGCTGATCGCGGCCGTCTCGACGAGGAGCCCGGTGTAGCCGGTCTGACCGAACGTGCCCGGCGCATACGCCGTCTGCTTCTCTTCCGGCGAACACGAGAAGAACTCCTCGAGCATGCCGTAGGCCGTGTCGATCAGGTCGTCACCGACGTCGTGACTCGTGTACACGAAACCCGAACGCAGGCTGCGCATGACGCCGTCGACCACGGCGCGTCGTGTGGCCGCGTCGCCGGTTTCGAACGCCAGCAAGTCGACATCGAGGATCGCATCGCTCATGGGTGCAGCGTACTGAACCCCCGAACGCGACGAAGGGCCGAGGAAGACCCCGACCCTTCGTGGGGGCAGATGGGCGAAGCCCGACCTGCGGCGGTCAAGCTGCGGAGGGACGAAGCAGCATCGCCGCGCCGACCCGGATGGGCGAAGCCCGACCTGCGGAGCAGGTCAAAGCAACAGAGCGTTTCAGTCGTCGTGTTCGGTGATGGTGACCGACTCGATGACCACGTCGGTCTTGGGGCGGTCGCCGCCGCCGGTCGGCACGCTCTGGATGGCATCGACCACGTCGAGGCCCTTCACGACCTTGCCGAAGAGGCTGTACTGCGGGGGCAGACCCATCCCGGCCTTGCCGCTGATGATGAAGAACTGGCTGCCGTTGGTTTTGGGACCGGCATTGGCCATGGC
>JBGSJB010000864.1:0-2152 GCA_041742175.1 Pirellulaceae bacterium
TCGGAGTTGAAGATGGCCGAGATGCTTAGATCGTCTAATATGGTGACTGTTGATGACGACCTCCTACCAAAGCTACACTATCAAAGTGGTGCAAAACCATCGACGGAAATTGCCCATCGTCGACTTGCCGCCAGACTCCTCGTGGCCGAGGCGAGAACGGATTGGCTGTCACGCCATGGTTCTTTTTTCCAGACGATGAAATGGAAGTACGGAAACTCTCTGGAGCCATCCTTGTCGTTGGTGAGTTTGCCGTTATCCCAGTACCAAGTTTTCGGAAAATCGTGTGTTCCGTCTATCCAAGGGATTCTCGCATAGGGAGTCGAGAACGCCTCAACGTTCTCGATGCATCTAGTCCAACGACTCCACGGCTTTGTCAATTCGGTTATTCTCTTTGGCCAGTTTTTATGCCGGATAAACATGCGACTGAAGGCGCTCTCGTCGAACCATTTGTGCGCAGGCGAGCTTAACAATTCGCGCCAGTTCCTGACCTGCATGAAAGCTCCATTGATAAACTCCGTATTACGTAAGATGCAGCAATGGCCAGCGATTCGTCTGACGTGCGTTGAAAATATATCGTGTCCGGAAAGTCGTTTCTCGGTGAAGTAATTGCGCAGGTTTCCGTAAATGAGATCGATATCACTGAATGCCCAAAACTCAAAACCGGCCAAGTCCGTGTGATGGATAAACCCTAGTGCGGGTTTGAGATCGCACAATTTGTAGGGGCTGGCCGGGTGGAATTTGATTTTCAGAGCGTCTGAAACTGCTTCACAGTAGGATGCAAAGCTCATGCTTACGATCCGGAGATTCGGCGGCAGATCTTCTGGTACTCCGCAGTCCGTGTAGAAAACCCAGTTGATGTCAGGGTTTGCACGGCAACTCTCGAGGAAAAATGGGAACCAGAAAGGCCACGTTCCGAAGTAGGGAATGAGGAAACAAATTGGCGGACGAGGAGGCATGATGTAGATGTCAGTTTAACGGGGGGTGTCTGGAGAAGTTCCTAATGCCGTACTGATGACGGTCACGGAAGGTGCGAACGATGCGAGGAACATTGGAATCCAGAACGCAAACCATTCAACAGAGGGCCTGATTATCGGTATGCGCCCGTTGGTTGAAAGGCAAAGGATGCCGAAAAGTAGCCAGAACAGGAAGAAACGCCGCTCATCACTCTCCGAAGGCCTAATAAGTGAGTTGCAGAAAATCATTAGGAGAAAAGCCAGTCCCCCAATGATGCCTCCTATGCGGAATGTTTCGAGTACCGAGGAATGCGAATGGCCTACTACGAAGTCTTGTCCTTCGCCAACTAGGGAGATTTCGGCTGAGGTGCCAAAACCTTGACCGAAATACAGATTGTCCTTGATCAGGTCAATGGCACGTGACCAAATATCCAGCCGATAGTTGGGGGCGTTAAGCCGCTCGATGATGGTTGGCAAGAGATCCAGATACACTACGGCAGCAATCCCCGTGGCTAACACGAAGCCTCCTGCGATGAGATCATCGCGGTGGCGTCGCGTCAGTGCAATAAGTGACAGTGTCACGCTCAGCGAAAGGAAAGGGCCCCGGCTTTGAGTCAAAAACATAAGGCTGATCCCGCAGGCTATTAGTGTCAGGAGGCCTAGTTTCGCGAGAGAGGGGCTGTGTGGAAATGCCCACCACGCTGTCAGTATCAATACTCCCAGATAAATTGCCCCGTTAATTGGATTGTTGTCGCCAATCCCTCCTATCGCCCGTAGCGAATGGCGTTGCGTCAGCAGTTGCGGCAGGTCTGAAGAGGTTGCGATCTTGCCCGCTAGGGCAATGCAGTAGTAGGTGATCGCGACGGCACCGGCCGCCAAAATGAATCGCCGTATCCAGATGGCCGCATCGGGCCGAAGTTTCAGCCCCGAGTTTATCGCTAGCATGAGGCAAACGAGGCTTGCTGCGCGCTTAATTCCGTCAAAGAACTCGCCTTCGTTGGACCAAAGTGCACTGAGTGCAAAATAAGTAACAAAAAACAGAAACGACTTGACGGCTGCATGTTTGTCCTGTTGCAGTATCTGAGGCAGATCAGCAATCAACAGGCAGCTAGGAAGTGCTACAGCAAGGTAGAAAAGTGTTTTTTGAGCGCTAGGGCCGAGAAAGAAGAAAGCGCCAAGATATCCAAGCAGCCCTATGG
>JBGSJB010000865.1:0-1502 GCA_041742175.1 Pirellulaceae bacterium
GTGGTGTTATCACTGCAAGCAGTGAGCCCAGCCAGTACTGAAGTTGACAGTAACAGCACGGGAATAAGACGGTCCGACATGAATAACTCCTCTCTTTTTTATTATTGTATTTATAGTGTGATTGCTAAGTTTGGCAGTGTAACTGGCACTGAATGAAGAAGTAAAACAAAGCCAATTTTTATGATAGAAAGTTAATGCAAACAATTTGAGCCAGACGCTTAAACACGCAGCTTAGTATCATCACGACCGCGCTCAACTGCAGGCACAAAAAAGCCGACGCTATGTCGGCTTAATCAAGTTTGGCTAACGACTACTTTATAATTTGATCTGAGTGTACTGAGTCCACGCAAGCACTTGTCCCATCTGAGGAATGATCCATACTGCCGTGTGCTCATTTTGATAAACACGATAATAAAATAAATCTTCATCACGGATATCATGCTTCCGAATTTCACGGTAGAACTGCATAGCAGAATGGCTGACTTCATCCGGTTTTGTCAGTTCTTTTTGTAACACTTTAACGTGAAAAACATCGACTTTAAGGTCATCAATTGTGGTCTGGTACTGCTCAAACTCACCGCGGATAGTGTATTTAATCGGCGTCGTTAAACAATCTTGATCTGTAATACAGGAGGTCGAATAAAACTTACCCTTATTTTGCCCTTCATAGACCAGAGACATACTGAGATCGTTACGAACTAAGAGTTCGCCCGCGACGGGAAAATAAATATCCGCATGGTAATTATGCTCAAGTAACTCACCCATTCCTTTATCATCCGCAGGGAGGACAATACGGTTATAGCGAATGCGCTGCTCCATTATTTGGCTCAGCGGAATAAACTCCGCCATATTTAATCCTGCGGGTTTTGCATCTATCGCCGTGATATTGATGATGCCGTGACCACTGCAGGCATCGGCGTCCAGCTCAGGGCAAATCGCCATCGAATAATTTTTGCCATCTGTTGAGGTAAATGCACTGAAGTAATTAAGGTTATTGATGTGATTTCCCTCTGGCGCTAAATGTTTTTGCCACCATGAAGGATGTAAACGATCCTCATCACCAATATAGAAGGTTCGCGCCGTCCCCAGCGTGCCACCAATATTGAGGCTGATATATTTATCGGCATGCCATTTAGCCACCTGTTTAACCACCGCATGATGGTCGCTCACATACCAAACGATTGCCAAGATAGCGCACAAGAGGGCAATACCAGCAACTTTAGTCCAAACCGACACCCCCACTAAGGCATCACGAATTGCATTCGCATCATTGATCGCCAGCATCTTTACATGGGATTGTTCAGAGATATGCAATTGATAACCGCGGCGTGCCACAGTTTTAAGCTGCACTTCGGTATAGGGTTCGAGCTTTTTACGTAAGGTACTGATGCATTGTGTTAAAGAGGTAGGAGCAACCACCCTTTCAGGCCAGCCGACCTGCAGCAATTCTTCCTTAGTAAAAATGGCATTCGTGGATGATAACAGCAGCACTAATAAGGCCG
>JBGSJB010000866.1:0-2107 GCA_041742175.1 Pirellulaceae bacterium
GGTCAACGACTACGACTTCAATACTTACGTCCGCCTGCTGACCGATTTCGCCAATGAAGACCTGTCGGCCTTCTTCTTCGATATCCGCAAGGATTGCCTCTATTGCGATGCGCCGACACCGAACGCCCCGCGCCCGCAAGATGGCGACACCAAGGAGCTGGTGCTCGAAGCCATGTTCGGAGGCGCGGCTCCCGCGCCACGCCCGTAAGGATATAATGATGACGAAGAAAAACATTCTTGCCGGTGTTACGCTTGCATCGATGGCCCTGCTTTCGGGCTGCGCCTCTGCGGGCAATGTCGGCCAGCAATTGTGGGATTGGGACATTCGCGGCCAACAGGCGGCGGCACCTGCAACCGGTCGCGCCGCGCCCTTGGTTGTTCCTCCTGATTTTGCACTCGAGCCTAGCGCTTCGGCGGCAATCCGCCCGCAAGAAGCAGGGCAGGAAACCGTGCTTGAGGCGATGTTCGGCGGTTCTGCCCAGCGTTCAGCGGCCGAGCGCGTGATTTCCGGAAGCTCGGCATCGGCCGAAATGGGGATCCGTTCAACGGTTGGCGACCCGCAGACCAACACGGTCAACAAGGGCACGATCACCCGTGATATCATCGCCGCGCCAGAGGGCGACGGGCAAACTGCGCAGGCGGTTATTCCGGGCTGAGATTAAGCGCGTGGGTGTTAAGCCCGCACGCTCGCTTCCTCCACGCCAGCGCTGTTGTGGCGCAGCGCTTTTAGCACCGTATCGACGATCTGCGGCGCGTTGAGGCCGGCATCGTCATATTGCTTTTGCGGATTGTCCTGATCCTGAAACAGGTCGGGCAGGCGAAGCGTCCGGATTTTCAGGCCGGTATCCATCAGGCCAAGGTCGCTCGCCAGCGTCAACACATGCGCGCCAAGCCCGCCGATGGCACCTTCCTCGACCGTAACCACGACTTCGTGAGTGGCAATCAGGTGGCGGATCATATTTTCATCGAGCGGCTTGGCAAAGCGCAGGTCGGCTACGGTCGCGCTTAGGCCCTTGGCTTCGAGCGTGTCGGCGGCCTTGAGAGCCTCGGCGAGACGTGTGCCGAGCGAGAGGATCGCGACTTTCTTGCCTTCGCGGACAATCCGGCCCTTGCCGATTTCGAGCTGCACCGGAACTTCGGGCATCGCAACGCCGGTGCCATTGCCACGCGGATAGCGAAATGCAATCGGGCCGCTGTCGTGAAGAGCCGCAGTATAGGTCATATGGACCAGTTCAGCCTCGTCGGCAGGCGACATTACGACGAAATTGGGAAGCGTCGCCAGATAGGTCACGTCGAAAGACCCCGCATGCGTGCTGCCGTCAGCGCCAACCAATCCGGCACGGTCGATGGCGAAGCGGACTGGCAGGTTCTGGATCGCGACGTCGTGAACGACTTGGTCATACGCGCGCTGCAGGAAGGTCGAGTAAATCGCGCAGAATGGCCGCATGCCTTGCGCGGCCAAGCCGGCGGCAAACGTCACGCCGTGTTGTTCAGCGATACCAACGTCGAACGCGCGGTCGGGGTGGGCAACAGCGAATTTGTCGACGCCTGTGCCCGAAGGCATGGCTGCGGTAATCGCGCAAATCAACGGGTCGGTGTCAGCCAGCTTCGCCAGCGTTTCGCCGAAGACATTCTGGTACGCCGGCGGACCGCCACCGGGGCCCTTGTCCTGCTTGCCGGTGATGACGTCGAACTTGGCAACGCCGTGATATTTGTCGGCAGCGGCTTCGGCAGGCGCATAGCCTTTGCCCTTCTTGGTGACGACATGGATCAGCACCGGACCTTCGGCATTGTCGCGGATATTTTCGAGAACTGGAATGAGCTGATCGAGATTATGCCCGTCGATTGGGCCGACATAATAGAAGCCGAGCTCTTCGAACAAGGTTCCGCCCATCGCCATGCCGCGTGCGAATTCTTCAGCTTTGGAGGCGGCGGTATAGACGCGGCGCGACAGACGGCGCGCGATCTTGCTCGCCATGCTTCGAAGGCCCAGATATTCGCTGCTCGATACCAAACGCGCCAGATAGGCGGACAGCCCGCCCACCGGCGGCGCAATCGACATGTCATTGTCGTTCAGGATAACAACCAAACGGTTGCCCGCAGCTTG
>JBGSJB010000867.1:0-1562 GCA_041742175.1 Pirellulaceae bacterium
CGACCCGTTCCACTGCGCGATTCGCATACCATCGGAGCCAAATTGCCGTTTCTGCAACCTGGTGGGTGAGCCCTGCGGCCGATTCGACGAGTAGCGGTTCGGCTTCGTCCCGCTTGCCGTGCGCGGCCATGACGGCGCCCTTGATGCTTTGCCCGCGTAGCTGGTGGAGTTGATCCAAAGCGCCGCTCGCCTCAGCCTGTTCGATCGAATCGCTGGCTTCTTCATATAGCTGCATGCCCAACAGTGCTTCGGCAAGCGACAATTTCGCCCGCGCAATCTCCGACTCATCCCGCGGTTGTTGTTGCTCGAAGTTCGAAAGATAGTCCTCGACAATCGACCGTGCCCGCTCGAACTTTCCCGCCTGAAGCAACGCGGCCTGAAAACTCTTCGCAGTCCCGATGGTTTCGGGATGGTCAGGTCCCAACACTTTTTCTCTTTGGCGTAACGTCCGCTCATAATTCGGCAGAGCCTCATCAAGCCGCCCGGAAAACTCGTACACGGATGCCAGATTGTGTCTGCTCCCGAGCGTTTGTGGATGGTCTGGGCCAAGCTTTCCCTCAGTCAGCCGGAGCGTCTCTTCGAAAAGCGGAATGGCTTCATTCAGTCGGTGGGCCGTCGCCAGCGCAAACGCCCTATTGTTGAGACTCTGCAAGGTCTCCGGATGATCCGGTCCGAGCTTGGCGGTGCGTAGCCTCACGGTCGCCTCGTGAAGTGGCAGACCTTGGTCGAAGCGACCCATGGATGTGTAGGCAAATGCGAGGTTATGCATGCTCATCAGGGTGTCTGGATGTTCCTCACCGAGTGTGTTCTGTCTGGATCGAAGCGTCGTTTCGTAGCGTGGCAAGGCGTCTTCAAGTCGACCCGAGCGCTCGTACGCGAGGGCCAGATTGCTGTTCGCGGACAAGGTGTCCTTATGATCGCTTCCCAGTCGCAAATCCATTCGCCGTACCGTCTCCTCAAACAACGATACCGCCTCCGGAGTTCGACCGGCGAAGAGGTACGCGCCGGCTAAATCGTTCATGCTCTCTAATGTTGATGGATCATCGTTGCCCAACACTCGTTCACGTAGCTCCATCCCTTCGCGATGGGCGGAAATCGCATCGTCGTATGCTCCGAGCCCGTGGAGGGACGAACCGATTGCTTGCAGCAGAGTCGCTTTGGTCAGCGGATCGTGCTCGAGCTTTTCATTTTCCTTAATGTGTGCCAAGGCCGTTTTCAGCACCTGCATCGCCGTCATCTCACCGGTTACGCCTATATTAGCCGGATTTGTGCTGCGGAACGAACGAACAAAGGCGGCGATAACGGCCTGATTACGATGCGACAGTTCCTCCGCGGTCCGTCTGGCAGCCGTCTCGGCTCGGCGCGACTGATTCACCAACAGAGCCGCAAGGATCGAAATGAAAGTGACAGCGATAAGCACTACCGCCAGCGCCAGCATTGCAGCCCGATGTTTGCGAAAAAGCCTTGCCGCACGATCTGGCAGTGAGTCGCGCGACGCCGTGACGGGCTTGTCCGCTTGCCAGCTCTTGAGCTCGTCGATAAATTCCCTGGCCGACGCGTAT
>JBGSJB010000868.1:0-1868 GCA_041742175.1 Pirellulaceae bacterium
GCATCGAACGTCAGCGTTTCGCCCGGTTTTGCGCCGGTGTTCAAGATGTCGTCGGATGAGTCACCATCAACCACGGCAACCGGATGATGATTAGCTTGATCGTAAGGTTGGACGCACCAATCCATGCGGGCTTTCAAATCATTCCAAATCGCGACGCGCCAAGGCCAGATCGGAGCATATTGGCTGTCGTATCTCTGGCCGTCTTGCGGATCGATCCAGTGATCCTTGACGCCTGTGAAGTCAGTGTAGGCGGCAAATGGTTTTGAGGGTGTTTCCTCCGCGCGTACGTCGGCATAGGGTGACGGGATGTCGAGGACTTTTTCGCTTGTGTATCGACCGCTCCAACCGCCCCACGATGGTTCGCTGGAGTCGGTGAGGCCAGGTGAAACCAATCGCAGCCAGGGGATCGTGCCTCCGCCTTCGATGAAGTGAAGACGGTTGCCCATAGCACGCGGCGGATAAAGTTCCCCCAGTGCGCCATGATTCGTCCGCACATTTTCCTTGGCCCAGTCATCTTGTCCCAGGGGAGAATATGCATAAGGCTTCCACTGGTGTGGGCCGAGATCGGTGTTCGATGGACCACCGTAACAGCGCGTCTGAAAACGGCTGCGAATCCAATGAATATTGGGGAACTCATGGCAAATCCAAGCGCCGGCGTCGTCCTGGGCTTGGTTTTCAAAGACAATCAATTTGGCGACGAACGCTGTTAGCTCTTCGGCGCTGTGTGTGTCGCGAAAGTCTATCAGAGCCTGAGCGAGCGTGTTGCTGCCAGCGTTGACGACGACATGTACCGGTCGAGTATCCGGTTTGGAGACAACATCGACAATCAATCGTGAACCGGGACTCGATTTCCCCTTTCCGGTATCAGCCATCCCATAGCCGGTTTGGCCATTTGCCACACTGCGGCGTAGGTGATCAGGCGATGGCCAACCGCTCGCGTGCAATTGAATGTTCGGATAGACTTGCTCGTAGCCATCGATTAATTGATGAAATAACTCTGGGTGCAGCACGTGTCGGTAAGGTTCTGGATGTCCAGGTCGTAAGTGCTTTCCTGTGACTGCCAGCAAGCCCTCCAACTCGACTTGATTGGAGCAGACTAGAAGATGCAGAATCTGTTGCATTTCATCCGGCTCGTTCCCCATGTCGGCCAGCACGATCAAACGAGGCTTGGACGCTGTACCTGCAGCGAGGGCAGGCGTTGAAATGGTGATGGCGAACGTGAGGGTCAAGGCGATGAGTAAAGTTCTCAATTCATTCATTCGTCATCCTCGTCTAGTTTTCTATAATTGGCTTGTTTCTCGTGCAGAACTAACTCATCCGATCAAGCAAAGTCTTGGCGTAAGCAAATCCCGAATGTCCGACCTGTAACATCGGCACCGAGCAATCGAAACGGATTGACGCAAGGCTGATTTGGCCAAGCACAATGACATCGACTTCGGCTTGCAGTTTAAGGAGTTCTTGATGAACTAAATCATTGTGTCCTTGGACATCACCTGACTTCAGCCTAGCGAACGCATCTTGATTCACAACAGACTTGATCTCAATCGACTTTCCAACCTTTTGGGCTTCGAGTTCGAGCAGTGTCTTTGTCGCGGGAGCAGAAGTTGCGACCGTTGCTAAGACGCCAAACTTTGTCCCCAGCGTGATCGCCTGCGCCGCCATCGGTTCGTCAATATTAAATAGCGGCACAGAAATGAAACTTCTCGCCAATCGAGTGACAGGCCCCATCGTCGAGCAGGTCGACATGATGACGTCCGCACCATTGGCTTCTGCCAGTTGGAAATAGTGGAGCAAGCGACGGGCTACCGCTGGCGTTGGCCCCAAGTTGGGAATGGATTCCCTTAAGAGCGAGTCGTCCATGATGTTCG
>JBGSJB010000869.1:0-1938 GCA_041742175.1 Pirellulaceae bacterium
GCCAGCAGAGCGCGCCGCATTTTTCACCGAAATCGAATCCGCTGGCGTGCAATGGATCGCTGAAGTGAGCACCTGCACGCCCGGCGGATTCTACGTTCCCACAAAGGGATGCAGCGTGAGTGAGCATCTCGATTCCCTTGAAGAGGGCGTGATACGCAGTCTCGAAGGTGCACCGCTTTTCATCAACACGATGGCTGGCTACGATGCCTGGAGTGCCGCTGACGCGCTCGAATTTCATCAGGGTGTCGTCCGCCTTCAGCACGAGTATGAAACGATCATCTCCGTCGAGACCCATCGTGGCAGACCCACCTACAGCCCGTGGTTGACCCGCGACTTTCTCCAGGCTGTACCTGAGCTCCGCCTCACCTGCGACTTCAGCCACTGGTGTGTGGTCAGCGAGCGCCTCATCCTCGACGAAGAACCAGAGATCCTGCAACTCGCCGCCGAGCACGCCCATCACATTCAACCTCGAGTCGGCTACAATCAGGGCCCGCAGGTTCCGGATCCACGCGCCCCGGAACATGCCGCCTCGCTCGCCGCTCACGAGCGCTGGTGGGATGTTGTCTGGGAATCGATGGCCGCACGCGGAGTCACAGACTTCACCATGACTCCTGAATTCGGCCCCGACGGCTATCTGCAATGTGCGCCGTTCACCCAGGAACCCGTCGCCGATCTCTGGGAAATCAATACCTGGATCGGTCAGCGCCAACGCGAGCGTTTCAACAACAAATTCAACCCGCCATCATGAGCACTCTAGCAGAACCACCCATCATCGAAGCCGTCGACGAATCGCTTTTCGACGCCATCACCGCCGCCGCTGCAAGGCCGCGCGAGCAATCTACCACTCTCCCGGGCAGCGCCTATTACGATCCCGCATTCCTCAAATTTGAAGAAGTCGAGATCTTCCATAAAGAATGGATCTCGCTCTGCCATATTTCACAGATTCCCAACGCCGGCGACTTCGTGCGTGTCGATGTCGCGGGCGAGCCGATGCTTGTCGTGCGCGGAAAAGACATGGGGATCAAAGTCATGTCACGCACCTGTCGGCACCGTGGTATGGATCTGATGCCCAGTGGATTTGGCCATCTGGATGAAGGTAACCAGCGCGTCATCCTTTGCCCCTACCACCTGTGGAGCTACGATCTGAATGGCAAGCTCGTCGGAGCCGCAGAGATGCAGGAAGCCGCAGATTTTGATCGCAGCGAAGTCTGCCTGCACACCTTTCGCAGTGAGATCTGGGAAGGTTTTGTCTTCGCCACCCTCTCGTCCGACATCGCGCCCTTGTCAGAAAAATACGCCGACCTCAAAGACCGCTTCGTCGGCAAATGGGACATGGCTGAAGGCCTGCTCGTGTGGTCAGCCCATTGGGAATGTGATTTCAACTGGAAGATTCTCCTTGAGAACTTCATGGAAGCTTACCATCACCTCGGCGCCCACATGAAAACGCTCGAACCGTTCCTGCCTGCGAAGGGTTGCTGGACGGAACCATACGATCCCGAGTATTCCTGCATGCACCTGCCGCTCAAAGGAAGCATGGCTGAAGAAATTCGCGCCACCGGCGACCCCGGCACGCCCTTCCCCGCGTTCCCCGGTCTTGGCGTCGATGAGTATTGCAAGTGGTGGGTTTTTCTCGGGAACCCTAACTTTCTTCTATTTGCGGCACCCGACCGGGTCTACTGGTACCGCCTGCTGCCCACTGGCCCCGAGAGCTGCACACTCATGACCACCATGATCGTTCAAAAGGATGCCACGGGTATCGTCGGCTATGAAGAAATCCTGGCAAAAGAAATTCAGGCCGGCATCGATTTTCACATGGAAGACATGGAAGTCTGCACTGCCACCCAGCGCGGAGTGAAATCGAAAGGATACAGCCCCGGCCGTCTCAGCCATCTCGAAGAGCCCATCTGGCAATTCCAGAAATACCTTGCAGGGGTCATC
>JBGSJB010000870.1:0-1697 GCA_041742175.1 Pirellulaceae bacterium
GGGCTACAGGGGCAGGTAGGCCTAACGTGCGTTTCGCGTTCTCAATCGAGAAGCCTCGTTCACGCAATGATTCGAACGTCCCTTTCGGAAGAAGAGACAAGAATTCCAAGCGTCGGCAAATTGCCTCAAACGACACCCCGAAGGCATGCGCCATAAGCAAAAGGTGTCTAGGGGTAAACGAGCCACCCGATCCAATGAAGTCTCGAAACCGCCGGCGGATTGCTACCGCTGGCATCAAAAAGGCGATGGAGAAAAGCGTGACAAAACGTTCCTCTCTGGACTCCTCGCGTTCGTCTATAGAAAAAACATTCGGCATTTCTCGCATGCACATAAAATGGCCTAGTTCATGGACGACAGTTAAGACCTGACGCTCTGGCGGGTGAAGCGAGTTGATTAACATGCAAGGTCCGACCGCAATATCGAAGGCAAACACACCTGAGATGGTTGAATGCAATGGCCGGAAAAAAATTCGCACCCCCAATTCTAGCTCAACCAAGGAGACAATATCGGTGATAGGAGCGATACCCAAGCCGAGCCTATGCCTTAATTCCAATGCCAAGTCTTCTGCTTGATCGTCCAAGCCACCCGGAAGAATTGGCCTTTCCGCAGGGTAATGAAACTTCTGCCGCTGTCCTAGTCGGGACTCCAATTCTACCGCCGCACTGGCGAGTCGATTAAGGAGGCGAAGTGCCTCATCTGCTACATTGTTGGATTCATGTGCTTGAGCCGAGCGCCGGAATTTACCCACCAAATCGACGTGGATTGCGGAATCACGAAGTAGTTCGTTTACCGAAGTTCTGTATATGACACTCAATCGGCGCAATTCTTCGGCGCGGATTTTCCGCTGTCCCTGCTCAATCGAAATTAGGGTCGTGCGTGAAATACCTAGTTCACGAGCAGCATCTTCTTGTTTTAGGCCGGCGTTGGATCGCGCGATTCGCAATCTTTCACCGAGCTTTACGGGTTCCAAGGAATCAATGGTGCTCATATCATGGCAATCTGCTGATTGATCCAGGATTGGGGTCCAAGTTCGGCGACAAATGCTCGCCACTCTTTTTTATGAGTGCAAAGCAATCGCGCGAGTTCCCGCGAAGCCTCTTCAAGTTTTTTAGGTTCGGTTCCAAAAGCATCAATAAGCGTGTTACGTGATTCACCACTAAGGACTGCGCGGTCGGCTTGCAGTGCAAGTTCCTCCATTGCCAAAATGGCATGGACGGCAATGTCGTAGTCGTTGGCGCTCGTTTTTTGGAGTGCATCACCGCACAGCATTTCATCCATTGAACCCGCCTTGAGGTTGGACCACAGATACGTATCTGCCGACTCATGTAATCCAGAAGCAAATACAGCGAGGCGGCGAAGTATGCATCCCGAGCAAATGCCACATTGGAGCAGAGTGTGGCGTTCCGTGCGAAGGTGGCGCTGGTCCCGAGAGCACGATCTTCTAGTCGCCCAACCATCATGAACGCCATTTTGCTCTAGTCGCTTTAACACTTCCCCCTTCGTGCGCCACAACTGGGGATGGCGGATCGGCACGGCCTGTCCCCAAAATGCGGCAAAAAACGTCTCCATTCTACGACTCAAGCCAGGGTGGGAACCTCGATGCGGGGATTCTCCTCCAACCGGGACCAACGATGGACCAAATGCCCCTTGGACCGCTTCCGGAATAATTATCGCCTCCGCATCAGATAGACGCGCAG